>NZ_JBMLSM010000178.1:0-20278 GCF_049240505.1 Novosphingobium sp.
GACGAATACCAGCTCAACCATCTGCTGATGACCTATGGCAAGCCGGTGGTGGCGTTCATGGATGGCATCACGATGGGCGGCGGCGTGGGCATTTCCGGCCCCGCAACCTACCGTGTCGCAACGGAAAATACCAAGCTGGCGATGCCCGAGACCGGCATTGGCCTGTTCCCCGACGTAGGCGGCGGCTGGTTCCTTTCGCGTTTGCGCGGGCGGTTGGGCCAATATCTTGCGCTGACTGGCGCGCGGCTTGATGGTGCCGAATGCGTTTGGGCAGGACTGGCGACGCATTATCTGCCTTCGGAAAATCTGGCTGATGCCAAGGCACGAATTTCCGCAGATCCTGCGAACATCCCTGCGATCCTGCGCGAACTCTCTGCCGTTCCGCCCGAACCGAAGATCGCGGCGCACGCCGACGCGATCGAGCGGCTTTTCGCATCGAACCGCTATGAGGACATTCTCGCCGCTCTGGAGGCTGACGGATCGGAGTTCGCGACTGCGACGCTGGCCACGCTGCGCACCAAAAGCCCGCAGACCTGCAAGGTTGCGCTGCGCCAACTGGCCACCAGCCTTACGCTGCCGGACTTTGCCGCGAACATGGCGATGGAATATCGCGTGGGCGCGCGGGTGCTGACGCTGCCCGATTTTGCCGAAGGCGTGCGCGCCGTGATCGTGGACAAGGACCACGCGCCCAAGTGGTCGCCCGCGACGCCAGAAGGCGTGACAGACGACCTGCTGGACCAGATTTTTGCGCCGCTGGGCGCTGCTGACGAATGGAAACCGCTATGACCTTTGAAACCATCCTCGTCGAACAGAAGGGTGCCGTCACCCTCATCACGCTGAACCGCCCGCAGGCGCTGAACGCATTGAATTCGCAGGTTCTGGCGGACCTGATCGAGGCATTTGCCGCGTTCGAGGCTGATCCTTCGCAGCGCTGCGCCGTGCTGACCGGTTCGGGCGAAAAAGCCTTTGCCGCCGGGGCCGACATCAAGGAAATGGCCGACAAGCCTGCTGCGGATTTCTACAACGAGGACTTCTTCTCGAAGTGGACCAGCCACCTTGTGAAGACCACGCGCAAGCCGTGGATCGCGGCGGTTAACGGCTTCGCGCTGGGCGGTGGTTGCGAACTGGCGATGATGGCTGATTTCATCATCGCATCGGACAATGCCAAGTTCGGTCAGCCCGAAATCAAGCTGGGCGTGGCTCCCGGCATGGGCGGATCGCAGCGCCTGACCCGCGCCGTGGGCAAGGCAAAGGCGATGGACATGTGTCTGACCGGCCGCATGATGGATGCCGCCGAGGCCGAGCGTTCGGGCCTTGTCACCCGCGTAGTGCCACTGGCCGATCTGCTGGCCGATGCGCTGAAGACCGCCGAGGTCATTGCCGCGATGCCGCCGATGGCTGTCGTCGCCAACAAGGAAATGGTTAACGCCGCGTTCGAAACGACGCTGGACCAAGGCCTGCTGTTCGAACGCCGCCTGTTCCAGGTGCTGACCGCCAGCGAGGACAAGGCCGAGGGCATGAAGGCCTTCATCGAAAAGCGCCCCGGCGTGTGGAAGGGGCGTTAAGTCCATGAAAATCGCGTTCATTGGCCTTGGCAACATGGGCGGCGGCATGGCCGCAAATCTTGTGAAGGCGGGGCATGATGTCCACGCTTTCGATCTGGCCGAAGCAGCGCTGGCGCGTGCGACCGAGAATGGTTGCACCACCTACACGTCGGTGAAGGACGCGGTGCAGGGCGCGGACGCGGTGGTTTCGATGCTGCCCAACGGCGCCATCGTGAAATCGGTCTACGCTGCCGATGTCGTTGGCCATGCGCCCACATCGGCACTGCTGCTGGATTGTTCGACTATCGACGTTGCTACCGCGCGCGAGGTTGCAACGGCTGCCGAAGCGGCCGGTTACGTCATGGTCGATGCGCCGGTTTCGGGCGGCATCGCGGCGGCCAATGGTGGCACGCTGACGTTCATGGTCGGCGGCAGCGACGAGGCTTTCGCCCGTGCGGAGCCGATCCTTGCCGCGATGGGCAAGGCGGTGATCCACGCTGGCGCCAGTGGCGCGGGTCAGGCGGCGAAGATCTGCAACAACATGCTGCTTGGCGCGTCGATGGTCGCCACCTGCGAAACCTTTGCGATGGCGGAAAAGCTGGGGTTGGACCTCCAGACGTTCTACGACATTTCGTCGAAAGCTTCGGGCCAGTGCTGGTCGATGACGTCCTATTGCCCGGTGCCGGGCGTGGGGCCGCAAAGCCCGGCAGACAACGGCTATCAGGGTGGTTTCGCCACGGCGCTGATGCTGAAGGATCTCAAGCTTGCCATTGCGGCGGCAAAGGATGCAGGCGCGCAAGTGCCGATGGGCGCGCGGGCCGAGGAACTCTATTCGGCTTTTGCCGATGCGGGCAACGCCGGGCTGGATTTTTCGGCGATCATCAAGTCGCTGTAACCAATACCGATGCCAAATGGTGCGCCCCCGCGAAGGCGGGGGCCTCAGTCGGTTTATTGCAAGGTTGCGTAACAACACCGAGGCCCCCGCCTTCGCGGGGGCGCAGGCGCTGTAAACCTTACCCGTTAGCGCGTTTTGGCGGCGATGATCCGGCCAATGGGATCGTCTGCCAGTGCCGGGTGCGTGCGTGCAGGCCGGTTTGCCACCTGCTGTTGCGCAGGCGCTTTCGGGGCACCGTAGCTGTAGGACAGTTGCCGCCGCACTGGTGCCGCTTTCGTATCCACTTCAGGCCGAACCCCTTTCAGGAAATCCGCGCCGACCAGCGACCGGGGCGCTTCGGCAGCCTTTGCTTTCACCACCGGTTTTGCCGCCAGAAGGGTGAAGCCCTTCTGCTTGCCCGGCTTTTCGGGATAGATGAAGCCGTTGACCGGCCAGGCCGTGGTGCCGAGATTGCCGATGGGGGCATACCATACGCGCACTTCGGACCAGTCGTTTGCGTCCGATACGTCCACCGCCCGCACATTGTCTTCGATCTGGCCGCGCCGCCCGTCGATCATGGACCAGTTGGCATGGCGCAGCAGCACGGTGCGCGAATCGATCACCTTGCTGACGGCGGCGACATGGCCGAGTTCCATCCGGCCATAGGGCGCGAAACTCATCACCGCGCCTGCCTTGGGCTTGCGCCCGCGGGCATAGCGGCCTTCGGCCTGCTCCCACCAGGTTAACGCATCGCCATAGATATGGATGCCGCTGACCTGCCGCGCATAGGGCACGCACTGCAGGTAGGGGAGTGATTCGCGGTCAGCCGTGAATGACCCCGTGGATCGCGAAAAATCGCTTAATTCTGCGGCGTTGCTACCCGGTGCGGGCAGGGCGAACGCCATCAGTGCGGCAATACGGCAGATCTTTTCCCTCATGCGAGGGGTTATGCGATGCTTTGGTTATGGCAGGCCTTCTACCCTTGGTTAATAGCAGGCTAATCAAACACCCTGACTTAATCGGCCCCTTGCGTTCACGCGCAGGAACAGCCACGGGAGGCGGATGCGCCCACAGGTTATCATTATCGGACGCCCCAATGTGGGCAAGTCCACGCTTTTCAACCGACTTGTCGGCAAGAAGCTCGCACTGGTTGACGATCAGCCGGGCGTTACCCGCGACCGCCGTTTTGGCGATGCCACGCTGCTCGGCCTCGATTTTACCATCGTCGATACCGCAGGGTGGGAAGACCTTGATCCCGATACGCTGCCGGGCCGGATGCGCCAGCAGACCGAAGCATCGCTCGTTGGGGCGGACGTTGCGCTGTTCGTGATCGATGCGCGCGCAGGCGTGACCCCGCTGGACGAGGAAATCGCCCGCTATCTGCGCCAGAGCCGCGTGCCCATCGTGCTGATGGCAAACAAGGCCGAAGGACGGCAGGGCGATTCGGGCATTTACGATGCCTTTGCACTTGGCTTTGGTGAGCCGGTGGCGTTTTCGGCCGAGCATGGGCAAGGGCTTGCCGATCTTTTCGAGGCGCTGCGCCCGCATATCGAGGGCAAGCAGGCCGAAGACGATGAAGAAGAAGAGGTTGAAGGCGACGAGGAGGAGTTCGATCCCGAGTCCGTCCTGAAGCTGGCTATTGTCGGTCGCCCCAATGCGGGCAAATCGACGCTGATCAACAAGCTGCTGGGCGAAAACCGCCTGCTGACCGGGCCGGAAGCGGGCATCACGCGCGATTCCATCGCGATCGACTGGCAGTGGTTCGATCCAGAGCGTGAGGGCTATCGCCCGGTGCGGCTCATCGACACGGCGGGGATGCGCAAGAAGGCGCAGGTGACCGACAAGCTCGAAAAGCTGTCGGTGGCCGATGCCCGCCATGCCATCGATTTTGCCGAAGTCGTGGTGCTGGTGCTCGATGCCACGCGCGGGCTGGAGCATCAGGATCTCAAGATCGCCTCGATGGTGCTCGAAGAAGGTCGCGCGCTGATGATCGCGATCAACAAGTGGGACGTTGCCGAAGACCCTTCGGGCCTGTTCCAGGGCATCCGTGGCGCGTTGGAAGACGGACTTGCGCAGGTGCGTGGCGTGCCGCTGCTGGCGATATCCGGTCGCACCGGCAAGGGGCTGGACGATCTGCTGAAAGCCGCGTTCGAGATTCGCGCCGCATGGTCAAAGCGCGTGGCGACCGCCGCGCTGAACCGCTGGTTCGACGATGCGCTGGCCGCCAATCCGCCGCCCGCACCGGGCGGACGCCGGATCAAGCTGCGCTATATCACGCAGGCCAAGACGCGGCCTCCCGGCTTCGTGCTGTTCGGAACGCGGCTGGACCAATTGCCTGAAAGCTATCGGCGCTATCTGGTGAACGGTATCCGCCGCGAACTGGGCTTTGATGCCGTGCCGATCCGGCTGACGCTGCGCAGCCCGAAAAACCCCTTCGCCAAGTAGGACGCGCAATGCCAGATGCTGCCCTGCCGATTGACCGCGCTTCGCTTCCGCAAGGTCTGGGTGGGGCGCTTTGGCGTGGGGTGAAGGGCAAGTGCCCGCGTTGTGGCGGTACGCATCTGTTCACTGCGTTTCTGAAACCAGTGGACCGCTGCCGGATGTGCGGCCAGAACTGGACTCTGCACGCGGCGGACGATTTCCCGCCCTATATCTCGATCCTGTTGACCGGGCACATCATGGCCCCGGTGATTATTGAGCTTGGCCTGAATCCGGCAATTCCCGCCTGGGTGATGATGCTGATCGTGGCGGGGATGGCAGTAGCGCTGCTGGCGGCCTTTCTGCAACCGGCCAAGGGCGGGGTGATTGCGCTGCAATGGTGGTTGGGATTGCAGGGTTTTGCCGCGAAGCCGGGTAGGGCCGAAGCGGGCCTGTAAGGGGCAACAGCCTGCGCCAAGTCAGAGCTTGCATGGGTTAAGCAATCGGTTAAATCCTCTCGTCGGAAATCGAGAGGATGATATCTATGCCGCGCTACTCGCTTGAAGGCCGCATTGCGCTGATCACGGGGGCTTCGTCCGGGTTGGGGGCGCATTTCGCGCGGCTCTATGCAGCAGCAGGGGCGGCAGTGGTGGTGGGCGCCCGGCGGGTTGAGCGCGTGGCGGCTTTGGCAGACGAGATCAACGTGGCAGGCGGCAGGGCGCTGGCCGTGTCGCTGGACGTGACGGATGAGGCTTCGATCATTGCGGCGTTCGATGCGGCAGAAGCGGCGTTGGGCGTGCCCGATGTGGTGGTGGCCAATGCCGGGATCGTCGAGGCAGGGCGCTCTGTCGATATGCCTGCGGACGCGATGCGGCGGGTGGTCGATACCAATTTCAACGGGGTTTACCTGACCGCGCGCGAAGGGGCGCGGCGGATGATTGCGGCGGGATCGAAGCAGTCCGAAAAGGGGCGGATCATCCTGACCGGATCGATTACCGCACAGATGACGGCGCAGGGTGACAGCGCCTATGCCGCGACCAAGCTGGCGGTTCAGCATCTGGGGCGGCAGTTCGCGCGCGAATGGGCGCGGCTGGGGATCAATGTCAACGTGATCCAGCCAGGCTATATCCGCACAGAGATCGATGGCGAATGGTTCGATACCGATGGCGGCAAGGCGCAGGTCGCATCGTGGCCGAGGAAGCGCCTGACCGAGATTTCGGCGCTGGACGATATGATGCTCTTCTTCGCGTCGGATGCTTCACGGCAGGTGACAGGCACGTTCATTTCGGTGGATGACGGGCAGAGTTTGTAACGCCCAAAGCTGTGCTTCCCCGCGCAGGCGGGGGCCTCAGTCGGCTTACGCAAATGTTCCGTAACAATACCGAGGCCCCCGCCTGCGCGGGGGAACTGGGCTTTGAAATCAGGGGTTCGGCAGTCCCGCCAGCATATCGGGGGTCAGCACCTGCGGCAACTGGCGCGGGCCGCCGCCTGCGGGATACCACAGATAAAGCGGGACGCCCGCCGCGCCTTGGGCCGTGAGGAATTTTGTGATCGCAGGATCACGGCGGGTCCAGTCGCCCACCAGCACCACGACGCCTGCCTTTTCGAAAGCCGCCTTGGTGCTTTCACGCTCTATCGAAGTGCCTTCGTTGACCTTGCATGACAGGCACCAGTCGGCTGTGAAATAGGCGAAGACGGGCTTCCCCGCCTTGCGCGCTTCAGCCAGTGCAGCCTCGGAAAAGGGCTTGGCGGCGAGAAGGCCTCCGCTTTCGCCTGCCGTTGTGGTGGCGAGATGCGGGGTGGCGGCGAAGGCGGCTGCGCCGAGCAGCAGCGTGGCTGGTAGTGTCCAAGCCATGACAGCGCGGCCCCGGCGCTGGCCCTTGCCGGCAAATGCCAGCAGCACGACGAGCGCAGCAGCAATCGCCACGGCAGCAGCGGCGAACTCCGCCTCGCCAATGCGCCATGCCAACCAGCCCAGCGCCAGTGCTGTCAGACCCATCGGCAGGGCCATCCAGCGGCGGAAGCGCTCCATCCATGCGCCGGGCTTGGGCAGAAGGCGGCGTAGTGCGGGCACGAAGCCGAGCAGCAGGAAGGGCAGGGCAAGACCCAGCCCAAGCGCCGCAAATACGCCCAGAGCGGCCCATATCGGCAGCACCAGCGCGGCGCCCATCGCGGCGGCCATGAACGGGCCTGTGCATGGCGTGGCCACGAAAGCGGCAAGCAGGCCGGTGCCGAACGCGCCCGAATTGCCAGCGCCGCGCTCAACCGAAAGGCCGGGGAGTTCGTAGACGCCGATGAGGTTGGCGGTGATCGCCACGGCCAGCAACAGCAGCACGGCGACGACGCCCGGTTCCTGCAACTGGAACGCCCAGCCGACTTGCTCGCCCCCTGCGCGCAGGGCCAGCATGACGCCGCCGAGCAGCAGGCAGGCGAGGACCACGCCTGCGGAATAGGCCAGCCCTTCGGCCCTTGCATTGTGCGAATTGCCGCGTGCGAGCGCCAGCGCTTTGAGGCTGAGGATCGGGAAGACGCAGGGCATCACGTTGAGGATCAGCCCGCCAAGGAATGCGCCAAGCAGCGCCAAGCCGAGCGTGGCGGCAGAGAAGGTAGCGACACCGCCCACTTCGGTGCCGCCCGTGGAAACAGTGCCGGGTGCTGCGGCAAAGCTGATGCCGCCAGCGTCCTTGCCCATCGCCAACAGACCTTCGACCTTCTGCGCGGGCGCAGGCGATGCGGCCAGTGGCACTTCAACGATCAGTGTGTCGCCCTCACGGAAAAATCGCTGGGCTGCGCCGTAGTTTACCAGCCCTTCAGTCGACAGAAACAGGTGCGGGGCATCGAGGGATGCTGAGGCGGGGAAGGGCAGGGCAAGCCGAAGAGTTTTGGGACCAAGGGCGAAAGCGCCTGCGCGGTCGAGCGGGGCGGGCAGGGCGGCGCGCCAGCCTTCGAAGCGGGCATCCTTCGGGCCGTTGCCGACTGTTATCGTCCCCTGCAGCTCCGCGCGTTCGGGAACGCAGATCGCGTCGGTGCAGGCCAACCATTGCGCCTTGACGCTGATCGGCAGCGTGGTGCCCTGAACTGCACCTACAGGTAGGCTAAGCGGCACCAGGACGGCGTAGTCATGTTCGTAAACGTGGTTCATCAGGCCCTGAACCACCAAGGTCTGCGGCACCGGAAACTGCATCGCGCCGGTGCTGGCACCTTGCGGCAAAGTCCAGTCGAGCGTCAGGCCATAGCCTGCATCGCCGGGGTTGGACCAATAGCCGTGCCAGCCCTTTTCCGGCTGCATCAGCAGGGCGAGCGTCACCGTGCCGCCAGGTTCGACAGGGCCTTCTGCGAGCAGCGTGGCCTGCACATGGTTGGGCGCGGCGCGCAGCGGGGAATAGGTGAGCAGCAACAGCGCCGTCACAAACATCGCTATGGTGCGCAACATGTTGATCCGGGCCGTTTCGCTGATCGGCATATCGGGGGCACAGGTCCAAAAAGGCCCCTTGAACGACAGCGCAAGCGGGGCCATGCGTAGCGCTCTTGGGCGTCCTACGGCTGGCCTTGGTCTGAGTCCAGCACACTTGCCCATAGGAGTATGTTCCGCGTGAAGAGCCTGTCCCGTTTCGCCGCCGTTCTGCTGGCGACTGCTTTGCCGATCATCCCCGCCAGCGCACAGGAAACCGCGCCTGCCGTTAGCCAGCAGGTTCCGGCAAATGCGCCCCGCCTGATCGTGGCGATATCCATCGACCAGTTTTCGGGCGATCTGTTCGCGCAGTATCGGCAGCACTTTACCGGCGGTTTTGCGCGGTTGACGCAGGGCGCGGTGTTCCCCGCCGGATACCAGAGCCACGCTGCCACCGAAACATGCCCCGGCCATTCGACGATCCTGACCGGCAACCGCCCGGCGCACACCGGGATCATCGCCAATTCGTGGATCGACCAGTCTGTCACGGTGGGGCCGAAAGTGGTCTATTGCGCCGAGGATGTGGCGCAGCGCAGCGCGGGATCGAAGGACTATGTGGCCTCGCCCGTGCATTTGCTGGTGCCGACGCTGGGCGAATGGATGAAGAAGGCCAATCCGGCGGCGCGGAACATTGCCGTTTCGGGCAAGGATCGCGGCGCGTTGATGATGGGCGGGCACGATATCGATCAGGTTTACTGGTGGAAGGGCAAGGAGTTCGTCACGCTGAACGGACGCAAGATTGGTCCTTCGGCAGAGGCGCAGAACGCGCAGGTTACCACGCTGTTGGCGAAAGGTGCCGCAAAGTTTCCGCTGCCCGATCATTGCCGCCGGGCCGACCGGGCGATCAAGGCGGGGGCGGCCAGCGTCGGCAATGGCCATTTCGCGCTGAAGGCGGGAGATTCCGGCGCTTTCCGCAGCTCGCCCCGGTTGGACCGCGCGACGCTCGATCTTGGTCTGAAGCTGGTGGACGAGCAGAAGCTGGGTAAGGGGGCAGTGCCCGATGTCCTGTCACTCAGCCTTTCGGCAACGGACTACGTCGGCCATTCGACGGGCACCGAAGGCGCGGAAATGTGCATCCAGCTTGCGCAACTGGACATGGCGCTGGGTGATTTCTTCGCCAGCCTCGACAAGCGCGGGATCGATTATGCCGTGGCGCTGACCGCAGACCACGGCGGGTTCGACTTGCCAGAGCGGCTGAACGAACAGGCATTGGACAAATCATCGCGCGTTGGCGATGCGGTTTCGGCGGCACAACTTTCTGCCACGCTTGCCAAGCGGTATGGTCTTGAGGCGAAGGATCTGATCCTTTCTGACGGCGCTTCGGGTGATTACTGGCTGCGGCGCGATCTGCCTGAAGGCATCAAGGGCAAGCTGGTGGATGATGCCAAGCGCCTGCTCGAAGCCGATCCACAGGTGGAAGTGGTGCTTTCTGCCGCAGCAATCGCGGCAACACCGATGCCAACCACTTCGCCCGAAACCTGGACACTGGCCGAGCGCGCACGGGCTTCGTACAACCCGCTGCATTCGGGCGATTTCGTGGTGATGCTCAAGCGCGGCGTGGTGCCCATTGCCAAGGCGGGGCCGGGCTATGTCGCCACGCATGGCAGCCCGTGGGACTATGATCGCCGCGTGCCGATCCTGTTCTGGCGCAAGGGCATGAATGGGTTCGAGCAGCCCAGCCCGGTAGAAACGGTGGACATCGCCCCCTCGCTTGCGGCATGGATTGGCCTCAAGATCCCCCAAGGTGCATTTGACGGGCGCTGCCTCGATCTGGATGGTGGCACCGGCAATACGTGTGGAGCGATCAGGTGAGTGAACAGAGCGCAGATGTGGTGATCCTTGGCGGCGGCCTTGTCGGCATGACGCTGGCGATCGGGCTGGCCAAGGCCGGGATCAGCAGCCATGTGGTCGACAATTCCGATCCTGCGGCGCAGACCGCCGAAGGGTTTGACGGGCGCGCATCTGCCATCTCCACGGCAAGCTGGAACCTCTACACCAACCTTGGCATGGCAGAGGAACTGGCACCGAAGGGCTGCCCGATCGATGCCATCGCGGTGACCGACGGGATGAAGCCGGGGCGCATCGATTTCAAACCCGGCGCAGACGATGGCTCGCTGGGGCGGATGTATGCCAACCGCGATTTGCGTATTGCGATGTATGGTGTGGCGGCGCGGGAGGAGGCGATTGCCTTTCACCCCAAAAGCCATGTCATTTCGCGCGAGCGGGGCGAACATGGCGTGGCTGTTACCCTGTCTGACGGGCGCGTGCTGAAAGGGCGGTTGCTGGTGGCGGCTGAGGGGCGCAAGTCCCCCACGCGCGACGAAGCCGGGTTTACGCCCGCCAAGTGGGATTACGGCCACCGCGCGATCATTGCCGGGCTGACCCATGAAAAGCCGCACGACAACGTGGCGTGGGAAGTGTTCTATCCGGCAGGGCCGTTCGCGCTGTTGCCGCTGCTGGATGACGCGGACGGCACGCATCGCTCTGCGCTGGTATGGACCGTGGCCGAAAAGGACGCCGCCGCCGTTCTGGCCATGCCCGACGCGATGTTTCTGGGCGAAGTTTCGAGCCGGATGCACGGCATCTTTGGCAAGATCGACCTTGCCAGCCCTCGTTCGTCCTATCCGCTGAACTTCCACCACACCGCGAAGATCGTGGAAGACCGGCTGGCGCTGATTGGCGATGCGGCGCACGGGATGCACCCGATTGCGGGGCAGGGCCTGAACGTGGGCCTGCGCGATGTGGCCGCGCTGGTCGAAGTGCTGGCCGATGGCGTGCGGCTGGGGCTGGACGTGGGCGATGCGCAATTGCTCGCCCACTATGAACGATGGCGCGCGGCCGATACCTTCATGGTGGCCACGGCAACCGATGTGCTGACCCGCCTGTTCGGGATTCCGGGCAAGGTGCCCTCCGCCATCCGCCGTCTGGGCATGGCAGGCGTGCAGCGCGCCGCTCCGCTGAAGCGCTGGTTCATGGACGAAGCGCGCGGGATGAGCGGGGATCTGCCGAAGCTGCTGCGCGCGGCGTGAGTTTGGCGGCGTAGCGCTGGACGTACAGCTCTAAACCCGTTGCCCCGTGCTCGACATGGGACTGGGCTTGCTTTTGCGGCCATGCGCTGAAGAATAAAAGCCAAGTCCCGGATCAAGTCCGGGACGACGGTTTTTGGGATTGTGGTGGTGTGGTTGGCTGGCCGGTTTTAAGTGGAAAGCTGAAATTCTCGTTGTAGGAACACAACATGGTCCTTCACTGTGCGCAACCCGTCTCGATGCTCCGCTACGTTTTGGCGTTTGCCGCAACGAAGGTGGCTGTTGCCGGAGCACTACTGATCTATGTACTCAATGTAGATGGCGACGCTCCAGTTTCCTCGATGGTCATCACGATCATCGCTATATCGTTGCCAATCGCTTGGTTCGCCAAAGCCGTGAACCGCCCGATGAGAAGCATTGAACGGGGGCGGTTCGCTATCGGCAACACTGTTGCAGAGTTGATCTTCACGGTTGCTTTGGGTCTGACCACAACCTGGCTGACAGGAGCGTCGTTCGACTGGGAGGGAGTGGGCCACGTGCTTGGCGGCAAGGGAGATCCACAAGATGCGAAGATTGCTTTCCTTTTTGGGATAACTTTCGGCTTGCTACCGGTCCCGTTCCTTAGCCACCTGTTCGGTTGGTTTTGGACCAAGGATTTGCCCAAAACATCGGTAGTGGAGGGGTGAACGGCATCTTTCAGCGCAAAGGGTTGTCCAAGCGGACCCCGCTTGCCATTAACGCGGCTCAGCATCAAATCGGTGGCGTAGACCCTGCCGGTGGCAGCGGCGGTACTGCGGGCGATGCGCTGGCCGTCGGTTCGGGCGCGACCGTTAGCGCTGGTGCGGCAACCGGTTGTCCGCCCGTGAGTGCCGCGGCCTCGATCTGGTCGAGCGCGCGTTGTGTGGCCATGTAATCGCGGGCGCGGATGATCCAGTCGGTCGCCACTTCGCGGCCCGGCATCTTTTCCACTTCGGCAACCGCCGCTTCGACCTTGCCGCCGACAAGGAAAGAGCGCGTGCGGTCCAGCCGCACTTCCGGCGCGGGTGAGGGCGAATCGTCGTGGCGGATGACGAACAGGTCGGAAACCTGACGGGTGAACCAGTCCCATGTGCCTTCGTTGCGCGATCCGCCGATCAGTTCGGCACCCATCAGTTCAAACTCTTCGCCCAGCTGGGTGAGAGTGACAGGCGTGGCGCTGGCGGCGATCACGCGATCCACCGCAGCGCCTTGCGCTTCGCCGAAACGCGCGCGCAACTGCGCTTCGATCCATCCGAGCGGCTGGCCGCGTTCCACCGCGCGACGTGCGGCGAAGGCCAGCAGCAGGGCTTCGGCGTGGCTGGCATTGCCCGATGCGGCAAGCGCCTGCTGGTTCAGTTCTGCCAACCGCTGTTCCAGCGTGGCGAGGCGGGCCGTGGCGGTGGAAATCTGCGCGTCGATCTGCGCCTGATTGGCGGCAGCTTCGGCGGCGGTGGCGCTGGGCGAAGGTGGGGCTACTGGCGACGTGACGAGTTGGGGCACGCCTGAATCGTTCACGCGCACGTCGATCAATCCGTTGCGCCAACCCAGCCATGCGGCACCAGCGGCTCCTGCCAGAAGGCATCCGGCAACCAGAGCCGCGACTGTGCGCCCGCCAAGACCGCTTCGTCGCGGTGCCGCTTGCGGGCTATAGCCAAGATCCTGCATTCTTTTTCGCTTGTCCTGTCGCCCCGATGTCACACTATCTGGCACATTCCGATGGCAAGTTCCAGCAGCATGGCATCGGTTCTTGCCTGTGCCGTTGCGACCCCGGCCCAGCCTTCACCCGCAAGCACAGCTATGCGTGGGGCAAGGCAGGCGAGGTAGATCGATTGTTTCGCAATTCCAAGCCTTTCACACTCTGTCATGAAATGCCGGGCGGCTTCGCCGGAATGCAAAAGGACGACCGCGCCTGCCTCCAGAACGTGCGTCAGCGCACGCGGGAGGGGTGATCTGTGCGCCGCATAAACAACCGCCGTCTCGATTCGCACGCCAGATGGCGGAGTAAGTTCGACCCGGTCTTCCCCGGCGATTCGGATATATCTTCCCGGTGGAAGCGTGGCGACCACGGGCTGCAAGCCGCCTTCGCCGATCAGCCGCACCGTGAAGCCTGCTGTGCGCGCGCTGTCGGCAGTGGTGGCTCCGACAGCGATGACGGGAACGCCTTTCAGACTATCGAGAGCCGGGCCACCGTGGCGGAACACGTTGGCGCTTCCGGCAAGGATCGCGTCGAAGGAACCTTCCGGCAGGTGCCAGACAAGCGGTTCGATGGTAAACAGCGGAAAGGGCACCGCTTCCACCCCGCGTTCGCGCGCGGCGGCGCAGGTGGCGTGATTGCCCGGCTCCGGGCGGATCACGACCAGCGGCAACGGTTTTGCAGGCGCGGTCATTCGCCCGAAAAGTGAACGGTGACCGATTCTGGCGCATTGGCCAGCAGGCGATGGGCAAGGCGTTGTGGTCCGGCGCTGTCGCCGGGTGCGAACGTTTCGTGCGCTTCCACGCGCTCTGCGCCGTCCGGGCTGAAGATCGCGGCGCGCAGGGTTAGCGAGGTTTCGTGATGTGTGGTCAGCACCGCAATCGGGCTGTGGCAATTGCCGCCCAGTGCTTTTAGCAGAGCGCGCTCGGCCAGCACCGCTTCGTGCGTGGGGCGATCGTCGATGGCAGCAAGCCAGCCGCGCACATCATTGTTGGCGGCCAGACATTCGATGCCGATCGCGCCCTGCGCCGGTGCGGGCAGCCATTCGTGTTCGTCCAGCGGGGTGCCGACGCCTGTCTCGTCCAGTCGTTGCAGGCCTGCTGCGGCCAGCAGCGTGACATCGGCCTCGCCCGCATGAAGCTTTGCCAGCCGCGTGGCGACATTGCCGCGAAAGCCCACGATCTGAAGATCGGACCGGGCGTGGAGCATCTGCGCGGCGCGGCGCGGTGCGCTGGTGCCGACGCGCGCGCCGGGCGGAATGGCATGGATGGAGGCCGCACCTACAAGCACGTCACGCACGTCGGCACGTGGCAGAACGGCAGCAATGCAGAATTCTTCAGGGCGGATCGTTTCCACGTCCTTCATCGAATGGACGGCAAAGTCGATTTCGCCTTCGAACAGCCAAGCGTCCAGTTCCTTGGTCCACAGGGCTTTGCCGCCGATTTCGGCCAGCGGGCGATCAAGGATCTTGTCGCCACTGGCGGTAACGGGCACGATTTCGACCATCGTCTCGTCCCAGCCATGCGCTGTGCAAAGCCGGGTGCGCGCCTCAAACGCCTGCGCCATCGCCAGCGGTGATGCGCGCGTGCCGAGTTTGAGCGGGCGGATAAGGGGGCGTTCAGATAGGGACGTGTTCATGCACCGCTTGCCGTAGCGGCGTTTATCACTAGAGGGAAGCGCCAGATGGCCCTGATCCTTGGCATAGAATCCAGCTGTGACGAAACCGCTGCCGCGGTGATCGACGGCAATGGCACCACGCTGGCGGCGCGCATCGTTGCACAGCGCATCGCCTCGCAGGATGAGGCGCACCGCCCCTATGGCGGTGTGGTGCCCGAAATTGCGGCGCGCGCGCATGTCGAAGTGCTGGGGCCGATGGTCGCAGCCGTGCTGGCCGATGCGGGCCTGACGCTTGATGATATGGACGCGATTGCCGCCACTGCCGGTCCGGGGCTGATCGGTGGAGTTATGGTCGGGCTGGTCACCGCCAAGGCGCTGGCAATGGCGGCGGACAAGCCGCTGGTCGCAGTGAACCATCTTGAAGGTCACGCGCTTTCGCCGCGCCTTGCTGATCCTTCGTTGCAGTATCCTTATGTGCTGCTGCTGGTATCGGGCGGGCATTGCCAGATTTTGGAAGTGGCAGGCGTGGGCCTGTATCGCCGTTTGGCCACGACGATTGACGATGCACTGGGTGAAGCGTTCGACAAGACCGCCAAGATCCTTGGGCTAGGCTATCCGGGCGGGCCTGCGGTGGAGCGTCTGGCGCGCGAGGGCAATCCCAAAGCCGTGCCGCTGCCGCGCCCCTTGGTGGGCAGTGGAGAGCCGCACTTTTCGTTTGCGGGGCTGAAAAGCGCGGTGATGCGGGCGAAGGACTCAGGCATCCACGCCGATGCCGATATCGCGGCCTCATTCCAGCAGGCCGCGCTTGATTGCGTGGTCGACCGCACGCGAATTGCGCTCGGCACTGCCTCTTCGGGCATGACGGCGCTGGTCGTTGCGGGCGGGGTTGCAGCCAACGCTGCCCTGCGCGGCGCTTTGGAGGCTCTGGCGGCCGATCATGGCTTGCGGCTGGTCGCGCCGCCGCCGAAACTGTGCACAGACAATGCAGCGATGATCGGCTGGGCTGGCGCGGAACGCTTTGCTCTGGGATACAGCGATCCGCTTGACGTGGCGGCGCGTCCGCGCTGGCCGCTCGATGCCAATGCCGCGCCGGTGCGCGGTGCGGGGGTAAAGGGATGACCGGTGACGTAGGGGTCGTTGGCGCTGGCGCATGGGGAACGGCCCTTGCGCAGATGCTGGCCAGCGATGGACGCGACGTGCTGCTATGGGCGCGTGAAGCGGAACTGGTGGATGAAATCAACACCGCCCGCACCAACAGCCTGTTCCTGCCATCGGCAAAGCTCGCGCCGACGATCCGCGCGACGACCGCTCTTGCGGATATGGCCGCTCTGCCGATCCTGCTGCTGGTTACCCCGGCGCAGTTTCTGGCCAATGTGCTGGCGGGTATCGGCCGCGAAGGTGGCGATGTGGTGTTGTGCTCCAAGGGTATCGAAGCAGGTACGGGCCGTCTGATGGCCGATGTGGCGCGCGCCGCCGCGCCCGGTGCCAGCCTTGCCGTGCTGTCTGGCCCGACCTTTGCGCATGAAGTGGCTGCTGGCCTCCCCACGGCGGTGACGCTGGCATGTGAAGGCGGCGAGGCGCAGTGGCAGCGGCTGTCTGCCGCCATCGCCCGGCCCACGTTCCGGCCCTATTACTCTGACGATGTGACCGGGGCGGAGATCGGCGGGGCGGTGAAGAACGTGCTGGCGATTGCTTGCGGTGTGGTTGACGGGCTGGGGCTTGGCCAGAATGCCCGTGCGGCGCTGATCAGCCGGGGTTTTGCCGAAATGCAGCGCTTCGGGCTGGCGCTGGGCGCGCGGGCAGAGACGCTGGCCGGGCTTTCGGGGCTGGGCGATCTGGTGCTGACCTGTTCATCTACGTCCAGCCGCAACTTCTCGCTAGGCAAGGCTCTGGGCGAAGGGGCGCGTGCTGCCGATGTGCTGGGTGCGAAGAATTCCGTGGCGGAAGGTGCGTTCACCGCACCCGTTCTGGCAGAGGTTGCGCGCAATCGTGGCATTTCTATGCCGATCGTCGAAGCGGTGGTGACACTGCTCGAAGGCGCGGCACCCGCGCGCGATGTGGTGGCCGGGCTGCTTTCCCGCCCGCTGAAGGCAGAAACACCGCTTGTCTGATCCCGCGCAGCCTCCGCAGCAAGATATTGCCGCGCTGGCCAAGGGCGGGCGCACCAATTTTCTTGGCTTCCTGCTGCGCCTGCTGGCGCGTATGCCGTTCCTGTTCATCGCCAGCCGCTTGTATGGCGCCCCCGCGATGGGCCGTTTCGCTTCGGCGCTGGTCATGGTCGAATTCGCCGGAATGCTGGCGACGCTTGGCCAGAAACGCGGCCTTGCGCAGCGGCTTGCCGAAGGGGACGAACACCCCGCCAACGTGGTGGGCGATGCGGTTCTGCTGGCCATGTCGCTGGCGCTGGGCATGGGCGCCCTGATCTATCTCTTCCCCGAATCGATGTATCCCAGCGGCAATTTCAGCCTTGCCGACAGGCTGCTGGTTCTGGCGATCCCCGGTTTGGCGCTGGGTGACCTGGCGCTGGCAGCGCTGGCCTATCGCTTTGACGTGGCGACGACCGTGCGCGCGCGGTCGGTGGTCGAACCCTGGACGATCTCGATTGCGGCGGGAGCCTTCTTCTTTATCTGGCCGTCATCGGGCCTCAGTCTTGCTTATCTCGCGTCCGTCTGGGCGGCGACGGCGGTAGCGGTGGTCGTGCTGCTGAAAAGCTATGGCCTGCCGCGTGCGTGGAAGCCCCATCCGGTGTTGCTGTGGCAGATCGCGCGAAGGAATATTCCGCTGGCCGGGGCAGACGCCGTGGAATGGGGAACGCGCAAGCTCGATGTGTTCATCCTGCGCTTCTTCGTGGGTGAGGCAGCCGTGGGCATCTACTATTTCGCACAGCAGTTCGCCTCATTGCCGCAGAAGCTGAAAACCAGCTTCGAACCTGTGCTGGGGCCGGTGATCACGCGCAGCGTGAAAGACAAGGACTATGCCGCGATTGCCAAGCAGGTCTGCCAGGTCGGCTTCTGGATCGGCGCGGCGCAGATCGGCATTGCGATGGCGCTGGGCATTCCGGGTGAGGGGCTGATGGGCCTTGGCGGGCCTGCCTTCGTCTCGGGCACAGCGGCGCTGGCGTTTCTGTTGATCGCCGAAGTCGTGGCTTCGAAGGCGGTGGTGAGCGAGGCGGCGCTGGTCTACCTCGCGCGGATGCGCAACCTGTGGATCAGCGTTGCGACGATCGCGTTTCAGGCTGCGCTAACCACCGCGCTGATTCTCGTCGCGAAGAACGCAGGTTGGGGGCCGATGTATGTTGCGGCGGCGGCATCGCTGGCGCTGGCGCTTTCGCTGGGGCTTTCGTCGGCGGTGAAGTCGCGCGTGCTGTCGCGCATTCTGGGGCACAGCATCAGCAACTGGCGCTGGGGGCTGGCGTGGGCAATCATCCCGGCGCTGGCCGTGGGCATTGCCAGCACGTGGTTGCCTGAATGGGCTGAACTAGCCTTTGGAATTCCCATGATTCTGGGTATTTACTGCTACATGTTGTGGGTCCGCGCATTCGGGCCGGAGGATCGTGTGCTGTTTCGCAAGCAGCAGGCGGCCTGACCGGGTTTGAGACGCCGGACCTGAGAGCCAAGGGGATTTCAAATGGTGCAGATGTTCGAGGCCAACCAGGCTTTGCTGGCTGGCATCGTGCTGGTGGTGGTGTTCGTCGTCTGGTGGATATGGGGGCGGAGCAAGCCCGCGCCAAAGAAGCGCGAATATACCGACGTCCTTTCTGAAGGTGCCGAAAAGGCTGCGCGCAACACTGCCTTGATCGATGCGCCAAGCGCGGCAGCACTCGTGACGCCGCCGCCCGGCGTTGGCACGATGGCCGGGATTGGCGAGGTCGTGGCAGCCGCAGCGGCGGAAGAGGTCATAGAGGCGGCACCGGCTCAGGCCACGCCGCAGGGCGACGACCTTGGCCGCATCAAGGGCGTGGGGCCAAAGCTCAAGGCGCTGCTCGCCTCGCTTGGCGTCACTAGCTATGCCCAGATCGCGGCGTGGACTGACGAGGATATTGCTCGGATCGACGCGCAGCTTGGCACGTTTGCGGGCCGGGCCAAGCGCGATAGCTGGGTAGAGCAGGCCAAGCTTCTGGCGAGCGGCGATACGGCTACTTACGAAGCCAAATTCGGCAAAGTCTGATCGGTTATTCCACTGCCTGCGCCGGACCAACCGGCGCAGGCGCGGCCACCGGCGCTGAACTGCGGCAGCGGGCAATCACATTGCCGATGGCGCTGCCAGCCGAAACCTTGATCATGCCCGCGCCCGGCAAGGTTCCGGTGAAAGCGCCGCGTATGACAGCAGCCCGCGCATCGTCGGCAGCAAGCGTGCCCTGCCACAGATATCCGCTTTGGCCCGGCACTGATGTGGCGTCGACCGGCAGGCGCAGGATGCCTTCGCTCCCCACCAGCGCAAACAGGGCCTGCGCTCCCACAGGCGCAGCAGCGTGGCGCGTGACAACCAGCACGCCTTCACGACAGGCAACCGACACCAGCGGCGCATCACCGGGATGCCCGAACCGCGCCACCTGCGCATCCGGCGCTGCCGCCCACGCCGGCGCAGAAGTCGCATCGCGCGTGCCGGGAAGCGCCTCGCCTTCCGGCATGACCATCCGCACCGCATTATCAGGCGCGCCATCGCGCACCGTTGCCGCAGGCGACTGCGAACAGGCGGCGAGGGTCAGGGTGAGAGTGGTTGCGAGAATACGCATGTTATTTACGCCAGAAATCTGCAGATGGATTGCGAACCCAGCCCTTGCCATCTTTCTCGGAAGACCAAGGGTTGACCAAATCCCACCGCTTTCCGGGAAATCGTGCAAGATCCTGGCCCGCGCCGAGTGTTTGCCGCAGGCGGCGACGCAATTTTCGGGCCGCCGCAGCCTTCCAGCGCGCATCGCTTGTGGCAGATGTGTAACCACTGATCTGTGTATGACGACGGCTACGGGCCATATGAGGCCTTAACGTGCAGCGTAGATAGCAGGGCGATAGCGGGGCGCGGGAATCGCCAAATTGTGTTCGCGCGCGGTTTCGAGCCAGAGTTCGATCGCGACTTCGGCTTCAGCCAGCGCTTCAGACGGTGTTTCGCCATGCGCAGAACATGGGCGCAAGTCCGGGACATCGGCGATCCAGCAATCGTCGTCGGCTGACCAGAACACATTGATATGATAGTGGTGCGCGTTCATTCGTCCAGCTTCAAGCCCAATTCCTCGATCATATCAAGAAACTGCTGCACTTGATAGGGCTTCGCATCCTTCCCGCGCGGTTGGATGATGAGAGGGCGCGTGGCGTCAGGGTGGTGCCATGCCTGATGGCTGCCTTTGGTCCGCACGTGGATGAATCCGAAGGCGGAGAGCAAGCGCTCGAAATCGCGGCAAGACAGCGATTTTTGCGGACTTGCAAGGATGCGTGTGAAAAGTTTGTCGATCTGAGTCATAAGCTGCGTTTCCCGTTTGCAGCCCTCCAAAAATACAGTTCTCGATCACTCGTCAACTTGAAAATCCGCATCATTTTCATGCAGACGAACATGCGACTGCATGCGACAAAAACTTTGCGGCGAAGCGAAATGAGGAAGGTTGTCCTCACTTCCCCCACTTCGTCTTCTGGCTCTTCCCAT
>NZ_JBMLSM010000179.1:0-29613 GCF_049240505.1 Novosphingobium sp.
GCACGCCCATGCCGACGAGGTTCGAGCGGTGGATGCGCTCGAAGCTTTCGACGATGACCGCGCGCACGCCCAGCAGGTTGGTGCCCTTGGCCGCCCAGTCGCGGCTCGATCCGGTGCCGTATTCCTTGCCCGCGATGACCACGGTGGAAACGCCATCGGCCTTGTGCTTCATCGCCACGTCATAGACCGAGCCGACCTCGTCGCCATAGCGCGAGAAGCCGCCTTCGATGCCGGGGACCATTTCGTTCTTGATGCGGATGTTGGCAAAGGTGCCACGCATCATCACGTCATGGTGGCCACGGCGCGCGCCGTAGGAGTTGAAGTCCGCCTTCGAGACCTGATGCTCCATCAGCCACTGGCCAGCGGGGCTGTCAGCCTTGATCGAACCGGCCGGGCTGATGTGGTCGGTGGTGATCGAATCGCCCAGGATCAGCAGCGGCTTGGCTTCGATGATGTCGCTGACCGGAGCCGGCGTCATCGACATGCCTTCGAAGTAGGGCGGGTTGGCGACATAGGTCGACCCGGCGCGCCACGAATAGGTTTCGCTGCCCGTGACGTTGATCGCCTGCCAGTGCGCATCGCCCTTGTAGACGTCGGCATAGCGGGCCTGGAACATGGCGCGGTCCATGCAACCGGCCATCGTGCTGGCGACTTCGCTGTTCGAAGGCCAGATGTCCTTCAGATAGACGTCAGCGCCGTCCTTGCTCTTGCCGATGGGGGTGGTGGTGAAGTCTTCGATCACCGTGCCCTTGAGCGCATAGGCGACGACCAGCGGCGGCGAGGCGAGGAAGTTTGCACGCACGTCAGGCGAAACGCGCCCTTCGAAGTTGCGGTTGCCCGAGATCACGGCGGCGGCGACAAGGCCGTTGTCGTTGATCGCCTTGCTGATCGGTTCTGCCAGCGGGCCGGAGTTGCCGATGCAGGTGGTGCAGCCATAGCCGACGAGGTTGAAGCCCACCGCGTCGAGATGCTCCTGCAAGCCGGCACGGTTCAGATAGTCGGTAACGACCTGCGATCCCGGTGCCAGCGACGTCTTGACCCACGGCTTCGGCTTCAGGCCCAGTTCGTTGGCCTTCTTGGCCACGAGGCCCGCCGCGACCAGCACGCCGGGGTTCGACGTGTTGGTGCAGCTGGTGATGGCGGCAATCGTCACGTCACCGTCGCCGATATCGT
The DNA here is from genome assembly GCF_049240505.1 of Novosphingobium sp. Classification (GTDB taxonomy): domain Bacteria; phylum Pseudomonadota; class Alphaproteobacteria; order Sphingomonadales; family Sphingomonadaceae; genus Novosphingobium. Next base: position 1,174 of record NZ_JBMLSM010000179.1, read on the forward strand.
AATCCGTGCCAGCCACCGGAACGCGCTGCTGCGCCTTCTTGTAGGTGTTCGCCATGTCGGCGTTGAACACGTCGTCCACTTCGGGGAGCGACACGCGGTCCTGCGGGCGCTTGGGGCCTGCGAGCGACGGCACCACGGTGCCGAGGTCCAGTTCCAGCGTCGAGGAGAAGATCGGCTCGACCGAGGGATCGATCCAGAAGCCCTGCACCTTGGCATAGGCTTCGACCAGCGCGATCTGCGATTCTTCACGGCCGGTCAGGCGCAGGTAATCCAGCGTCTTTTCGTCGATGCCGAAGAAGCCGCAGGTTGCGCCGTATTCGGGTGCCATGTTGGCCAGCGTCGCACGGTCGGCCAGCGAAAGCGCGGCAAGGCCGGGGCCGTAGTATTCGACGAAGCGACCCACCACGCCATGCTTGCGCAGCATGTTGGTGCAGGTCAGCACGAGGTCGGTCGCGGTCACGCCTTCCTTCAGTTCGCCGGTAAAGCGGAAGCCGACCACTTCGGGGACGAGCATCGATACGGGCTGGCCCAGCATCGCGGCCTCAGCCTCGATCCCGCCAACGCCCCAGCCCAGCACGCCAAGGCCATTGACCATCGTGGTGTGGCTGTCGGTGCCGACGCAGGTGTCGGGATAGGCTACCGTCACGCCATTCTGGTCGGTGCTGGTCCACACCGTCTGCGCGATGTTTTCGAGGTTCACCTGATGGCAGATGCCGGTGCCGGGGGGCACGGCGTAGAAGTTGTTGAGGCTCTTCGAACCCCACTTGAGGAAGTCGTAGCGCTCCATGTTGCGCTGATATTCGATTTCCACGTTCTGTTCGGCGGCCTTGGGATGTCCGAATTCGTCCACCATGACCGAGTGGTCGATCACGAGGTTGACCGGGACCAGCGGGTTGATCTTGCTGGTATCACCGCCCAGCGTGGCGATGGCATCGCGCATTGCGGCAAGATCGACAACGCAAGGAACGCCGGTGAAATCCTGCAGCAGCACGCGCGCGGGGCGGTACTGGATTTCGTTGTTCGATTCGGCGGGGTTCTTCTGCCAGTCGACCACTGCCTTCACGTCGTCGGCCGAAACGGTGAAACCGCCGTCCTCGAAGCGCAGGAGGTTTTCCAGCAAAACCTTCATCGAGAAAGGCAGGCGCGAAATGTCGCCAAACTTCTCTGCGGCCTTGTTGAGCGAGTAGTAGGCGTAGTCCTTGCCGCCCACGTTCATCGTGCTGCGGGTGCCGAGCGTATCCTGTCCGACCTGGGTCATGGCTGTGCGTCTTCCCTCCTGTCGCGGCCGTTGCTGTACGGTGCCACGCGGGGAATCGCTCTAGGACCAAAGGTCCGTGGCGGCGCGGCGGATTACGGCCAGAAAGCCCGTGCGCGATGCGCGCAAACCAGTCATGCGTCAAGGGCGGGAAGCCGCCATTTTTCGCAAGTGCGGCACAATTTTCAGGCCAATATGCCTTATTGATTTTCAATAGCAATAGTGTGCGGTTACGATGCCTTCGTGCTGCCCCGCGTTGCATAAAGACACCCTGCCACGATCAACGCCACGCCGATCAGCATGGGCACGGTTACCGGCTCGGCAAAGGCGAACCAGCCCACGATGGCGGCCCAGATGAACGCGGTGTATTCCAGCGGCACCATGAGTTGCGCCTCGGCCTTGCCGTAAGCCCAACTCATAAGCATGAGCGAGCCAGTGGAAAGCGCAGCCGATGCGATAAGCAGCCACCATACGCTGCGATCGGGGAACGGCGCGAACCACCAAGCGCCAAGGCCCAGAAACAGGAACTGCACCAGCGTCTGGAAGAAGGCGACCTCTTCCGGTTTGGCCACCAGTGCCTGCTGCCGCTGCAACACAAGGTTCCAGGCATAGAGCACTGCAGAAACGAGGGTGGCGATCAGCCCTTTCATCGCCTCGGCATCGGCAGGCCCATTGAATTTGCCGCCCGCGATTACCGCCACACCCAGCAGCGCCAGCACCGATCCGCCAATGGCCGCGGATCGCACTTTCTCCCCCAGCAGCAGCGCCGCCAGATAGAGCGCGATCAGCGGTGCGATGAATGACAGCGCGATCCCTTCGGCCAGCGGCAACCGCACGATGCCATAAAAGAACAGCACTGCCATGACCGAGGCGACCACCCCGCGCAGCACATGGACTTTCAGGACCGGCAGCGCAGGCCAACCCTGTCCGCGCCACAGCCAGATCGGTGCCATGATCGCTGTTCCCGCCAGACCGCGCCAGCACATCGCGGCATAAGCACCGATGGCCAGCGACGCCGCTTTCATAACGCCGTCCATCAGCGAGAACATCGCAAGGCCCAGCATGGCCGCTATAATCGGGAGCAAAGGGATGCGTGGCTCGTTCATTGCCAAGGCATAGGCAAAAGAGGCCCAAGGCAAAAGGCTTGCAAACTGGAACCATCTTTTCGTGTCCGCAGCAGCACAAAGCTCCGATTCAGCCTATAGACAGGCGCGGCGCTTGATAGTGCTGCCTGCATGGGGCAGGACGAAGTGTGATCAAGGCACGGCTTTCCCGGTATTGCCGTGTGGATGAACAGGGAATTGAAGCGAGTGATGCGCAAGTTTGACGGGAACCGCCCAGATGCATTGGTTGGCGCGGCTATTATGGCTCTGGCAATGGCATCCGCCCCGGCGCAGGCGCAAACCGCACAGGGCAGCGGCCCGGTTGACCTGACAAAGCAGGCCCAGCCCGCCCCCCAGCCCACGCCGACGCAAAACGTCGTTGCGCCCGCGCCAGCAACGCCGGTTCCCGCGCCAGTCGCGCCGGTTCCCGCGCCGCACTGGACACAGGCTGATGCGCAGGCTCTGCTGGTGGCGATCAAGGCCGTCGGCAGCGAAGGCCTGTTTCCCAAGGACTATCAGCCCGATACGCTCTCTGCCGCCATCGTGAAGGGCGAAGGCAAGGAACTGGACGAAACGGCCACACGCCTGTTCGGCTGGCTGATCGAAGACTACCGCGATGGCCGCACGCCCATGCCCGCGCGCGTGCAGTGGTTCGCCGTCGATCCCGATCAGGACGTGAACCCCACGCAGTTGATCATCGCCTCCGCGCTGGAAAAGCACGACATCAAGGGCGCGCTCGCCGCCCTGCTGCCCACGCACCCCGATTATGCCGCGCTCAAGGCGGCGCTGCCGAAGGCGACCACGCAGAAGCAGGCCGCCCAGATTCGCGCCAACATGGATCGCTGGCGCTGGCTTGCACGCGATCTCGGCTCGCAATATCTGCTCACGAACGTGCCCGAGCAGATGCTGCGGCTGACGGTGCGCAACAAGATCATCAAGAGCTACAAGGTCGTCGTGGGCAAGCCGGGCCGTACCGCTACGCCGCAGTTGGCCGAAACCGTAGAAGGCGTGATCTTCAACCCCACGTGGACGGTGCCGCAGTCGATCGTGGCGGGCGAAGGCCTCGGTGCGCGACTGGTCAACAACCCCCGTCAGGCCGAGCGTGAAGGCTACAAGGTGACCAAAGCCGCCGATGGCACGATCTATGTCGTCCAGCAGCCGGGTGACAACAACTCGCTGGGCCGCATGAAGCTCGACATGCCCAACGAACATGCGATCTTCCTGCATGACACGCCCAGCAAGGCCGCGTTCAACCAGCCTGTCCGCGCGCTCAGCCACGGTTGCATCCGCGTGGAAGGCGCGGTGGAACTGGCGATGACGATGGGCATTCTGGGTGCCGCGATGACGCCGGAAGATGCCGCGCTGGCGCACACCTCGAAAATCTACACCAAGGTGCCGATGACCAAGACGTTCCCGGTCTACATCACCTATTTCACGGTTGCGCGCGATGTGAACGGCATGTTGCGGTCGTTTACAGATATCTACAACCGCGATGCCCCCGTCCTCGCCAGCTTCGCCAAACCGCGCGAGGCGCACACAACCCAGCGCAAGAGCACCGAGGAAGTGATCAAGCTGGATAATCCGCTTTAAGGTGAGGACTCGGCTTAGCGTCTGCAATCGAAAGGCGCGGTATGCGAGCCGTGAGGTAGCAATCGAGGCCGCGCTGAAAAGCGGCCTCATGCTTCATCCCTACCGCTGTGACCGTTGTTTCCACTGGCACCTCACCAGCCGCACCAAGGGACGGCGGGTTTTGCGCTCATAATCCTCGAAAATCCTCCCCATTTTTCCGCAGGACAAATGGGGAGGGGGACCGCCAGCGAAGCTGGTGGTGGAGGGGAAAAACCCCTCCTTCATTCGCTGGCGCGAATGCCACCTCCCCGCCTGTGCTTCGCAAAGGCAGGGAGGATCAAAAAGTGGTTACCCCAGCCCCAGCCGATCTGCATAGATCAGCCGCCCGCCGGACAGGTGCCACAGCGCTTCGTTGAAATCCGCCTCGCCCATCGCCAGGCAGCCGTCAGACCGGCCCAGTTTGCCCCACTTCGCCAGCATGTCCTCGTTGGCATACCATGCCGGATGCAGCACGATGGCGCGGTCCAGCGCGTTGGTGTTGTCGGGCGAAAGGCCGCCAAGCCTGATCGAGGTGCCGTATTTGCCCTTGTACCATTCATAGGTGACATAGGCTCCGCGCGACGTGGCAAGGCTGCCAACCTCGTTGGAGAAGGTCTTCAGAAACCCGTCATGCTCAGGGTCCGACCCGCGTCCGTGCGCGACAAGGAAGGAGCGCACGCTGCCACTTTCGAGATTGGCGAAATGGAAGCGCGGGAGAGACGATGGCATCGCGAAATCGGCAATCCCGACGATATCGGTGCGCCACAACGCAGCGCGATGCTGTTCGACCTTTTCCTTGGCCAGTTCCAGCACGCGACGGTGCTGATCGTTCGGGTAATAGACCGCAGCCGCCACGCGCGGCGGCACCACGGCGGCAACGGCACTTGCCGCCACGCCTGCGATTACCGTTCGCCGATCGACTTTCATGCTCATGTTCAGTCCCGTATCACACCGCGTCCTTACCGGGCGTGAACGAGGCATTCTAGCCATTTGCTCCAGAATTTCCAGCCTGTGCGCCCGGCTGCGCGCCAAGCCGGACCAATGCGAGGCCATCCACGCGCATCACCGTCCATTCATCCATGAACTTTGCGCCCAGCGACTTGTAGAAGCCGATGGCCGGTTCGTTCCAGTCCAGCACCGACCATTCCAGCCTTGCACAATCGCGCTCAACGGCCAGCGCCGCCAGATGTGAAAGCAGCGCCTTGCCCAGCCCGCTGCCGCGCGCTTCTGGCTGCACGAACAGGTCTTCCAGATAGATCCCCGGCTTGCCTTCAAACGTCGAGAAGTTGTGAAAGAACAAGGCGAAGCCCTGCGCCACGCCATCGACCTCGCCAATGACGACCTCGGCATAGGGGCCATGACCATTATTCTGCTCGAACAGCTTTTGCCCCAGCACGGCTTCATCGAAACGCACTTCATGCGCCAACTTTTCGTAGTCCGGCAAGGCCCGGATGAGGCGGGCGACAAGCGACAGGTCGGCAGGTGTTGCCGGGCGGATGGAGATCGTCATTCGGCGAGCAACTTTCCAACGTCGCGTCGTCCATCGACAATGCGCAGGATGTCGATTGTTCGTGAGGTATAATCAAGGCGATAGAGGATGAGGTAAGGCGGAACCGGCCAAACCCGCAAATCTTCCGCAAGGGCGCTTCTCCCACCTCCTGCTTTGGGATAGTCTCCCAGCCTTGCTACACCCTCATCGATGCGGTCAATCCAGCGATCAGCAAGGTCATCGCCCTGCTCGGCAAGGTAGCGCCAGATTTCGAAGAGATCATCAATGGCTTTGGGCTTGCGAACGACGGTCCAGACGGACTGCGCTCTATCCGTCATGCTTGTCCCGCATCTTGCGGAACCGCGCCTTCAGGGCATCGCTGCCTTCCCATGCTTGCGATGGTCCACTTGCATCGGCTTCGGCGACCAGTTGTTGCAGGGCCGCTGTGGCCTCCGCGTCGTGGGTGCGGCGCGCATTCCACTGGCGCAATGCCTCACGAATGACATCGCCCGATGAAGCGTAGTCCCCGGATTTGACCGCTCCCTGCACTGAATCCAGCAGGTCATCCGCCAAATCGATGGAGATTTTCTCGATCTTGCCCATGTACGGACATTATCAAGATTCCTGTCGTGCGCAAACCGCTCAAGCCGCTCGCCGCGCCAACCGTTCCTTCACGATGGGCCAAAGCATCCCCAGCGCCAGCCCGGACATGACCAGCGCAAATGCGGCAATCTTCCAGCCCTGCACCGGCTCGCCCAGCGCCAGCGCCGATGTTGCCAGTCCGAAGATCGGGACCATCAGCGCCATCGGTGCTACTTGCGCGGCGGGGTGCCTGCCCAGCAGCCAGCCCCAGGCGGCATAACCGAACATGGTGTTGCCCACCGATTGCCACGCTACCGCGCTCCATGTGGCGCCATTGGCGGCTGCAATCCCTGCCAGCATCGCCTGCGGCCCTTCCAGCACCAGCGCGAAAGCCAGCAGTGGCGGCACGGCAAAGATCGCCGACCACACGTCATAGGCCAGCATGTTCAGCGCCGGGTCGGCCCGCACGGCGTTGCGTGCCACGATATTGCCGCAACCCCACGAAAACGCTGCTGTCACGCACAGGGCAAGGCCCAGCGGCGTGGCGCTGCCATCGGTGTGGGCAAGGATCGTGGCGAGGCCCACGCTGGCCAGTACCAGCGCGATGACCTGCACTTTGGCCATGCGCTCTCCGGTCAGCCACATCGAAAGGCCGATGGTGAAGAACACCTGCATCTGCAGGATCAGGCTGGCGATGCCCGGCGTAATGCTGGCGCGCATCGCGGTGAACAGCAGCCCGAACTGGCCTGCGCCGATCAGCAGGCCATATGCCGCCAGATTACCCCACGAAACCTTCGGACGCGGCAGGAACAGGATCAGCGGGAAGGCCACGAAGATGAAGCGCAGCATCGCAAAGGTCAAAGGCGGCAAATGCGCCAGACCCAGCTTGATGACGGTGAAATTGCTGCCCCACACCGCCATGATGGCGATGGCCAGCAGGATGTGAAGTGGCGGCAGCCCCTGTTTCTCGGCCAACTACTCCGCTGCCTCGGTCACGTTGCCCGCATCGGTGGTTGCCGCCTCGATCTCGGCGGCCTTCTGTTCCACCAGCGATACGATGTGATCCAGCATATCGGCGGACTGGACGTGGTGGTCGGTCACGCCCGAAAGGTAGACCATGTGCTTGCCATTGCCGCCGCCGGTCAGCCCGATATCGGTTTCGCGCGCTTCGCCGGGGCCATTGACCACGCAGCCGAGGACCGAGAGCGAAATCGGCGTCTTGATGTGGCTCAGGCGGCTTTCGAGCGCTTCTACCGTCCGGATTACGTCAAAGCCCTGCCGCGCGCAGCTGGGGCAGGAAACCACACGGACGCCGCGCGTGCGCAGCCCCAGCGATTTCAGGATTTCGAAGCCGACGCGCACTTCTTCTTCAGGCTCAGCCGAAAGCGACACGCGCAGCGTATCGCCGATTCCCGCCCACAGCAGGTTGCCGATGCCGATGGAGGATTTGACCGTGCCGCCGATCAGCCCGCCCGCCTCGGTAATCCCAAGGTGCAGCGGGCAATCGACCGCTTCGGCAAGGCCCATGTAGGCAGCGACGGCGAGGAACACGTCGCTGGCCTTCACGGCCACCTTGTATTCGTGAAAATCGTGGTCCTGCAACAGCTTGATATGGTCGAGCGCGGATTCCACCAGCGCTTCGGGGCACGGCTCGCCGTACTTTTCCAGCAAGTCCTTCTCAAGGCTGCCTGCGTTCACGCCGATGCGGATCGCGCAGCCGTTGGCCTTGGCGGCGCGGACGACTTCGGCCACGCGGTCTGACGATCCGATATTGCCGGGATTGATGCGCAGGCACGCCGCGCCCGCATCGGCTGCTTCCAGTGCGCGCTTGTAATGGAAGTGGATGTCCGCGATCAACGGAACGCGCGCCGCCTTGGCGATCTTCTTGAACGCGGCGGTGCTTTCCACATCTGGGCATGACACGCGGATCAGGTCAGCGCCCGCTTCTTCGCAACGGCGGATCTGGTCGATGGTGGCGACCGCATCCGACGTCAGCGTGTTGGTCATGGTCTGGACGGTGATCGGCGCATCACCGCCGACGGGAACCGCGCCGACCATGATCTGGCGGCTCTTGCGACGCGCGATATCGCGCCAGGGACGAATGGAGGACATGGCGGTCCTATAGGCGCAAACGGTGAATCCTGAAATACACCTAGATGCACCTAGGCGCACCTAAGTGCGTTTAAACGGCTCCAGCGAACAGGAATTCGGGATCAATATGGTCCCCGACGGCGAACGTGATGTCGGCAACTTTTTCCAACCCATAGCGCCGGTAGAATCGCTGGGCTTCCGGGTTGTGCGCATAGACCGAAAGCTGCACTTCGTCCGCGCCCCATCCGCGCGCTTCCGCCAGCGCCCAATCCATCAGCCTTGCGCCGTGGCCGCGTCCGATCAGGTCGGGGTCTGTGTAAAGCTGCTTGAGTTCCATCGGAGCGGTGGCGGCGGTGTGCTGGGGCAGGGTGCTGTGGCGCACGATCTTGCAGAAGCTGGCGAGCTTGCCACCTTCCTCTATCACCGCGATTTTCATGTCGGGATCGGAAAGCTGCGCCGCCACGGTTGCTTCCGAGTGCGATTCTTCAAGGAATTGCGCAAGGTTTTCAGCGCTGTAGAGATGGCCGAACTTCGCCACGAAGGCGCGGCGACCAAGGTCTGAAAGAGCGGGGATATCGGCGGCAGTAGCAGGGCGGAGCGTCATGGCCCCGCCTTACCTTGCACAGCAGTCTGATTCCAAGCCTGTCAGCCCGCCTTTTCGGTCTTAACCCGGGTATAGGGCACGAACTGACCGAGGCCCACCGAGCCGCGCCAGAAGCCGACATTGCGATCAATCATGCGGACGATATCGACATTGCACAGTTGCGATCCCCAGGGCGTGGTCACCATGATGCTGTTGTCATCAAGCGACGAAGCCCCGGAATCCGGGCGGTTCACCCAGATCGTGTTGCCCGATTCATAGACGATGGCGGTCTTGTCATAGATGCGCGTGTTCATCACGCGGGGCATGTAGATGCAGTTCACCGGTTCCCCGGCCACGCGGCCCTCCAGCGCCTTTTCAAGCTGCTGTTCGGGCGTGAGACGCGGCTTGGCGTCGGCGGCGACTCCCATCAGGAGCAGCGATCCGGCGGCCAGTGCCGCAGCGATTTTGCTGGCGGTGGTCTTCATGACTGGCACTTCCTTTTAGATTCGATCCCGGATCGATAATCGCTGCGGCCTGAACCCATGCTGAAAGATCAGCCCCCGTTTTCAGGCCGTTCCGCCCACCGTCAGGCCTTCGATCAGCAGCGTGGGCTGGCCGACGCCTGCGGGCACGCTCTGCCCGCCCTTTCCGCAGACACCAACGCCTTCGTCCAGTGCAAGATCGTTGCCGATGCCGGTGACCTTTGTCAGGCAGGTGGGGCCATCGCCGATCAGCGTTGCGCCCTTGATCGGCGCGCCCAGCTTGCCGTTCTCGATGCGATAGGCTTCGGTGCAGGAAAACACGAACTTGCCGCTGGTGATATCGACCTGCCCACCGCCGAAGGACTTGGCGAAGATGCCGTTCTTCACGCGCGAAAGCAGTTCTGCCGGATCATCATTCCCGGCACGCATGAAAGTGTTGGTCATGCGCGGCATCGGGGCATGGGCAAAGTTTTCCCGCCGCCCATTGCCGGTGGGAGCGACACCCATCAGGCGGGCGTTGAGGCGATCATGGATATAGCCCTTGAGGATGCCGTCTTCGATCAGCACGTTTTCCTGCGTGGGCGTGCCTTCATCGTCGATCGACAGCGAACCGCGACGGCCCTGTCCATTGACGCCCAGCAACGTGCCGTCATCCACCACGGTAACGCCGGGGGCGGCAACGCGCTGGCCGATGCGGCCCGAAAAGGCGCTGGTGCCCTTGCGGTTGAAATCGCCTTCCAGCCCGTGACCGACCGCCTCGTGCAGCAGCACGCCGGGCCAGCCGGGGCCGACCAGCACGGTCATTTCCCCTGCGGGAGCGGCAACCGATTCAAGGTTCATCAGGGCCTGCGCAAGCGCCTGATCGATGGCGCGGTTCCACGTTTCGGGCGCGAAAAGATCATCGTAGAGACGGCGGCCACCGATGCCGAACGATCCGGTTTCGCGCCGTCCGTTCTGTTCAGCCACGATGGACACGTTCAGTCGCACCAGTGGGCGGACGTCATGCGCGACGAAACCGTCGGCGCGCACGATTTCCACCACCGACCACGAGCCGGAGAGCGAAGCCGAAACCTGCGCCACACGCGGATCGCGGGCGCGGGCGGCGGCATCAATGGTTTCCAGCAGCTTCACCTTGGCTTCGAACGGCACGGCATCGAGCGGTGAGGCTTCGGTATAGAGGTGGCGGTTGTTGTTCCGGGGCGGGGCCGCAGCCTGTCCCTTCGCCGGATCGAGCAGCTTCAGCGTTTCCCCGGCGCGCGCGATGGCGGCGGCGGAAATCTCGTTCGCGTGGGCAAAACCGGTCATCTCGCCCGAAACGCCGCGCAGGCCGAAGCCCGCATCGCGCGAATAGTCTGCCGTTTTCAGCCGTCCGTCATCGAAGCCGAAGCTCTCGCTGGCGATGAATTGCAGATACAATTCGCCATCGTCGCACGATTTCAGTGCGTTTGCGGTAAGCGCCTGCGCTTCGTCAGGGGTGAGCAGGCCAGAGCGGTAGAGCAGCGAGCGGGTATCGATAGCGGTCATGCAGACCGATATAGGGTGCGCGGGGGCTGGGGGGAAGGCCGGTTGTCGGCGGGTGGGGCTGTGACGCGAACATCCTTCGACAAGCTCAGGATGAGCGGCGTTTTTTGGCTACGTCTGACTTCTCAACCCGCTCGTCCTGAGCTTGTCGAAGGACGTATCTCAAGCCGCCGCAGCAGTATCCGCAGGACCGCCCTTCAGCACGAAGCGCTTGTCGCAATAGCCGCATTCGACAAAGCCGCGTTCGTCAATTTCAAGCCACACGCGCGGGTGGCCGAGTGCGGCACCGCCGCGAATGTCGGAAGCGCCATCGCAGCTTACGCGGTGGTGATCGGTGAAGACGGTTTCTGGTGCCTGCATCATGGGGTGTGCGGCTAGCAAATCTGCGGGCTTCAGACAATTGCGTTTTGGCGCGCAGTGGTGCAGGCAGCAGGCCATGACTTCGCTTGAAAATCCCGCCCCTGCCATCCGTATCCGCGATCTGGTGAAGCGTTATTCCCCGACCGGAAAATCTGCCGGAAAGCTCGCGCTTGATGGCGTCAGTTTCGATGTGCCGCAGGGCCAGATTTTCGGCCTTTTGGGGCCAAACGGCGCGGGCAAATCCACGCTTATCAACACGCTGGCCGGTCTTGTGATGAAGACATCGGGCAGCGTGGAGATCTGGGGGCACGACATCGATCATGACGTGCGCAACGCCAAGGCATCAATCGGGATCGTACCGCAGGAAATCGTGTTCGATCCGTTCTTCACCCCTGCAGAAGTGCTGGAAAATCAGGCGGGACTGTATGGCGTGCCCAAGGCGCTTCGGCGCACGATGGACCTGCTGCGCGCGGTCCATCTGCAGGACAAGGCCGATGCCTATGCCCGGTCGCTTTCAGGCGGCATGAAGCGGCGTTTGCTGATTGCCAAGGCAATGGTCCATGCGCCGCCGGTGCTGGTGCTGGACGAGCCGACGGCGGGCGTCGACGTGGAACTGCGGCGGCAGTTGTGGGAACTGGTCGGCGAACTCAACCGCGATGGGGTGACGGTGGTCTTGACCACGCACTACCTGGAAGAAGCGGAAGAGTTGTGTGACCGCATCGCCATCATCAATCACGGCAAACTGATCGCCAACAAGCCGACGCGTGAACTGGTGGACATGGCGCGCGAGAAAATCGTGGTGCTGACGCTGGACCGCGATGTCGATGTTGCGCCGCAGCATCCAGCTTTCCTGAAAAGCGTGGTTTCGGGCGAGCGGCAGGTCGAGGTCGGTTACGACAAGGACGCGATGACGGCGGGCGAAGTGATGAGCCTGGTGCAGGGGCAGGGCTATGCCATCATCGATGTGTCAACACGCGAAGCTGATCTTGAAGATGTGTTCGTGACGTTGACGAGCAAGCCGCGCGAAACGGCGTGATCGCCTGTTGCGTTGTAGGGCAAGTCCTTCTTACGGCTTGAAAATGGCCTCGTCGCCACCTGCGCTGCGGCGCCATCCACCCACTTCACGGCGGCGGATTTCTGTGCGGCATCGCTTGCAATGCCCGACAAAAGCATGGCCGTTCCATTCCACCGTCTCGCGTGCCGGACGATGGCGATTGAACAGGCACAATAGTCTTGAGCCGGGCATGGCCACTCCGTTCGGGAAATGCTTTGTAAGTAGCACTGCGTATCATGCTGCGAATGCGAAGCACAGGAACAAGCGTGGTTAAGGTGCATTAAAATTGCCCTTCTTTTTCATGCGCAAAATATGACGACGACGACTTTTTCGCAGTGCGTTGTACTTTCCAGCTCTCTGCCCAGCGGCTACGGCGAGTGTGAAGAGCAATCTGGCCGCAGTGGAATGCGCCCTGCGCAGCGAGAGGACGGACGGGAAGGTGGATCACGCAGGCGGGCATGATGTCCTGATCATCGGATCAGGCGCGGCGGGGCTGACAGCGGCACTGGTGCTGGCGGAAAAGTGCCGGGTGCTGGTGCTGGCCAAGGGCGGGCTGGACGGCGGATCGACCAACTGGGCGCAAGGCGGCATTGCCGCCGTGCTGGACGAAGGCGATACCTTCGACGATCACATTCGCGATACGATGATTGCGGGCGCAGGCCTGAACCGGCGCGAGACGGTGGAATTCGTGGTCGAGAACGCCCCGCAGGCCATTGCGCGGCTGGTGGAACTGGGCGTGCCTTTCAATGCAGAGGCGGGATCGCTGCACCTGACGCGCGAAGGCGGGCACTCGCACCGCCGGATCGTGCATGTGGATGACGCAACCGGGGCGGCGGTGCAGAAGGCGCTGCTGAAGGCTGCCCGTGAACATCCGAACGTGACGCTGCTGCCGGGGCAGACCTGCATCGACCTGATCACAGGACGGCATGAAGCGGCGCGCTATTCGGGATCGGGCCGGGTATGGGGCGTCTATGCGCTGGATGAGGCGACCGGCAAGGTTGAGGCACATACTGCGCGGGCCACGATCCTTGCCACCGGCGGGGCAGGGCGCGTTTACCAGTTCAGCACGGCACCGCGCGGTGCGACGGGCGATGGCATAGCGATGGCATGGCGCGCGGGTTCGCGCGTTTCAAACATGGAGATGATGCAGTTTCACCCGACCTGCCTCTATCACCTTGAGGTCAAGAACTTCCTGATCACCGAAGCGGTGCGGGGCGAAGGCGGAAGGCTGATCAATCCGCGCACCGGCAACCGCTTCATGGCGCACTACGATGCCGAGCGCATGGAACTGGCCCCGCGCGATGTGGTGGCGCGCGCGATCGATGCGGAGATCAAGAAGTTCGGTCTGGACTATGTGCATCTGGATATCAGCCACATGCCTGCCGATTTCGTGCGCGGCCATTTTCCCAACATCTATGAAAAGCTGATCGGGCTGGGGATCGACATGACGACCTCTCCCATCCCGGTGGTGCCTGCGCAGCACTATACCTGCGGTGGCGTGCTGATCGATCTGGATGGGCGAACCGACCTGCCGGGGCTTTATGCTGCGGGCGAATGCACCGAAAGCGGGTTGCATGGCGCAAACCGCCTTGCATCTAATTCGCTGTTGGAATGCTTCGTGTTCGGCGATGCCGCTGCGCGCGATATCCTGCGCCGCTGGGATAGCTTCGATGCTCCGCCGCAAGTGCGCGGGTGGGACGAAAGCCGCGTTACCGATTCCGACGAGGAAGTGGTGATCAAGCAGAACTGGACCGAAATCCGCCGCTTCATGTGGAACTATGTGGGGATCGTGCGCACCAATAAGCGGCTGGAGCGCGCGGCCCACCGCATTGCGCTGCTGTCTGATGAAGTGAACGACTATTACGGCCACTTCCGCGTGACCACGGATCTGATCGAACTGCGCAACCTGTTGCAGAGCGCGGACCTGATCGTGCGATCGGCCCGCGCGCGGCATGAAAGCCGGGGGCTGCACTATACGCTGGACTATCCGCAGACCGATGCCGTGGCCAAGGATACGGTGCTGGTGCCGTAAAATTTACGCGGCTTCGGCTTCCACGAACTCTGGGTAGAACACCGGCGGTCGGGTGGACCACCCATGCGCCGTGGCGGCGGCTTCGCTGATCGACTGCAGCAGGTGGCGGCGGCGGTCCGGGCGGATCATCGGCAGGGCGGCCGCTCCGCAGAACGCGCCGGGCAGCCACGGGCGGGCTTCGGCTCCCAGCAGGCGTTCGTAGAGAAAGCGATAGGCCGAAAAGCCCGTGATGCGGCCCTGCGCCAGATCGAATGCGGTCACGCGGATCAGCGATCCCATGAAGGGTTCGAGGCTGTCCAGCCCGTCAACGTGGCCGATCAACTGGCGCAGCATGGGGACTTCTGCATAGAGCGCGGCCTGCTGGCGGATCGAAACGATTTCGTCGCCGCTACGAGCCCAGCGGTGTTCGGCATCGCCACGGCCAAGCGCTATATCCAGACTGCGGCGGATGTAGCGCTGCTCGCACGCGGCGAAGCTGGCGAATTCGCGCATCTCTGAAATGGTCATGCCGCTTGCGTCATAGCGTGCCATCGTCGTGTCCTCCTGCCGCCTATGGGACTCGGCCCCGTGCGGCAGGAGAAGTATGGCACGGTGTGGTTAACGGTGCGTAAGCATGTTTGCCGGGCGGACCTCAGGCAAAGGCGCGGTAGGCACCGTAGGCGCTGGTAAGGGTGAGGACGATACCGACCATGATCAGCATGGCCTTGGGCGGAATGTGCTTGGCCGCCCATGCCCCGAACGGTGCAGCGGCAATGCCGCCGATCAGGAAGCCGAGCGTGGCACCCGCCACGTCTGCTACGCCGAGATGGAAGATGAAGGCGGCCGATACGGTGAGGGTCAGGAAGAACTCGACCGTGTTGACGGTGCCCACGACCTTGCGCGGATCGGCGCCCTGAATCAGCAGGTTGGACGTGACCACCGGCCCCCAGCCGCCGCCGCCGACTGCATCAAGGAAGCCACCGAGCAGGCCGAGCGGGGCCACGTGCTTGGCCTCCTTGATCTTGGGTGGATAGAGAATGCCGCGCGTCAGCAGGTAAACGCCGATGCCGCAAAGATAGAGCAGCACCCACGGCTTGACGATGGAGGCGTCTACCGACGTCAGCACATAGGCGCCGATGATGCCGCCCGCCATGCCGGGGATCAGCAGGCGGAAGAACAGTTTCCTGTCGATATTGCCGTGTAGCAGGTGGCTGATGCCCGACGTGGCCGTGGTAAAGCACTCCACGATATGCACCCGCTGCGAAGCAAGCGCGGGCGGTATGCCCAGAACGCCGACCATAAGCGTATTGGCGATGACCCCGAAGGCCATGCCCAGCGCGCCATCGACCATCTGTGCGGCAAAGCCCACCGCAATGAACGGCAATAGCGCCGCCCAATCAAAACCTGCCAGAAAATCCATCGC
This sequence comes from Novosphingobium sp., assembly GCF_049240505.1. GTDB lineage: Bacteria > Pseudomonadota > Alphaproteobacteria > Sphingomonadales > Sphingomonadaceae > Novosphingobium. Next base: position 16,736 of record NZ_JBMLSM010000179.1, read on the forward strand.
GAATCCCACCCTGTTGTCCGCCTCGTGGCGGCGCAGGGAGTTAGCCGGATGGAATGTCTACCGGAAAGGAAGAATTTAAACTCTACCGCAAAGGGAGAGTTTTTTGCGATGAACCGTTGGGGCGCTGTTCAATCGGGTTTGCGGCGGTAGCGGAAGTACCAGACTTCGTGGCCATAGACCGTGCGCGCCTTGTGTTCGTAGCGCGTTTCGGGCCAGCCGCCGGGACGATTCTGGAAATCCTTTGCCTCGCTCGCCAGCCATTCGAACTGGTGCTTGTGCCTGCGCATGACCATCAGTGCATGGCGCAGGTAAACGGCGTGATCGGTGCCGAAGCGGAACTCGCCGCCGGGACGCAGTTTGGCGGCAAACATGTCGAGCGGGCCGTCGTTCATCATGCGGCGCTTGGCATGGCGGGCCTTGGGCCAGGGATCGGGATGCAGCAGATAGAGGAACGAGAGCGCACCATCGGGGATGCGGCGCAGCACTTCCAGCGCATCGCCGTGGTGGATGCGCACGTTGGGAATGGGGGCGTGCTGCGCCCCCTTACCCTCAAGGACTCCGCCCGATACGTGGGTGAGTGCCTGCGCCACGCCGTTAAGGAAGGGTTCGGCCCCGATGAAGCCGTGATCGGGCAGCATATCGGCACGAAAGGCCATATGTTCGCCCCCGCCAAAGCCGATTTCAAAATGCAGCGGGCGGCTTTCGCCAAACAGCGCTTCAGCCGTGATCGGCCCTTCGGCGGGCATGGAAATCTGCGGCAACAGATCGTCCACCAGCGCCTGCTGGCCCTGCCGCAGAGGCTTGCCCTTGGCGCGGCCATAGAGGCGGTTGATCGTGGTGGGATCGCCGGGTTTATACGCTGTCATAAGGCGCGCCGATGGCAGGAGCCGCAGCACCAGTCAACGGTAAGGCCGCCAACGGAAACGGCCCGCCGGGGAGGGCGGGCCGCTTCATCGTGAGGAAATCGGGGGCCGGGAAGAATCAGGCCGCTTCGATCACGCTCATATCATCGGGATCGCGCAGCACGTAGCCACGGCCCCAGACGGTTTCGATATAGTTTTCGCCACCGCAGGCGTGCGCCAGCTTCTTGCGCAGCTTGCAGATGAACACGTCGATGATCTTGAGTTCGGGTTCGTCCATCCCGCCATAAAGGTGGTTGAGGAACATTTCCTTGGTCAGCGTGGTGCCCTTGCGCAAGCTGAGCAGTTCCAGCATCGCGTATTCCTTGCCGGTCAGATGCACGCGGGCACCATCGACTTCGACCGTCTTGGCATCGAGATTGACCGAAAGCTTGCCGGTGCGGATGACCGACTGCGAATGGCCTTTCGAGCGGCGCACCACGGCGTGGATGCGGGCGATCAGCTCTTCGCGGTGGAAAGGCTTGGTCACGTAATCGTCGGCACCGAAGCCGAACGAGCGGACCTTGGAATCCATTTCGGAAATGCCCGAGAGGATCAGCACCGGCGTCTGCACCTTGGCGACGCGGAGCTTCTTGAGAACATCGTACCCGTGCATGTCGGGCAGGTTCAGGTCGAGCAGGATGATATCGTAATCATACAGCTTGCCCAGATCGAGGCCTTCTTCGCCAAGATCGGTGGAATAGACATTGAAGCCTTCGGTCGTGAGCATCAGCTCGATCGCCTTGGCGGTGGTCGGTTCGTCTTCAATCAGCAGTACGCGCATTGAACTGCCCCTTCTCTTGCCAGTCCCCGTTGGCAATTAACCCGGCATCAATTCGGGTTTCCCGCCATTAACCATAGGAGGAATGAACGCGAAAGGTTAATTTGTTGTAAAGGCGGGCGGGGGTTTCGGCGCGGTTAACCACCGATGCGCCCGGAAACGAATCGTTTGGGTGGGGAAGTGATTCAAAACGGGGCGGAAAATCCCGTGAATCCAGCTGTGCCGGAATGAATCAGGATCAGGCTCATTAACGCATCCATATCGGCGCAAGGTTAACCGAATGTCGCCCAAAGCGGGGCTTGCGCCCGATTCAGCAATGCGAATCAGGCCCCGGCGATGCCAAGGCTTGAGGCAGCTTCGCGCAACTTGCGCGTGCCCGCGCTATCGTTGCGCAGTGCGTTCAAACCTTTTTGCAGGCTTTCGGCAGCTTTCTTAGGCTCACCCAGTTGAATCCGGCTGCGCAGGAGCATGATCCAGCCATCGACATTGGCGGGATTGGCATCAAGCTTTGCCTCAAGCCCATCGACCATGCCCCGGATCATGGCTTCCTGCTGACCCTTGGGCAAAGCGGACGCGGCCTTCATCTGGTCCGACGTCGGCCCCGGAATGCCAGCGGCGGCCTTGTGCGGGCCATCGGTGATCGCGCCGCCTGCGGGCGCGGCGAACTGCGCTTCGGCAAGGCGCTTCTCCACCTCGATCTTGTGCTTTTCGCCCACCGCGCGGATGACCGAGCGGATGTCTTCGGCATAGGGCGCATCGGCAGGCGTATCTTCCAGCAGATCGAACCAAGCGTTGATGGCCTGCCGGTGCCGCCCGCCAAGATCCATCGCCACCGCCTGGAAATAGCGGGCGCGCGCATCCTTGGGGTCCAGCTTGATCGCCTTGTCGAAAGCGGCCCGCGCATCGCGGGGCATCCGGCCTTCTTCCTTGCTGGCAAGCACCAGCGCCTCTCCCAGAAACGACCACGTCTGCGCGTTTTCGGGATCGAGTTTGGTCGCCTTTTTCAGCGCCGTGGCGGATTCGGCATAGCGTTCGGTCTGGAAATAGGACCAGCCGAGCATCCGCCAGCCTTCGGCATCGTCCGGCGTTTCGGCCAGCTTAGCTTCCAGCTTTGCAATCACATCATCGACCGAGGGCTGCTGGCTGGGCGCGGCGGGCGGCGGTTCGGCAGGCGGCGGCGGGGTTTCCGGCCCGCGCATCATCGCCATGCCTCCGGCGCCAAGCGCGATCAGCCCGGCAGCGATCAGCGCAAAACGACCAAGACGCGAAGTCCCTTCCGCACTTTCGCGGGTTTCGGGTGCAGGCTTCGGCTCGGTCATCGCAAACTCCTGACGGACAGCCATTTCACCCTGTCGAGCAAGGGTGAAGCGTCCGGGCACTTTCAGCGCATATCGCGCAGGGCAGGCGGTGCGCAACCCGTTGCGATGCGAACAAGGGTGGACAGCGCACAAGCGTAAGGCGCAGGCTTTGCAAATTGTTTCTGGCAATGCGCAGAGCATCGGGTAAAGTCGGGGTTCAGGGGTCGCAAATCGGTAGAGAGACGGGCAGGCGCAGGTACATGCGCCGTCGGTCGGCGATGCGGGGGACGCAGGCCGGTGGGCGAGATATTCAAGGTTGCAATCATCGGTTCCGGCCCGGCGGGCATGAGTGCGGCCAGCCGTGCGGCGCAGCTTGGCCTGAGCCATGTCCTGCTCGAAAAAACGGACCACCTTTCCGATACGATCTTCAAATATCAGAAGGGCAAGCACGTGATGGCCACGCCATCCCAGCTGATTCTTCGATCCGATCAGGAGTTCGACGCGGGCAAGCGCGAGGATATCCTTGATAGATGGAACGGGCGCACCGCCGAACTCGGTGTGAACGTGATGTACAATGCCGATGTGAAAGCGATCAAAGGCACCGGCGAGGCGATTGCCGGATCGGTGCAGAAGATCGTTTCCCGCGCGCGTGACGGGTCGACGACGACCACCGAATTGCAGCGGTTTGCGCCACCCTATGCGATCACGCTGACCAATGGCGAAACGGTGATGGCGGAAAACGTCGTGCTTGCCATTGGCACGCAGGGCAACCCCAATCTGATGCGCTGCCCCGGCGGCGATCTGCCGCACGTTACCTACCAGTTGGACGATCCCTATGCCGTGCTGGACCAGCACATCATAGTCATCGGCACAGGTGACGCCGGGATCGAAAACGCGCGCGGACTGGTTGAGGATCAGGCGCAGGGTAATACGGTTACCATCCTCAACCGCAGCCCGAAATCCACCAACGTCCGCGAAAGCTTTGCCACGGCAAAAGAGCCGAACGCGAAAGCGCTGATCGAGGATGACGCGGCGGGCAAGCTGACGATTCGCTACGAGACGGAGACCAAATCGGTAGAGCCCGGCTGGATCACGCTTTCCACGCGCGATGGCGAAGAGCGCATTCGCTGCGACCGGATCATTGCGCGAATCGGGTCAGCCCCGCCGAGGGCCTTTGTCGAAGGGTGCGGCATCGAGTTTGCGAGTGCTGACCGCCTTGCCTTCCCGACGCTGTCGCCGCAGTTCGAATCGACTGCACCGGGCATTTTCGTGATTGGCGCGCTGGCTGGCTACCCGCTGATCAAGCACTGCATGAATCAGGGCTACGATGTCGTTGAATTCATCAACGGCAACAAGGATCTGAAACCGGCGGACGAACCGCTGCTGGAAGCCAAGTTTGCAGGCCTGCCGGGCCGTCGTTCGGTGAACGAATGGCTGGAATTCCTGCGTTCGAACGTGACCATTCTTGAAGGCATGACCACGCTGCAGTTGCGTGAATTCATGCTCGATTCCGAAGCGCGTGCCTACAAGAAGGGCGATGTGATCTTCGAGAAGAACGATCCGGGATCGTCGCTGTTTGCCATCGCATCGGGCGGGGTGAACGTGCGGCTCGATCCGAATGATGCGACGAAAGTCGTGCCGATTCCACCGGGTTCGATCTTTGGCGAAGTCGGCCTGATTTCGGGGCGGAAGCGCGGAGCGACCATTGTTGCCGCAGAAGATACCGTCTGCGTCGAGATCAGCCGCAACGCCGCACTCAAGCTGCAAAGCCAGGTGCCAACGGCCAAGCGCGCGATCGAGCGGATATCGACCGAGCGCCAGATCCTGCAGATGTTCGGATCGGGCCTGACACCTGCCGATATCGCAGAAGTGGTCGACGGATCGAAGATCGCCCAGGTGCGCGCGGGCGACGCGATCATCAAGGAAGGCGATGACGACCGCGATATCTATGTGATCCGGGTGGGTTCGATGATCGTGGAGAAGGAAGTGGGCGGGAAGCCTGTGTTCCTGTCCTACCTGCCAGCCGGTTCTTACGTCGGCGAAATGGCGGTGATCGATGGCGGCACCCGCACGGCCACGGTGCGCGCGGCAATCAAGAGCGAAGTGATCCGCATTGATGGCAAGGCCTTCCGCCGCGTGCTGGCAGCCAAGCCAGCGCTGCTGGATCGTGCGCGCAAGGAAATGGAAGTCCGCCGCGCGACCAACGCCTTCATCGAAACGAAGAAGGACACCTTCTCCGGCATCGTCGATCTCTATTCTGAACAGGCCAAGTTCCTCGTTTCGCAAGGGCTGGGTGAGGCTACCGACGTTCTGCTGATCGACGAACGGTTGTGCGTGGGTTGCGACAACTGCGAAAAGGCCTGCGCCGACAGCCATGACGGGCTTTCGCGGCTGGACCGCGAGGCAGGCAAGAGCTTTGCCAGCCTGCACGTGCCGACATCGTGCCGCCACTGTGAACACCCGCACTGCATGGCCGATTGCCCGCCCAACGCGATTCAGCGCGGGCCGGATGGCGAAGTGAAGATCAACGATACCTGCATCGGCTGCGGCAATTGCCAGCGCAACTGCCCTTATGGCGTGATCCGCATGGACAAGGTGCCGCCCAAGAAGCCATCGTTGCTTTCCTGGCTGTTCTTCGGGGCCGGGCCGGGGCCGGGCGAGCCGCCGTATAAATGGTCGAAGAAGAACACGAAATATACCGGTGATCCGGCCATTGATGAAGCGCTCGATCGCAAGAAGGCGATCAAGTGCGACATGTGTTCAGGCATCGAAGGCGGCCCAAGCTGCGTGCGTGCCTGCCCGACCGGCGCTGCCATCCGCGTTTCGCCCGACGAGTTCCTGACCGTTGCGCGGCTTGAGAACGAGGGGGCCTGAGCGATGGCATCGACCGCAAACAAGCCTGCTTCGGCCAAGAAGACCGGCTCCTCGCGCCAGCGCCAGAATACCCACGAAGGATTTCTGACCCATCGCAACATGTATTGGGCCAAGCTTTCGGCTGCGCTCGCACTGGTCCTGACGCTGCTTTATATTTTCGTGCCGCTGCCCGGCACGCATTTCGGGTCAAGCTGGCTGGGCTACACGCTGGGCACGTTCGGCGCGCTGCTGATCCTGTGGCTGACCATGCTGGGAATGCGCAAGCGCGCGATCACACCGGGCCGTTGGAGCCTGAAGGCGTGGACTTCGGCGCACGTCTATCTTGGAATGCTCGTTACCGTGATCGGCACGCTGCATTCGGGATTCGAATTCGGCTGGAACGTCCACACGCTGGCTTGGGCACTGATGCTGCTGGTGGTGGCATCGGGGGTGTTCGGCATCTATGTCTATGCTACGCTGCCCCGCGCGCTTTCGGCCAATCGCTATGACGAAGAAGGCGCGATCACCGAAAAGCAGATGATCGAGGCGCTGCGTTCGCTCGACCGGCAAATCCACGATGCCGCGCAGCCATTGGATGCGCAGGCGGCGGTGCTGGTAGGGCAGAGCCTTGAGCAAGACCCGTTCGGCGGCACCATCTGGAATCGTGTGACCGGCAACTATCCCAATTGCGCCACGCGCCACGCCGTCAACGAACTGCGTGCGCTGCGCGCGTCACGTCAACGAACCAAGGACGATCTGCTTGGCAAGATCGACGCGCAACTCACGCGCAAGGAATCGATGCTCGAACGATTGCGACAGCATCTGAAACTCAAATCGTGGTTGCAGGCCTGGCTCTATGTCCACGTCCCCGTCACCTTCGCTCTGATCGCTGCGCTCTCTGCGCATGTCGTCAGCGTCTTCTTCTACTGGTGAGCGAACGATGAGCTTTGTTGTCCGCCAGATCGCGCTCAAGTCCAGTGGCGAGGAAATCGTCCGCGGCTCCACCTATGGAATGCGCGAGATGACCGTTGGCCGCGATTCGGCCTGCGCGATCCACTTGCCCGACCTTGCGGTGAACCCGGTCCATGCGCGTATCGCACGGGGGGCGGATGGTATCCTCACGGTTACTGCAACCACCGATCAGCCGTTCGAAGTGAACGGCCGCAGCACGAAGTCTGCCGAAATCGACCCGGCGGTGGGTGGCGAGCTTGCCTTTGGCGGCCACCGTATTGCCGTTTCGCAGGATGAGGATGGCGAAACGCCGGTCCTGACCGTGCGCCGTGTGGAAGCCGTGTCCGAATCCGCCGAAGAGCGCGATATCGGCGCGGCCTATTCGCTGAAAGGTCTGCTTCCCGGAAAGCGCCTTTCGGCATGGGCGTTTTCGCTGCTGGTGCTGTTCGCGTTCCTTGCCTTCCCGCTCTACAGCTATGCCACATACAAACCGCTGGCGATGAAGGAAGAGGCGCGGCGGCCCGATGGTTTCCACGCCGATCAGACGTGGACGTCCGGCCCGTTGAGCCTTTCGCACAAGGCGCTGAATGGCGATTGTCAGGCCTGCCACACGCAAGCGTTCGTTGCGGTGACCGACAAAGCCTGTCTTACCTGCCACACCAAGGATGCACACGATCACATCGCAGACAAGGCGCGCCTGTTGCAATCACGGGGAGAGCCGACAGGCATGGCCGCCATGCAGCGCGCGGTCGCGGGCGCGTTCAACCGTCCTGCCGGGCGTTGTGTCGATTGTCACACTGAACATGAAGGCGCGGGTGCTATGCCCGCCACGCAACAGCAGTTCTGCGCGGACTGCCATGACGGGATGAAAGGTCGCTTGCCCGACACGAAGATCGCCGACGCCGCCGATTTCGGAACGGCCCATCCCCAGTTCAGGCCGACTCTGTTGAGCGGGATGGACGGGGACAAGCCGCTGTTCCGTCGCGTGGCGTGGGAAGCGGGTCTGCAAGAGAATAACGGCCTCAAGTTCACCCACGGACAGCACCTGTCGAAAACCAATGGCATTGCGCAGATGGTGCGCCGGATGCCGGGCAAGTTCGCAGGCAGCGATGCCCTGCAATGCGCCGATTGCCATGCGACCGATTCCAGCGGTGCACGCTTCAAACCCGTGGACATGGAAGAATCCTGCCAGTCGTGCCACTCGCTCAGCTTCGATCAGATCGGCGGCACCGTTCGCACGCTGCGGCATGGCGATCCTGCACAGGTCGTGGCCGATCTGCGCGCCTTCTATCGCGGCACTGCGCCTGCACGCCCGGCAAACCTTTCGGGCATGGCGCGCAGGGTGCCGGGCGATGCGGCGATGCGGTCAACCGCGGCAGATTATGCCCGCGCGGTGCGCTTCTATCCGGGCGGCGCGGATCAGGCGATCACGCAAGTCTTCTCGAAGGGCGGGATGTGCAACGATTGCCACGTCGTCACGCGCAGCGGTACTGCGCAGACGGCAGGCTTTGCGATCCAGCCGGTCGCCCAGAACGACCGCTATTTCCGCAAGGGCTGGTTCGATCACAAGGCCCACGTGCAAAGCGATTGCGCGCAATGCCACACCGGCGCTGCCACATCGAACAAGGCCACCGACCTTCTCGTGCCGGGCATGGATGGCAAGGGTGGCTGCCGCACCTGCCATGTCGGCGGTGAAGGCGCGAAAATGGCATCCATTTCGGTAAAGGATCCGGTCGAATCCTCCTGCGCGATGTGCCACTCCTATCACATGGATGCAGGCGCGCCGTGGGTGCCAAAGAATGATCGGAAGAAAACCGACGCTCATGCGGTGGCGCTGGCGGATCGTCCGCGCTTCCCGATGAAACCGCACTAGGGGATGCAGGGGGGACGATGCTGATAGCGCAGGTCACCGACATCCACCTGGGGTTTGAGCCTGACTGCCCCGGTGAGTTCAACCGGCAGCGGCTTGACCGGGTGCTGGAGGAACTGGCTGCGCTACAGCCCCGTCCCGACATGCTGATCGCGACCGGGGACTTGATCGACCGGGGCGACAAGGACAGCTACCTCCGCCTGCGCGAAGCCTTTGCCGATCTGCCGTTCCCGGTTCACTACGCGCTGGGCAACCACGATGTCCGCACCACCTTTGCCGAGGTCTTCCCCGAAGCGCGCTTCGATGGAGGCTTTCTGCAATATGTGGTCGAAGCCGGGCCGCTGCGGCTGATCGTGCTTGATACGCTGGAAGAAGGCCGCCACGGCGGTGCCTTTTGCGATGCACGCGCGGCATGGCTCAACGCCCGGCTCGATGAAGCGCCCGATGCGCGCAACCTGATCGTGCTGCACCACCCGCCGTTCGAAGCGGGCATTCCGTGGATGAACACCGATCCCGCAGAACCCTGGGTCGAACAGCTCGCCGCCTGTGTGCGCGGGCGCGACAATATTGTCGGCATGGTGTGCGGCCATATCCACCGCGCCATCGTCACGGCATGGGAAGGCACCGTGGTCGCCACCTGCCCATCCACCGCGCCGCAAGTCGCGCTCGATCTGCGGCCGATTGACCCGGACCAGCCGGACGAGCGAAACCTGATCATCGCCGATCCACCCGGCTATGCGCTGCACTGGTTCAACGGGCGCGAACTGGTGACGCACTGGGACACGGCCGAGGATCATCAGGTCCTGGCCCGGTTCGACGCCAACCTGACCGACATGGTGCGCGAAATGCTGGCCGAGCGTCCCGGAGCGGCATAAGTCCCGGCGTCTACATCGCTTGCAGCCACGACAGGTGTGGAAACTCTCCCCGCTGCGACTAAGCACACCTTCGGTGCGCCAAGTCTCGCTCCCCTCCCTTAAGGGAGGGGTGGGGGTGGGTTTACCAACGCCCAAGCTTTACCGCACGCCCGCCAGCGCCTTCTGCCGCCGCCGCTGCACCGAACTGCCAAGGCCAATCGCCTCGCGATATTTCGCCACCGTGCGCCGGGCGAGGTCGAAGCCCTTGGCTTTCAGCAGATCGACCAGCGCATCGTCCGAAAGGATCGCCTTGGGATCTTCCGCATCGATCAACTGCCGGATCGCTGCCTTCACAGCCTCTGCCGAAGCGCCTTCGCCATCGGATGATGCCACGCCCGACGTGAAGAAATACTTCAGTTCGAACGTGCCGCGATCGCAGTTGAGGTACTTGTTCGAAGTCACCCGGCTCACGGTTGATTCGTGCATCTCGATGGCCTCTGCCACCTGCCGCAGCGTCAGCGGGCGCAGATGGGCAACGCCGTGGCGGAAGAAGCCGTCCTGCTGCTTCACGATCTCTGCCGCCACTTTCAGGATCGTCTTCTGCCGTTGGTCCAGTGCCTTGAGCAGCCAGTTCGCATCGGCCAGCTTTTCGCCCAGCCACGCCTTGGCTTCCTTGCCGACGCAGGCCCCGCGCATTTCCACGTAATAGCTGCGGTTGACGATCAGGCGCGGCAGGGTGGCCTGATTGATCGCGATATCCCACCCCGATCCGGCAGCGCGGATGAGCAGGTCGGGCACCACCGCTTCGGCCATGCCCGCACCAAAGCGCAGGCCGGGGCGCGGATCGTAACTGCGCAATTCGGCCAGCATATCGGCAAAGTCTTCGTCATCGACCTGGCACAGCCGCTTCAGCCGCGCGATCTCACCCCGCGCCACCAGTTCGAGATTGTCGATCAGCCGTGCCATGCACGGATCGTAACGGTCCGCTTCCTTTGCCTGCAGCGCGATACATTCGCCCAGATTGCGCGCGCCCACGCCGGTGGGATCAAGTGATTGCACCAGCCCCAGTGCGCGTTCCACCACCAGCGCCGAAAGCCCCAGCGCTTCTGCCACTTCGCCCAGCGGCAGGCGCAGATATCCCGCTTCGTCCAGTTGATCGATCAGCCATCGCGCCACGAACAGCAGTTGCGGGTCAGACGTGGCGGTGCCGATCTGGCCGTGGAGATGTTCGGCCAGCGATATGTCGAAGCGCCCGTGCTCGTCGATATCCGGCGCTTCGCCACCGCCGCCCCCTTCGCGTACTGAGGACAGTTCCAGCAGCGAACCGTCCCCGGTATCGCGGTCGCGGTCGAGCGCGGTCGTATCGATATCGAGCGGGCGGTCTTCCGCCACCCGCCCTTCGGCAACGAGTTGATCGACGCCGGAGGATTCGAGCTGTGTGCGGCGCAGGTCTTCGGACAGCGCATCGCCCGGCTCAGCAGGCGCGGAATCCCCGATTTCCAGCAGCGGATTTGCTTCCAGCGCCTCACCGATAAAGGTTTCCACCTCAAGGTTCGACAGCGCCAGCAGCTTGATCGCCTGCTGCAACTGCGGTGTCATCACCAGCGACTGGGTTTGTCGTATGTCCAGCCTTGGCCCCAGAGCCATGATCTAGATCCCCCCCGAGATCTTCATCAGCCAGCCTGCCTCGGCAGGCTCAGCATGAGCGGGGGAAAGAAACATCCATGCGCCACCTCCGCTCGTCCTGAGCCTGTCGATGGACAAGACGCAAAGCTCACAGCGTAAAACCCTCACCCAGATAGAGCCTGCGCACGTTGGCATCGGCCACCAGCGCTTCGGGGCTTCCGGCAAACAGCACCTGCCCGCCATAGATGATGCAGGCGCGGTCCACGATATCCAGCGTTTCGCGCACGTTGTGGTCGGTGATCAACACACCGATGCCGCGCCGCTTGAGGTCTTTCACCAGATGGCGGATATCGCTGATGGAAAGCGGATCGATGCCGGCAAACGGTTCGTCGAGCAGGATGATCGATGGCCGCGCAGCCAGCGCCCGCGCGATTTCGCACCGGCGGCGTTCCCCGCCCGAAAGTGCCATTGCCGGGCTGGCGCGCAGCCGGGTCAGCCCGAATTCGTCCAGCAGCCGCTCAAGCTCTGCTTCGCGCGTGGCCTTGTCCGGCTCGATCAGTTCCAGCACGGTGGCGATGTTCTGCTCCACCGTCATGCCGCGAAAGATCGACGTTTCCTGCGGCAGATAGCCCAGCCCCAGGATCGAACGGCGGTACATCGGCAGCTTGGTGATATCCACGCCATCCAGCAGGATGCGCCCGGAATCGGGCCGAACCAGGCCCATGATCGAATAGAAGCAGGTCGTCTTGCCCGCGCCGTTCGGCCCCAACAGGCCCAGCACTTCGCCCTTGCCCACCGACAGCGAGATATCGCTCAGCACCGCGCGCTTGTCATAGCTTTTGGCGATTGAAACCACTTCAAGTCCGCCCTGCGGGATAGGCGGTGCCGCATTGGCGGGCGCGGCAGTTTCATCGATCATGGTCATCAACAAACTCGGCAGTTTCAATCGATCAGCGGCATTCAATAGCGGGTCGGCCCGCCAGTTCAAACCCCGCGCTGCAATTTGGCAGGATTTATGCATGGCTTCATAGCCACGTCACATTAAATCCCGATGAAGGACAAGGCTGCCCGAATTGCCCTTGCACGTTCCCAACCTGCATGTTCTACTCCCGTAGGATAGGAACAAGGGGTTAGGCGCCATGAACAAGGCCCTCCACTCAGCCGCCAGCAAGGCCGAAAAGGTCGATTGGCGCAAGAAGATGAGCGACAACGTCGCTTACGGCCTGCTGGTCTACACCGGCCTGCAGATATTCGTCACCATGCACGAAATTCAGGGGACCAGCGCATCGATCCTGCCGCTGTTCGTGCTGGTGGTGCTGGTTGCCGCAATCATTCCGATGTTCCGCCAGTTCGAACGACGCTGGGAACACCTGACCGATGAACAGGCGCACAGCATGGCCTATAAGGCCGCATTTCGGCGCGATCAGATAAAGGTATGGGCGCTTGCCGCTATCCTGCCGATCCTGATCACCGGCCTCTATCGCGCGCTTTCAATGCTGTTCTGAGGGGCTTTTGCAAACACGGCAGGTTGGGAAACCCTCCCCGCTGCGACTAATTTCGCCTTACGGCTCAATAAGTCTCGCTCCCCTCCCTTAAGGGAGGGGCTGGGGGTGGGTTTACGGCGCTCGTTTTAGCAATTGATACCACAGTCTGCCGAACTGTCCTCGCCCCCCTGATTGCCTGCCAGCCATCCCTGCTCTAGACCGCGCAGCCTTGCTGTTGCGAAAGGTCTGTCCATGCTTTCAC
>NZ_JBMLSM010000180.1:0-2055 GCF_049240505.1 Novosphingobium sp.
CATATTGCCTATGTGCGGGACCGCCGACTGTGGGCTGGGCCAGTGACGGGCGCGGCTCAAGCGATCACGCCTGCGGAAACGAACGCGGACGTCCATTGGGGCGAGGCGGAGTTCGTGGCGCAGGAGGAAATGAACCGCTTCAACGGGTTTTGGTGGTCACCTGATGAAAAGCGCATCGCGGTGGAGCGCTTTGACGAGAGCATGGTCGGCGTGGTCACGCGAACGGCCATCGGCGCGGAAGATACGCGGACCTACCAGCAGCGCTATCCGGCGGCGGGCACGCCCAACGCCGAAGTTTCGCTGTGGGTGATGGGGCCGGACGGATCGAACCGAGTGCAGGTGGATCTGGGCGCTGAGAAAGACGTCTATCTTGCGCGCGTGGACTGGGCGCCCGATGGCAAGGCGCTCTATGTGCAGCGGATGAACCGCGAGCAGACCGTGCTGGACATGCTCAAGGTCGATCCCGCCACCGGCAAGTCCAGCGTGATGTTTACCGAAAAGGCGGCGGACAAGCATTGGATCGACCTGTCTGACAGTTATCGGTTCCTGAAGGACGGGAGCCTTGTGTGGTGGTCGCAACGCGATGGCTTCGGGCACTTGTACCATTATCGTCCCGACGGTCACCCCGATGGCCGGTGGTTGCGCCTTACCCAAGGCGACTGGGTGGTTACCGGGCTGGTCGGCGTGGATGAAAAGGCTGGAAAGGTCTATCTGACTGGCACCAAGGACGATGTGCTGGCGAGCCAAGTCTACGCGATGGACCTGAAGGCACCCGGCAAACTGAAGCGGATCACCGAACTCGGCTGGGTCAACAATGCGTCTATGGACCGCACCGGGCAGACGCTGATGATTTCGCGCGCGTCGGATGCGCAGCCTGCGCAGTCTTACATCGCCGACACCACCGGCAAGCGGCTGGCGTGGATCGAGGAGAACAAGGTCGCAGGTGCGCATCCTTATGCACAGTATCTTGCCAGCCATCGTCCGGCGCAGTTTGGCACGATCCCCGCTGCAGACGGCACACCGCTGCACTACATGATGATCACACCGCCGCTGGAGCCGGGGAAGAAGTATCCCGTGTTCACCTACCACTATGGCGGGCCGACTTCGCGGGTGGTGGCCAAGGGTTTTCAGGGGGCACTGGCTCAGGCGATTGTCGACAAGGGGTATATCTACTTCGCCATCGACAATCGCGGGTCTGAAAACCGGGGCGTGAAGTTTGCCTCGGCGCTGCACCACGCGATGGGTTCGGTTGAGGTCGAGGACCAGTTGGCGGGCGCGATGTGGCTGAAGAAGCAGGCGTTCGTTGACGCAGACAAGATCAGCACCTTCGGTTGGTCCTATGGCGGTTACATGTCGATCAAGATGCTGGAGGCCAATCCGGGCGCCTATGCGGCCGGGATCGCAGTGGCGCCTGTGACCAAGTGGCAGCTTTATGATACGACTTATACCGAGCGTTATCTGGGTGATCCGGGCAAGCTGCCGCAGGTGTACGAGAAAGCAAACGCGCTGGCCGAAACTGGCAAGATCAGCGATCCTCTGCTGATCATTCATGGCATGGCCGATGACAACGTGGTGTTCGAGAATGCCAGCGCGATCATCGCCAAGATGCAGGGCGAGGCCGTGCCGTTCGAGATGATGCTTTATCCCGGCTACACGCACCGGATCAGCGGACCGAAGGTGAGCCAGCATTTGTATGAGACGATTTTCCGTTTCCTTGACCGTAATGGGGCAGGGAGCGGGAAGTAGGGGAAACCGTTGCTTCCAACGTCGTCACCCTGAACTTGGTTCAGGGTCCATCTCTCCATTGAGAGTCTTGGGCTGATCGGCGGAATGGATCCTGAAACAAGTTCAGGATGACGGTAGTGGGTGAGTTGGACGAAGTGCTTTGGGGAAAGTGTGGGTGCGCCATCCCCAAGCGTTTTTAACTTGGCTGGTTGGAACCAGTCGCTAGGGAACGGGCCGTCTGCAAGTGAACGGCGGGCCGCAGGAAGGGAAGTAAGATGGGTTACCGGGTTGTAGTGGTCGGTGCGACGGGGAATGTGGGCCGCGAGATGC
>NZ_JBMLSM010000181.1:0-35823 GCF_049240505.1 Novosphingobium sp.
GACGCGGCCGTCAGTTGCCCGAAGATCGAGCGTTGCCCGCGCCGGTGGGGCCTGTTCCGATGGGGCCTGTGCCCCGTCATTCGCCTCTCGTCAGGCGGTATCCGGCACCCCAGATGGTTTCCAGCGCGGGCGTGGCAAATCCGTCTTCCAGCTTGCGCCGCAGCCGCCCGATGTTCACGTCCACCACGTTGGTCTGCGGGTCGAAGTTCATGTTCCACACATCGCGCAGCAGCATTTCGCGCGTTACCGTTTCGCCGCCGTTCTCCATGAAATAGCGGAACAGCGCGAATTCGCGTGGTGAAAGAGCGATGTGCTTGCCCGCGCGAAAGGCGGTGCGCGCTTTCACATGGCATTCGAACGCTCCGTACAGGATCACCGCGCCGTGGACAGCGCCCCCGGCGCGCCGGTGCAGGGCGCGCACCCGCGCCACCAGTTCCTGGGGTTCATAGGGCTTGGCCAGATAGTCATCGACCCCGGCATCCAGCCCCTCGATGCGGTTCTCGCTGCGGCCCAGCGCGCTCAGCATCAGCACCGGCGTGCCCACGCCTGCCGCGCGCAACCGGGAAACGATGCTCAAACCGTCAAGATCGGGCAGCATCCGGTCAAGGATGATCACGTCGAAAGGTTCGGCCCCGGCGCGTTGCAGGCCCGCCGTTCCGCTTTGCTCCCACGTCATGCGGTCGCCATCGGCGCAGACCAGCGTCTGCACGGCTTCCGCTGCGCGCGGATCGTCCTCGACATAGAGGATGTTCAGATTGCCCATCAGCCTCGCACCCCGGAATGACCTCTTCGGCAAAGACCAGTCCGCCCGACGCGAATATTCACGCCGGACGGTGGTCTTGCAACTGCTCAGTTTCGAACGAATGTCAGCGCATGTCCTCAACCGAGACCCAGCCTTTTGTGCCGAAGCTGTCGCTGACCTCGATCAAAAGACCCGTGCGCTGACCGGTGGGGGTGAGAGCGGTTCCGGCGCGCACGGTGCGGAGCGTTGCAGACTTGGTATCGGCAGAAGCATACATCTTCGTGTCGATGGCGGTGACCGCAGAAGCCGATGCAGCGGGGGTAGCAGCGGTGGCCGGAACCATCGATGCCAGCGCCGGGCCTTGCGCAGCCACGCCGTTGAACGCCTTGACGAAAGCCTCGATCAGCATCTGGCCGTCCTTGCTCCCGGCATAGGCCGCGCCGGTCGCGCCATTGGCCACCGCACCGATGGTGCCACCACCGCTTCCGAACGAGATCGAGGTTTTCTTCACCTCGCCCGAACCCGATGCCACGGTCTGCCCGCTGGCGGGGCTGATCAGGCGGATGCCTGCGGCCACGACCTTCTTCTTGCCGCCAAAGCCGCCGAACATGCCCAGCACTGCGCCACCACCGGGCAGGCCGCGCATAAGGCCACTGGCCGCGCCAGACCGCACAAGGCCTTCCATCGCCACGCCCTTGGCCGTCTCGATCGACTTGTCGACCTCTTCCTTGTCACCAGCGATCACGTTCATCAGGAACGTGGCGGGCTTGCCGCTGGCGGGATCGTGCAGGGTAAAGCACCCGGATTCCCGCGCCATCGCCGCAATCAGTTCACGCGGAGAACTGAGGCCGTACTTCGTCCAGCCTTGCGTATCGCCATCCACCAGCGCGACCGAACCGATGGCCTTGTCGCACTTGGTCAGCGTCACCGGCGGCTCCTTGTCGGCGGCCTGTGCGGCCACCGGAAATCCGCCCAGCAAGCCTGCTGCAAGGGCAAGTGAAGCGATGAATCTGGTTTTGCGCAACATGACCGACACCCCTCGATAGACCTGCCGCACCTTTTGCTGCGGCCACGAGGTGACAATGCGCTTGCGCCCGCGCGACTCCCACACAACAGTCCTGTCATGCTCATGACAAACGCTGTTACCCGCGCGATTGCTGGCGAAATCGAATTCGCGATGCGCTGATCACCAAGGCGTGTTACAGGTATAGGCAATCGATTGCAGAAAAGCCCCGGAGAGGCCGATGACCCAGTTTGACCCCGACGATCACCCGCATCGCCGCAAGAATCTGCTGAACGGAAAGTGGGTGCTCGTCTCGCCGCACCGTGCCAAGCGGCCGTGGCAGGGCGAAACGGGCGAGGCGGTGCAGGCCGGTGGTCCGCCTTACGATGCCACCTGCTACCTCTGCCCCGGCAACCTGCGCACCGGCGGCGATCGCAACCCGGATTACCCCGGCGCTTTCGCGTTCGACAACGATTTCCCCGCGCTCATGCCCGATACGCCCGCGCCGCAAAGCGATGACGCGGTGTTCCGCATGGAGGCCGCGCGCGGCACTGCGCGGGTGATCTGCTATTCGCCCGACCATTCGCGCACGATGCCGCAGATGAGCTTGCCCGCGATCCGCAGCCTCATCGATTGCTGGGCCGACGAAAGCGCCGCGCTCTCCGCCCGCTTCGCCAATGTTGCCGTGTTCGAAAACAAGGGCGCGATGATGGGCTGCTCCAGCCCGCACCCCCACGGCCAGATCTGGGCGAGCGACTTTGTGCCGACCGAAGTGGCCGACGAGGACCGCGAACAGGCCGCATGGCACAGGAACCGGGGCAGCGTCCTGCTCGATGAAGTCGCCACCCGCGAACTTGCTGCGGGTGATCGCGTCGTCGAAGCCAACGATCACTGGGTTGCCGTGGTGCCGTGGTGGGCCGTCTGGCCGTTTGAAATCCTGCTCATCGCGCGCGACGATGTGGGCCGGATAGAGGCACTGTCCGATCCCGCGCGCGATGCGCTCGCCCAAATCCTGCGCGCCATCACGCGCCGCTACGACGCGCTGTTCGGCACCAGCTTCCCCTATTCGATGGGCTGGCACCAATGCCCCGGCGGCAGCGCCGATCCGGCGGCATGGCGGCTTCACGCGCATTTCAACCCGCCGCTCCTGCGCTCTGCCACGGTGCGCAAGTTCATGGTCGGGTTCGAAATGTTCGCCGAAAGTCAGCGCGACCTGACGCCCGAAACCGCTGCTGCCCGCCTGCGCGCGCTGGAGATCGAAGCATGACCAGCTTGCATGACCGCCTGACCGCAGGCTTCGCCGATGCTTTCGGCAGCACCCCCGATCTGGTCGTCCGCGCGCCGGGCCGGGTGAACCTCATCGGCGAACACACCGATTATAACGACGGTTTCGCCATGCCTATCGCCATCGGGCAGGAAACCCGCGTCGCTTTCCGCGCGCGTGCTGATGCCCCGCTGAACGTCGCCGCGCTGGATTTTGCCGAAACCGACAGTTTCGACCCCGCCAATCCGCAGCCATCCGGCGGTGGTTGGCGCGATTACGTGCGCGGTGTGGTCAGCCAGTTGCGCCTTGCCGGCATCGTGGTGCCGGGCGGTGATCTTGCCGTCGCCGGTTCCATTGCCAAGGGCACCGGCCTGTCGTCATCGGCCTCGCTCGAAGTTGCGGTCGCGCGCGTGATCCTCGAAACCTTGGGCCAAAGTTGGAACCCGGTGCAACTCGCCCTGCTCGCCCAGCGTGCAGAGTGTGATTTCGTCGGCGTGCGCTGCGGCAATCTCGATCAGATCGCGTCTGCCGCAACCACGACGCGCCATGCCCTGCTGATCGATTGCCGCACGCTTGCCCTGCGTCAGATCGCCATGCCCGAAGACGCTGTGGTGATGATCGTGCAATCGGGCGTGGTGCGCGGCCTTGTCGATGGCGAATACAATCGTCGCCGCGAAGAGTGCGAAAGCGCCGCCCGCATCCTCGGCGTGCCCGCCCTGCGTGATGCCGATGAAGCCATGCTCGAAACCGCCCGTCCGCGCATGGACGAAAGCACATTCCGCCGCGCCCGCCACGTCATCACCGAAAACCGCCGCACACTGGAAGGGGCTGAAGCGCTGGCCAGCGGAAACCTCGCCGCGATGGGCGCACTCATGCGCGAAAGTCAGCAATCGCAGGCGCAGGACTTTGGCATCACCGTGGCCCCAACCGATGCCCTTGCCGCGCTGATGAACCACGCCATCGGCGATGAAGGCGGCGCACGGCAGACCGGGGGCGGTTTCGGCGGCGCAGTCGTTGGCATAATGCGCAAGGACCGCGTGAGCCAGGTTCAGAACACGATCCTCGAAGGCTACCGCACTCCTGCTGGTGAAACCCCGGTCATTTGCGTCGAAGCGCCAGCCGCCGGGGCAGGGCCGGCCAATTAGAGCAGTCTCCACCACTGTCGTCGTTGCGAGGAAGCGAAGCTGACGAAGCAATCCAGGATCGGCGGAAACCGCTCTGGATTGCTTCACCCCGCTACGCGCGGCTCGCAATGACGAAGCGTGTTGGCGGTTGTCGCGCAGCAGGCCCCATCAAAACGCGATGCTCAACGAACCGCGCAACGAATAGTCAACGCTGCCCTGCACTTGTTCGGCACCGCCAGCCAGTTGCCAGGTATAGTCCATGCCGCCTGCCAGCACGCGCGCTTCGGCGGTCCAGCCGGACTTCATCTTGTCGGCCACCAGTCGGAACTGGTCGCCGTCCTCGAAGTTCGCCACCGTATCGCCCAGCTTGCCTGCCAGCCGCGAACGGTAGCCGCCTTCCACTTCCACGGTGAAGGGCCGGAAATCGCGTGTCGCCTCGCCTGCGCTCCACGATGCCGTCATGCTGCCGGTGCCGGTCAGCACGCTCGACGTGCGCTTGGCCACATCCAGATAGATCGCGTCCGATCCGCTTTCGGTATAACCCTTTTCCGCAAGGCGGTAGTAATCGAACCGCGCCATCGGCTTCACCGCAAGGCCACCGCCCAGATCCAGCTTGTACGATGCACCGCCCTGCGCGCCTGCGGACCAGCCGCTCCAGTTGCCCGTTGTCGAATAGCTCAGCGTGGCGGCATCCACCGATCCGGTGAACGTGCGCGAAGAGCTGAGCGAAACCCGCCCGACCGAAGCCTTGGCATAGGCATAGAACGGCCCGCTTGCCGTGCGCCAGAACGCGCCGAGTTCGTAATTGCTGGCGTCGATCGTCTGGTAATCGCCCGTCGCAATATCGCCCTTGGTATAGGCGAATGACAGGCCCACGTTGCCGATGCCCGTGATGCGCTCGATCCCGGTCGAAAGGCCCCAGCCCGAAACCTTGAAGCCCGCGCTGCCCGTCTCGTCCTTGCTGCCACGGAACCAGATCGGCTCCAGCCAGCCGCCCGCATTGCTGATGTCGAACAGCGATGAATCGTCCATCAGATGGCGCGAGGCAAGCCGACTGCTGCGGGTCACGAAGTCGAACACGCCACCTGCATAGTCGGGCAGCAACTGGTTGAACTGACCTTGCAGTTCGGCCACGTCCTCCACCTGCAGCAGGCTGGTGCCCAGATATTCGATGGCCGTCGCCTGCGAATAGATCGCTTCATAGGCGGCTGATTGCGGCGCGGTCAGCCCCAGTTCCGCAGCCGTCTTGCGCGATACGTCCAGCACCAGCGTCTCGCCCGCCACGGTCACGTCACCGTTGAACAGGACCGGCAGTTCAGTCGTCGTCGCGTCGAAGCTGGGTGATCCTTCCAGCGTCCCGGCCGTCAGGATGGTATAGCTGCCCTCGGCATTTTCCAGCGACGATATCGTGGCCGAAACTTTCGATCCCGTGGCAAAGGTGGCGGTGTTGACGTTGATCGTGGAAGCCGTGCCTTCCTCACCATCGATATAGACGTTCAGCGCGCCGCCGGAATTCACCGTAAGGCTGTCGAAATTCAGCGTCGTTGCTGAATCCGCGCCAAAGCTGCCGCCGTTGACGATCACGTCCAGATTGCCGGCATTGCTCACCGAACCCGTAAACCGCGCGGTATTGCCCAGCGTCAGCGTGCCCAGATTCCCGGCCAGATCGATATTGCCTTCGAAATAGGACGTGCCCGCCATCGTCATCGTCGCCGTGCCCGCGCCGAAATAGACGTCGCCTTCGTATCCGCTGTCGCCCGAAAGCAGCAACTGGTCGTTGCCCGCGTTCAGATAGCTGTCGCCATAGATGCGGCCCGAAGCCACATCCAGCACATCGTTGCCGCTGCCGGTGTGAATGTCGCCGGTGATCGCAGTGTAGATCGTGGGATTGTCGGCATCGTAATCGTCGTCGGCTTGCTCTTCTTCCTGCGCATCCTTGTCGATGGCGTTCAGGTATTGCTTGATCGTCACGCCAGATGTGTTGGCGGAAAGATCGATGGCGCGCAGATCATCGGTGCTCGATCCGGTCACCTTGATGAAGCCGGTGTTGTTGATCGTGGTGAGCGTGCCGGAAAGATCCTGCACCGCATAGGCCGCGCCTTCGCCCGATGAACTGATCGCGGCAGAAATCGTCCCGCTGTTCGAAAGGGCTGGCACCGTCGCGCCCTGGTTGATCAGGATCGCCACGGCCTTTTCATCGACCGTCGTCGCGCTCACCGTGCCGGAAACGCCGATGCCATTGGCCATCGAAACAGTGCCACCCTGTCCGCCGATTACCACGGCATAGGCATCTGTGTTGCTGTAGACGCTGCTGGCCGTCACCGTGCCATCGATGGCGAGCGAGAATGCCCCGTCGCGCCCCGTGGCGGCGCCGATCACGATATTGTCGGCGCTGCCCACCAAAAGCGCCGGGCTGTTCCCGACAGACGAGATTGCACCCACGCCTTCGGACGAATCGGTCACGCCGTCGTCATCTTCGTCGGTGTCGGTATCGCTCAGGTCATACGGGGCCGAAGCCACGATGATGCCGCCGGTCACATCGCCCTTCACTTCGACCGCCGCCTTGCCGGTGCGTAGTGCGGTGCGCGAAAGCGTCTGCGTGGTGCTGCTGTCGGTGGTGTAGGAAGACGCCTGCGATACGCTGCCCTGAATCCTGAACGCGCCATCGATATCGCCGTTGAGCACCACACCCTGCGCGCCTTGGCCCACCACCGCCACGGTGCCTTCCACGGTCACGTCACCGGTCACGCCCTGCGTGGAAATGCCCACGCTGTTGTCCCCGATGACCGATATCGTGCCGGTGTTGGTGATATCGCCGGTAAAGTTCGATTGCACCACGATCCCGCCGGAGTTCAGGCCGTCGACCCTGATCGTGCCGGAGTTGGCGATAGACCCGGTGGTCGTCGCGCCCGATCCCACCACGATGCCATAGCGGTTGCTGGCCGAAGCGATGGGGCCGTCGGCAATCCCGTTGGAATCGGTGTCCGCGCCCGTAAACGTCTCGGTCACCGTGATTGCGCCGGTGTTGGTGATTTCGGTGGTGGTCCCCGCATTCACCTTGATTCCGGTGTCGCCATCCTTGCCGCCGGTGTTGGAAATGTATCCGCCATCGTCGATGCCCACCGTGTTGTTCGAATCCACGGTCACTGCCGTCCCGCCGTTTGTCAGCGTGATCGAACCGTCGTCACCGATCCAGATGTCGCCCGCGTCCGATGTCTTGATCGGCGTCGTGCGGTCAGCGTCGAGTGTGGTCGCCGCCAGCGCAGCTTGCGGCACGAGCAGGGCGAGGGCCGTCGATGCGCCTGCGAGCGTGGTGAGAAAGGTGGTGCTGCGAAGACGGTTCATGAAACCCCTCGTGAATTGGACAGGAAAGCAGGCCCGCGCCGGGGTGCGGTCGGCGCGGGCCAGTCAGTGTTGCGACCCGCATGGAGGACTCGTGCGGGTTGATCGACAGGTCGGAGCCGATCCGGCATTTGGCCGGTTTGCTCGTCTCCGCCGCGATTAACGGGGGCGATGCGCCAACCCTTCGCGGCGCTTTCAAAAAATGTCGCGAGATGTCCCGGAATGGTTCCCGTAAATCTGGCGTTCACGTGGGAACCGGCAGGCAAAGCCCCGCAGCCCGCAAGAGGCATTGGTGCAAGACGGCAGGTAGCTTTGACCTTCTACGGCGACGTGCGATCCGAAGTGGCGACTGGCGATGACAGCCTGCTCGACACGATAGACCCGATCCAACGCGAAGCGCTGGATGATGCTGCGCTGATGCGCGAAGTGGCGGTGGGGTCCGTCGAAGCGTTTTCGATCCTTGTCGAACGCCATTCGCCCGCGCTCTATCGCGTGGCCATGCGGATGCTGTCCGACGCGGCTGAGGCTGAGGACGTGACGCAGGATTGCTTCACGCGCCTGTGGCAGAACGCGCCGCGCTGGCAGCCCAGTGGGGCGGGGCTGGTCGGCTGGCTCCACCGCGTGACGATGAACCTGTGCTTCGATCGCAAGCGCCGCTTCCGCGTCGTCACGGTCGATGAACTTCCTGATCCTGCCGACGATACCCCGCTGGCCGACCGGCGAATCGAGGCCGATCAAGCTGCGCAGGCGGTTGGTGCCGCGCTGGACGATCTGCCAGAGCGTTATCGCGCGGCGCTAGTGCTCTGTTATTACGAAGGTTTTTCAAACGCCCTTGCAGCCGAGGTTCTGGACCTCAATATCAAGGCTATGGAATCGCTTCTGTTCAGAGCGCGCCGTCAGATGCGCGGGCTTCTCGAAGCGCGCGATGTTTCGTGCGCTGATCTTGAGGCGCAGGTCTGATGGCGCGCAAGGTTCCAGCCTCCCCCGCAAAGGCGGATGCCGCGCTCGACGCAGCGCTCGCCCGCGCCCCGCGTCCGGCGCTGCCGCCGGGGCTTGCCGCGCGGATCGTGGCGCAGGCCACCGCGCAACCGCAATTCGCGCCGGGTATCGAACCTGCCGAAGTTTCTGCGCCGCAGGCTGAAGCCTCGCCCGCAAAGGTCATTCCTTTCGTGCCGACGGCGGTCGGGGCGCAAGCGCCTGTGTCTACCGTTCCAGCATCAAGGAATCGTCGGACGATTTTCGGCGTCGGCTTTGCCGCGCTGGCGGCAAGTGTCGCTGCGGTGATGGTTATCGGCCAACCGGGTCAGCAAACGGCCGTTTCGCCGATTTCGGCGGAAAATGCCAAGATTGCAGTGGGTTCTGAAGTGCACCTAGATGCACCTAAAGCGCACCAGGCTGCACCTGCCCCGGTTCTGGCAGCCTCGATACCCGTTGAAAAATCCCCTGTGCGCGCCACAAAATCGCCCGCGCAGATCGCTCCGGTCGCACCCGTGACAGATGCCGTTCCGACCCCCGTCGAAGCGCCGGTCGCTCCCCAACTTGCCACCTCGGGCCAGCGTCCAACAGGCGATGTGGCCGGGCCGAAGTCCGATCCCTCCAACGCCCCGCGCATCGTCCCCAATGGCGGACTGATGGGGCCGCCCGCGCCGCAGCAGGGCTGGGCCTTCACTGGCGGCGCGCCGGGCGGGGGAACGCTGCCGGGCGGTCAATCCCTGCCGAGCCAGACCACCGGCACCATGCCGCCATCGCCCCCTCCCGGCGGGCATCCCTGAGGGGTGTGACCTCCCGGAAATCCGGGCTATAGGCTTGGCGATGCAACAGAATCCGATCCTCGTGCTGACCACCGGCGGCACCATCGACAAAGCCTATTTCGACGCGCTGAGCGAATACCAGATCGTCGAAAGCGGCATTCCCGCGCTTATCGCCGAGGCGCGCGTGGCGCTGCCGTTCCGTGTGATGGAACTGATGCGCAAGGACAGCCTCGACCTGACCGACGCCGACCGCGCGCTCATCGCCGCCGCCGTGCGCGAGGCGCCGGAGAGCCGCGTCGTGATCACGCATGGTACTGATACCATGACAGAAACCGCCAAGGCGCTGGGTGACATCGCGGGCAAGACCGTGGTCCTCACCGGCGCACTTTCCCCGGCGCGCTTCGCCGAAACTGACGCGCCTTTCAACCTCGGCATGGCCTTCGCCACCGCGCAGGCCGCGGCGCCGGGCGTGTGGATCGCGATGAGCGGGCAGGTGTTCGACGCGCTGAAAGTGCGCAAGGACCGCGCCGCAGGGAAGTTCGTGGGGATCGAAGCCTGACGACGTAGTTCCAAAGCATGGATTGCGAAGCGCGGCGAAAGCGGCACACTCTTTTCAAAACAGGAGAGGGTGGGACATGCGCGAAGCCAAGCGATCAATCGTGGCGAGAGCAGGGACGTTTTTGCGGTTCCTGCGCCAGCAGCGCGGCAATTCCAGCGGTATCGCTGCCGACCTGACCGCGCCAGACCCGACGGCGCCGTTTCGGCTGGATGGTTCGGAGGCGGACTGGACAGGCAGCGGTCATTACGTCCAGCCCGGTGACCGGTTTCGTGTGGTCGCTACCGGCCACCAATGGTTGGCCAAGCCGCTTGGGCTGGTGATTGAGCCGCGATCGACGGTGTATATGCGGATCGGAACCAGTCCGATCCGCAAGCTGATTGCGAATGATGCGACCTATGAGGCATGGGCTGCGGGGGAGCTTTCCTTCCTGACCAAAGGCTTGTCCGAGTTCGCGGACGAACGGGGCACGTTGCTTCCGGGCAAGCGCCCCCGCCAGGGGCCGGGCATTGGCCTGCGCGTGGCGGCCACGCCGAAGGTGCCGAGCGATACCGGCCAGCCGCAGGGGTGGCGCTACCTATGGCGCATCGGCGATGGACGAATCTACACCGGCGACCCTGACGAGATCGCTGTTTCCACGCATGGAGACGTGGGCATCCTGCAACGCGACGTTGATCTGCCGCTGACCAACCGGACCGAGCTGTCATGGGATTGGTTGATCGAGCAGCTTCCTTCCGATTTGCCGGAAGATCTTGCTTTCACACATGATTATCTGAGCATTGCGGTGGAGTTCGATAACGGGCGCGATCTTACCTATATGTGGAGTGCGGGCCTGCCGGAGGGCCATGTTTTCCGCTGCCCGCTGGGCTGGTGGTGCGACCGCGAAACGCATTGGACGCTGCGTAGCGGTCCCGCCGGACTTGGCGAATGGCATTCGGAAAGTCGCAACATTTCTGCCGATTATGCACAAGCGCTGGGTCAACCGCTGCCTGCGCGGGTGGTGCGGGTGTGGCTGATTGCGAACAGTGTGTTCCAGCGCGGCTACGGCGCGGCGAAATTTGCAAGGATCAGCGTAGGTTAGAGCACTTTCCGACCAATCGGCAATCGTCCTACAGCCGCTTGCCGATCGTTACCACGTCCTGCAATTCATAGCCGATCGCGCTGTAAAAGCCGCGCGCTGCAT
The DNA here is from genome assembly GCF_049240505.1 of Novosphingobium sp. Taxonomy (GTDB): domain Bacteria; phylum Pseudomonadota; class Alphaproteobacteria; order Sphingomonadales; family Sphingomonadaceae; genus Novosphingobium. The sequence continues at coordinate 10,966 of NZ_JBMLSM010000181.1, forward strand.
GGTTGTCGCCACGAACCATCAGCTGGATTTTCGGGCTGCCAAGAGCTTTGAGCCAGTCTTCGGCGGCCAGCATCATAAGCCGGCCAATGCCCTGTCCGCGCTGGTCCGGTGCGGTTGCGAGGTAGTAGACCCAGCCGCGATGGCCATCGAAGCCGACCATCACGCTGCCGCAGATCGTGCCTGCCTGCTCGGCCAGCAGGATCGTTGATGTCTCGGTTTTTAGCGCAAGATCGAAATCGGCACGTGCATCGTTCCACGGTCGCGTCAGTCCGGCAGCGTCCCATAAGGCGATCGTTGCGTTTTGATCAATCGACCCTGCGGCGCGAATCGTGGTTGCTTTCTGCGTCATTCGCAGTTTGCAAAGGTTCCGTCTTTTGCCGGAACCTTTGCGCATAGCAGGACAGGATCGGTATCGATCAGATTGAGCGACAGCACCATGTCAGCCGTCGCTTCCTTGTAGCGCAGGAAGTGGGGTGATTTGACGTGCGCCTCATAGGCGCTGCGGCTGGCATAGACCTCGAGCAGGCGGATCTGGTTGGGTCGATCCTTCAGCGCCACCGAGTGCAGCATGATAACACCAGGTTCCTCACGCACCGAGGCTTCCTGTTCTACCGCAAGAATGGCTTTGTATTCACCAAGCCTGTGCGCATCGATTTCAAGCTCGGCAATCCGAACGTAGGGCTGTTGTTCCGCCGACGCGCCATTGGCGATGCTGCCCGAAAGCAGCACCATCACGCCTGCAGCGGCCATCAGTGCGTTGCGGATCACTCCCACTCGATCGTGCCGGGCGGCTTGCTGGTGTAATCGTAGACGACGCGGTTGATGCCTTTCACCTCGTTGACAATGCGGGTGGCCACGCGGCTGAGGAAACCGGCGTCGAAGGGGTAGATGTCGGCAGTCATGCCATCGGTGCTGGTGACAGCGCGCAGGGCGCAGACCGAATCATAGGTGCGGTGATCGCCCATGACGCCCACGGTCTTGACCGGGAGCAGCACGGCGAAGGCCTGCCAGATTGCGTCATAGAGGCCCGCGTTGCGGATTTCCTCAAGGTAGATTGCGTCGGCCTTGCGCAGGATGTCGCAGCGTTCCTTGGTGACTTCGCCGGGGATGCGAATGGCAAGGCCGGGGCCGGGGAAGGGGTGGCGGCCCACGAAAATGTCGGGCAGGCCCAATTCGCGGCCCAGCGCGCGGACTTCATCCTTGAACAGTTCGCGAAGCGGTTCGACCAACTTCATGTTCATGCGTTCGGGCAGGCCGCCGACGTTGTGGTGGCTCTTGATGGTGACCGAAGGTCCGCCAGTGAAGCTGACCGATTCGATCACGTCGGGGTACAACGTACCCTGCGCGAGGAAATCCGCGCCACCCACCTGCTTGGCTTCGGCCTCGAACACATCGATGAAGGTCTTGCCGATGAACTTGCGCTTGGCTTCCGGGTCGGTGACGCCAGCCAGACCGCCGAGGAACAGCGGCGATACGTCCTTGTGAACCAGCGGGATGTTGTAATGATTGCGGAACAGGCTGACGACCTGCTCAGCCTCACCCATGCGCATAAGGCCGTGGTCGACGAAGACGCAGGTAAGCTGGTCACCGATGGCTTCGTGGATCAGCACAGCGGCCACGGCGGAATCGACGCCGCCCGAAAGGCCGCAGATCACGCGGCTGGAGCCGACCTGTTCGCGGATTTCGGCAATCTTGGTCTTGCGGAATTCCGCCATCGTCCAGTCACCGGTGCAGCCGCAGACATGGCGCACGAAGTTGGCGATCAGCTTTCCGCCATCGGGCGTGTGGACCACTTCGGGGTGGAACTGGGTGCCGTAATACTTCTTTTCATCGTTCGCGATGACGGCAAACGGCGCGCCATCGGAGACGGCGACGATGCGGAAGCCGGGGGCGAACTGGGTAACCTTGTCACCGTGGCTCATCCACACCTGATGGCGTTCGCCCTGCTTCCACAGTCCATCGAACAGCACGCAAGGTTCGGTGACGGTGAGGAAGGCGCGGCCAAATTCGCCCGAATCGCCCGGTTCCACCTGCCCGCCCAACTGGTGGCTCATCACTTGCTGGCCATAGCAGATGCCGAGAATGGGAAGTCCGCTGTCGAACAGCACTTGCGGGGCGCGGGGGCTGCCATCGGCGGGCACGCTGGCGGGCGAGCCGGAGAGGATGATACCCTTGGGCTTCATCCGGTGAAACGCTGCCTCTGCCTGCGTGAAGGGCGCGATTTCGGAATAGACCCCGGCTTCGCGCACGCGGCGGGCGATAAGCTGCGTTACCTGACTGCCGAAGTCGACAATGAGGATCGATTCTGAAGGCTGGATGCTCATGCGTGGCCGATAGTGGCATGGGCGATTTCTGTCCAGATGGTGCCAGAAATGTGACAGTTGCGTTACGTGCAACTGCAAGTGCCCCGTTCGCACTTGCAGCATACGTCGTTCGGCGTATTTGGGCGGCAGTTCCGATGCTTCCAGCCCACCCTGCCGGATGAACACGAACTGGGAGGATACCTGCAAAGGTGAACCACAACAGGAGGTACACCATGCGTAGCTTTACTGCGATCGCGCTCCCGATCATCTTTGCCGCTGGCCTCAGCAGCATGATGTTCACCGCCACGCTCGTCTGAGCAGCGGTTCGGCCCAAGGGCCGAGGAATGCCGAGTAACACGACAAAAGCGGCTGCCCCGGCGGGGCAGCCGTTTTGTTTATGTGGTCAACCCCTTCATCGTCATTGCGAGCGCAGCGAAGCAATCCAGAGCGTTTTGCGTGGCGCTCTGGATTGCTTCGCTGCGCTCGCAATGACGATGGTTTGTGTCTTTCGGCAGGCTTCTACCAGTCGCCCACTCGCGCTAGGTTGATCGGTAATGACCGTCACCCGTTTTGCTCCCAGCCCCAACGGCCCGCTACACCTTGGACATGCGTATTCCGCAATCGTCGCGCATGACCGGGCTTTGCTCGACGGGGGCGCGTTCCTGCTGCGAATCGAGGACATCGACGGCGCGCGTTCTCGCAGTGAGCTGCACCAGGAGTTTCGGGATGATCTGGACTGGTTGGGGCTGCATTATCGTGAAGTGACGCCGCAATCGCAGCGTTTGGCCAGCTATCGCACCGCTGCCGAGGATCTGCGCGCGATGGGCATCCTTTACCCCTGTAGCTGCACGCGGGCCGAAGTGGCGGCGGCCGCGATGGCGCAGGGGCCGGATGGACCGATCTATCCTGGCACCTGCCTGCGCCGTGGTCCAGTTCCGGGGCCGGACGTAGCATGGCGGCTGGATATGGAACAGGCGGTGCTGCTGGCCGGGCCGCTGGAATGGACCGACGAGCGGCATGGCGTTCAACGTGCGCGGCCCGAACTGTTTGGTGACGTGGTGCTTTGGCGCAAGGACGCGCCTGCCAGCTATCATCTTGCCGCCACGCTTGACGATGCAGCCGATGGCGTGACGCATGTGACGCGCGGAGTAGACCTTTTTGCATCGACGCATATCCATCGCTTGTTGCAACACCTGCTCGGCCTGCCGGTGCCGGTGTGGCATCATCATCCCGTTCTGGTGGAATCCGACGGGCGCAAGCTGGCCAAGCGCCGCGATGCTCCGGCGCTGGCCGATCGCAGGCGGGCGGGGGAAGATGGGCGCGCCGTGGCCGCAGAGGTGCGGGCTACCCTATTTGACACTGGTATTTCACTGTCCGACGCCATAGATCAGTTGCCATGAAGTATTTTCTGATCCCGCTGATCATCATCTTCGTCGCGCTCACCGTGGTGTCGCTGGTGCGCGGAATCATCGCGTTCCTGAACAGCACCAAGGAAGACCTGAACCGCGAACCCGGATCGGGGGCAACGGCGAACCAGCTTTTGCAGAACAAGATGATGTTCAATCGCATCAAGTATCAGGCGCTGGCCGTGGTCACGGTGGCCATCCTGCTGGCGTTTTCGCGCTGAGGCGCGGCGCTTCTGTCCGATGGTAAAGCTCAACAAGATTTACACCCGCACGGGCGATGATGGCACGACCGGCTTGGTCGATGGATCGCGCCGGGCCAAGCACGATGCGCGGATGCAGGCGATTGGCGATGTGGACGAGGCCAACAGCCTGATCGGGCTTGCCGCCGTGGCTTGTGCCGAAGAAACGGCGCGCGATTTGCAACGCATCCAGAATGACCTGTTCGATCTGGGTGCTGATCTTGCGACGCCGGGTGACGATTTTGCTCCATCGGAAATGGTGTTGCGCGTGGTGCCATCGCAAGTGGAATGGCTGGAAACGGCTATCGACGCGCTGAACGAAAACCTGCCACCGCTGCGCAGTTTCATCCTGCCGGGCGGATCGGAAGCGGCGGCGCGTGTGCATGTGGCGCGTGCTGCTGCGCGCCGGGCGGAACGCAGCGCCGTGGCGCTGGCGGCGGGCGAGCCGGTGAACCCGCAGGCGCTGGCCTATCTCAACCGGTTGTCGGACTATTTGTTCGTGCTGGCGCGGGCGACGAATGCGGGGAATGACCCGCTGTGGGTGCCCGGCGGCTCACGTTAAAAGGCTGCCCGCCTCGCGTTAGGCGCAGGTAGACTTGCAAGCCTCGGCTCGCTACCCGCCGCATCTGCATAGCTATTCGCAAGGCGAGGGAATCACATGATCAAGACGGTGGCGGTCATCGGTGCGGGCCAGATGGGGGCAGGCATTGCGCAGGTTTCGGCGCAGGCGGGGATGAAAGTCCTGCTGGGCGACGTGTCCATCGAACTTGTCGAAAAGGCCAAGGACAAGATCGCCAAGGGGCTGGCCAAGCTGGTCGAAAAGGGCAAGGTCGATGCGGCGCTGGCGGCGTCTACCGTGGCGAACCTTCACGCATTTTCGGACCACGCGGCGCTGGCCGAAGCCGATCTGGTGATCGAAGCGGCGACCGAGCGTGAGGATATCAAGCACAAGATCTTTGAATCGGCAGGCAAGCATCTTGCCGCGCACGCCATCATGGCATCGAACACATCTTCGATCCCGATCACGCGCATGGCCGTATCCTCGCCCGATCCGCAGCGGTTCATCGGCATTCACTTCTTCAACCCGGTGCCGCTGATGAAGCTGGTGGAAGTGATCCCCGGCCTTGCCACGTCGGTTTCCACGATCGAAGCGGTGCGCGATTACGTGGCGAATATCGGCAAGGAAATCGTCCTGTCGCAGGATGAGCCGGGCTTTATCGTGAACCGCATTTTCGTGCCTTTCATCAACGAGGCGGCATTCGTGCTGGGCAGCGGCACAGGCTCTATCGTCGATATCGACAAGGGCGTGAAGCTGGGGCTTAACCACCCGATGGGACCGCTGGAACTGGCGGACTTCATCGGGCTGGATACGCTGCTCGAGATCATGAAGATCTACCTCGCGTCGACGGGTGACCCGAAGTATCGCCCCGCGCCGCTGCTGCAAAAGTATGTCGAAGCAGGCTGGCTGGGCCGGAAGTCGGGCCGGGGCTTCTATGATTATTCGGGCGACGTGCCGGTGCCGACCCGCTGATTCTGGCCCGCTGATTTTGGCGCGCTGAACCGGAACGGCGCGCACGTCAGGGCGTAGTCTCCTTGAAAAAGGAGATACGCCATGACCGACCCGAACACCCCGGCACCCGAAACCTTCAACGCCGAACAGGAAGACGGCGGTGCGCAGGCACAGACCGTTGCCGACGAAGCGCTTGCCCGCGCCACCAGCGTGCTGGGTGAACAGGATCTGGGCGAACGTGTGCCGGGGCAGGGCGACGAGCCGGGCAGCACGCCAGATCTTGTCGATCACATGAAGCAGATGGTCAGCAGCGGCATCATCGATATGGGCGCGTTCCGTGGAGAACGCAGCGACGATGACGAAGACGGTATGCTGGGCGAGGCCGGTATCGACGACGATACGCCGCGCGGGCGCTGAAATTATTCGGAGGGCGCGGCGATATCGGGCGCGCTTTGCAGTTCTTCCGGTTTGTCGAGCGGGATGCTTTCGGCGTTCGGGTCTTCTACAGGCAGATCGTCTGATGAACTGACTGTTGTGGCAGGACCGGGCGTTGCGCTTTTGCGCGCGCCGCTCACGCCATCAAACACGAAAATGCCGAAGGCGATCACGCTGATCACAAGCAGCAGGATGGCATTGGTATGGCGCTGTGAAGCATTGCTCATGCTGGTAAATCCCCGAATCATCGCAGATTTGCCGCGAAGAGGTTAACGTTCGCCCAAGATCGGACCTATTTGCCGCATCGGTTTTGCCGAACCCCTGTGAAAGTGCTTCATGGCCACCATCGTTCTGCTCGTGCTGTCCAACCTGTTCATGACCACGGCGTGGTACTGGCACATTCGCGGCGGCGCGGCAGAGGTGGAGGCGCGGCCTCTGGTTTGGGTGATCGCGATCAGTTGGGGCATCGCGCTGTTCGAATATTGCCTTGCCGTGCCCGCCAATCGCATCGGCGCACTGAACGGGTGGAGCGCAGGACAGCTCAAGATCGCGCAGGAAGCTATTGCGCTGGTGATCTTCGGGGTGTTCATGGTGGTGATCCTGAAGGAGCCGCTGCACTGGCGGCACTTCGCCGCTTTTGGCTGCATCATGGCGGCGGTGGGCTTCCTGTTTACGGGGAAGTAGCGCCACCCTTCTGCGGCTGATCCTTTGCCCACGGATCGACGTGTGCAGGCTTCGACGGGCCTGACGCTTCGCCGTTCTGGTCCGCCGCCGGGACGACCGACCACGTAAGCACCAGAATCGACGCGGCCCACCACAGCGCTTTCCAGCGGCTGACGAATACGGTGCTGAGGCGAGGGCCGAACATGGCGGCCATCTTGGCAGCCGAAAGTTTCCCAGTGGTTAGCACTGAGGACGAACCCTGATCGCGCGACTACTGAGGCGCGCTCGTGCCCGCTTTGTTCCAAGCGAGGCGCATGAGAATACGATCACTTGCAGCCATCGCGACAGTGGCATTCGGTGCGGGATATGGATGGCTGGCTCCCGTCGCCAGCGCTCAGGCACCGGTCCATGCGCGCTTCGATCTATGCGGCAGCGGGCCGCGCGTGACCTGCGTGGTGGATGGCGATACCTTCTGGCTGGAAGGCACCAAGATCCGCATCGCCGATATCAACACGCCCGAAACATCGCAGCCCGGCTGTGCGGCTGAGGCTGAACTTGGCGCGCGGGCCACGCGGCGGCTGATGCAGTTGCTCAACGCGGGGCCGTTTACGCTGGAAGTGCAGGGCCGTGCGACTGATCGTTATGGCCGGGCGCTGCGCGTGGTGACGCGCCGGGGCAGCAGTCTGGCCGAACCACTGGTGACCGAGGGACTGGCCGAGCGGTGGAAGGGCAAGCGCAGCGACTGGTGCGCGCAGTCCTGATCAGGCCGCGCGCAGGCCCGTCAACGCCTTTGCGCCGCGATCCTGCGCGGAAAGGCCATCGAATACCGCATCGATGATCCGCGCCAGCTTGTCCTCGTTCAGGCGTTCCATGAACAGGATCATGGTCTGCAGCGCGCAATAAGGGGCGCACATCTGGTTGATGAGGCTGATCGTCTCATCAACCTCAAGCCCGACGAAGTGGCCGTCGCTCATGCCTTCGCCGATGATCTCGCCCAGATAGTGGTCGGCAAGATCGATGTAGCTGCGCACCTGTTCGAAATAATCGCTGCCGACCTCGATATAGGTCTGCAGCTTGACCGGATCGGCTTCCCACTTCTTGCGCATCACCACAAAGCGGCGGGCGAAGAATTCGTACATCTTGCGGCGCGGGGGCAGGTCGCTGGCCAGAACCTCTTCCATGATCTCGACCATCGGCTGGAACCAGTGGTCGGCAATCGCCTCCATCAGGGTTTCGCGCGTTTCGAAATAGCGGGAGAGATTGGCCTGGCTGATCCCGGCGCGGGCGGCCAGTTCGGAGAGATTCAGCCCCGCGCCACCGCGTTCCTCAACCATTGCCTGCGCCAGATCGACGAGCCGCGCCCGCATGGCTTCCTGATCGTTGCCGTTTAGTGCCATGACGAAGTTGCGCGTCCTGTGTCTGGGTCTTTGCACATTGTAGGGACGCCTGCGCCCATAGACAATGACCCCAAGGGCGGAGACATGCGGCGCGCATACGAAGAAGGGCGCAGATATTGCCTTCAAACTGGCATCTTGATCGGGTAGCGCCGACGGAAACCGGTTGCACCCGATACAAAGGCCGTTCCCCCGATGCCCATGCCGCTTCGTTCCGCATTTGCCCTTCTGCTGCCCGGCCTGTTGGCTGCCTGTGCCGCCCCGATGGCCAGCAATTCGCCGGTTGGGCCAGTTCCAAGTGGGCCAGTCGAAGTGGGCATCATCGGCATCAACGATTTTCACGGCAGCCTTGAACCGCCGCGCCAGTCGGTCAACGTGGCCGATGGCAAGGGCGGGGTGATCCCGGTGCCTGCAGGCGGCGCGGCGTGGCTGGCTTCGGCCATCGATTCGATCCGGGCCAAACATCCGCAATCGATGACCGTATCGGCGGGCGACATGATCTCCGCCTCGCAACTGGCTTCCTCGCTCTATCTCGATGAACCGGCCATCGGCGTGATGAACCGCATCGGCGTGGATTTCAACGCGGTGGGCAACCACGAGTTTGACAATGGCCAGCAGGAGCTGCTGCGCAAGCAGACCGGCGGGTGCGAGAAGTTCACGGCCAAGCAGCCCTGCGCGCTGGAGCCGTTCACCGGCGCAACGTTCAAATACCTCGCCGCCAGCACGAAGCGGGCCGATGGCTCCACGCTGTTCCCGGCAACCGGCCTCAAGACTTTCGGCTCTGGCCGCAGCGCCGTCACCGTGGGCGTGATCGGGCTGACGCTGAAAGGCACACCCAATCTGGTGAACCCCACCGGCATTCAGGGCCTGACGTTCGCGGACGAGGCCGATACGATCAACGCTGCCGTGCCCGCGCTGAAAAAGCAGGGCGCGGACGCCATCGTCGTGCTGATCCACGAAGGTGGACGCACCAAGGGCGAACCGAACCCGCAGGGTTGCGAGAACTTTGCCGGAGACATCCGCCCGATCCTCGACCGGCTGGACACGCGCGTGGACGTGGTGGTTTCAGGCCACACGCACTGGTCCTATGTTTGCGATTATGGCGCGCTCAACCCGGCCAAGCCCTTCCTGCTGACCAGCGCGGGCGTCTATGGTGAACTCGTTACCGACATCACGCTGAAGATTGATCCGGTGGCGGGGCGCGTGGTTTCGAAGCGGGCCGAAAATGTGATCGTGCAGTCCGCGCCCTACAAGGGCACGCGCGGCGATATCGGCAATACCGCGCTGTTCCCGCAGTTTCAGCCGCGCGCCGATGTGGCGGAATATGTGGCCAAATATGTCGAGGCATCGAAGCAATACACGCAGCGCCCCATCGGCAAGCTGGACGTCGCCGCGCCCAAGCTGGAAGGGCCGGGCGACAAGGGCGGCGGCCCCTTGGGCAACCTGATCGCCGACGCACAACTGGGCGCCACGCAAGACAAGGGCGCACAGATCGCCTTCATGAACCCCTTCGGCATCCGCGCGCCGCTGGTGCCCGCAGCGGATGGCACGCTGACCTTTGGCGACATCTACCTGTGCCAGCCCTTCGGCAACAATGTGGTGACTGAAACGATGACCGGCGCGCAGATCAAGGCCGTGCTGGAAGAGGGGCTGGACGACACTGGCCCCAAGCAGGCGCTGGCCCCCTCCACCGGCTTCGTCTTCACCTATGACCCGGCGCGGCCTTCGGGTGACCGGATCGTGTCGATCACGCTGGATGGCAAGCCGCTGGACATGGCGCAGACCTATCGCGTGACGGTGAACGGTTTTCTGGGGCTGGGCGGCGATGGCTTCTCAGGCTTCGTCGGTAAGCCCGATACGGTGACGGGGCCGACCGACATTGACGCGCTGGAGGGCTGGATCAGGGCGGTGCCGGTTCGCGCCGTGCCGCAGGAGACGCGGGTGGTGGTGAAGGGGTGAGGTGACGCTCAATCCCACGCCCTCGCACACTCGTCATCCTGAACTTGTTTCAGGATCCATTGGGCCGATCAAGCCGCCGTTTGTGGTGAGAAATGGACCCTGAAACAAGTTCAGGGTGACGGCGGAGGGTAACGTTGCAAGACGCCCTTCACATCACCCCCACCCCCGTCACCCCGGGGGGACAACACGATTGGATGCTAACCACTTAAGGTGTCAATAATCCGAGTTCAGTAAACGCGGAGCGAATTTGATCACGAGAATATTCATCGGAATTGCCGCCGCAGAGGATCCAAATTGTTGGTGCTATATGATTTAAAAAATTGCAAATTTCTTTGCTGAGATTTTGGAGGTCATCATTGTGATATTTGCTGCGAGAAATATAGGCGTTCGGACCGTCATACACAACACGCTGGGTTTGCCAGGATAGAGAGTGACCGCCTTGGTGCCATAAAAGTCCGTGAATTATATCATTTCGAACATCGCTCAATCGCGCACCTTCCTCTCGAACGTAGCGAATGAACCTGATAGTCTCATCTGTTAGCCTGTCATCGTCTTCAAAACGGCGCAGATACTTAAGTTTTTCGGAAAACTGTCTTGGGTGCTTTTTAGATAAATCGGTACAATTTTGCTGATACCACGCGATTAGTTGATCCAATACGCGCTCAATACCTGCCCACATTATCGTTATGTTTCCTACCGTCGCAAGTACGGACTGGGCATAGGCCCACTTGGCTTCTCGCCGATCAGCCCTGACCTGCCTAGCGTAATGATAAGCGAAGCGTCGCAAGAGTGGAACGCGCCTAAGAAGGCGTTTGATCGGGGTCATGCTTACGAGTTAATCTTCCAAAGGGCCGTTGGTAATGTTCGGCTTTGAGTGATGAAAAATATCGACATTTCAGTTAAAGAGGTCCGCGCATTAAAATGACTTCGGCCACCAAGGCACAAACCCCGAAGTCCGCTCCACATATTCCCGATACCCCGGCCGCCGCTCTTCCATGCCCTTTTCCAGCAGCGGTTTGCCCGACCACTTGGTCAGCGTGAAAGTCAGGAACACCGGGCCGATCACGCTGGCCAGCGCCACCCACAGGCCGGCGTCGGCGGCGGCGAGCCAGATGCCCCACCAGACGCAGGCGTCGCCGAAGTAGTTGGGGTGGCGGGTGTAGCGCCACAGGCCGGTTTGCAGCACGCGGCCCTTGTTGGCGGGATCGGCGCGGAATGCGTTCAATTGCGCATCGCCCACGGCCTCGAACGTGATGCCCACCAGCCACAGGGTGGCTCCCGCCAGTGCCAGCGGCCCCAGCGGTGAAGGGGCGGGGCTGGCCAGCACGCCGAGTTGGGCGGGCAGGCAGGTGATGAACAGCAACAGCGCCTGCGGGGCGAACACGAACTTCAGCGCGGCAGAGGCGAACTGGCCTTTCGCCTTGGCCTTGCCCAGCATCCTGGCATAGCGCGGGTCTTCGCCATGCCCGCGCCAGCGGGTGTAGAGGTGCCATGCCAGCCTTGCCGCCCAGATGGCGGCCATCGCGGCGATCAGGCTGGCTCTTGCGCCCGCACCGCCCGGGACGTGCAGCCATGATATGAGCGCCAGCACGCCCATGCCGCCGCCCCATACCGCATCGATGAAGCTGACATCGCTAATCTTCACCGCCACGCGCCACAGCACCAGCATTCCCAGCACCAGAACGGCGGCGTTGATGGCGAGCGCGCTAAGCATTTGTGTTCTCCGGCAGCTTGGTCAGGCCCCGGTCGGGGTGTTTGGGCGTGACCGTGCGATAGATTTCGAAGATCTTGCGCATGTCTGCCTCGTAATCGCCAGATGGCCAGATGGCCGGGCCGAGGCCGCCGGTCCTGGTGCCATAGTCCATCATCCCCACCACCATCGGCACGCCCGCCTTCAGCGCGATGTGATAGAACCCGCTGCGCCACTGGCCGACCTTGCCGCGTGTGCCCTCTGGCGCGATGGTCAGCATGAAGCGATCACGCCGGGCGAATTCTGCCACCATCGCATCGACGACGTTGGCGCGCGCCTTCCGGTCTATCGCCACCCCGCCCATATCGCGCATGAAGCCGCCCAGCGGCCAGCGGAACAGGCTGTCCTTGGCCATGAAGTGCGGCTTGAGGCCAAGGTCTTCGGTCAACCCGATGAAGTAGAGGAAATCCCAGTTCGATGTGTGCGGTGCGGCGATGATCACGCAGCGGCCATCGGCAGGTGGCGTGCCATGCGCTTTCCATCCGCGCCTGCGATAGAACCACACCAGCGCCTTGCGCACCATCAGCGATAGCAGGCTCGGCTTGCGGTCAGTCAACGCCCCGTCCATGTCCTTCTCCCCGGCGTCAGACTAACGCGGGTTGGCGAGGCTGTCTTCCCTTCCATTCGTCTCGCCCCCATTCGTCATTGCGAGCGCGGCGAAGCAATCCAGAGTCGCGTAAACCGCTCTGGATTGCTTCGCTGCGCTCGCAATGACGAGGTAAAGGAGGGAAGGCGCGGAGGGAGCAGATCAGGCCCCGACCGCATCGGGCCACGCGGCCATGCGTGGCGTGGATCGGCGCAGGAACAGGCTGGGCAGTTTTACCAGCATCAGCGATTTGTGAATCCAGTAATCGGCCCAGCGTTCGCGCCACTTCGCCTTGGCGCGATGCTGGCCGTCGAGCCACGCGGCGTAGGGCATCCAGTGGTCCGGTTCGTCCTTTTCCACCACTTCGAAAATGCGCGTCATCGCCTTGTCGGATCGGACGTGGCTGTTGCGGAGCAGGATTTCCACCTGACGCATCCCGCGCTGTTCGGTTAGCATGATCACGCGGCACAATTGTTCGAAGGCATCGGGGCTGGCGATCACGCCTTGCGTATCGAGATCGTCGATGGTGCAGCCGAAGACCCTGAAGATGAAACGGTCGATGTGGCCGCAGGTGCTGTCTACCGCCAGCGGCATCCGGCCCTGCAATTCGAACCACCGGCGGAACATTACGTAGTGCTTGCGTTCGTCCGCGCGGTGCTTTTCGATGGCAGCGATGAAGGCGGGATCGTCGGGGCAGCGCACCCGCACGGCATCGAGCACGCGATCGAGCGAGGTGTAGCCGCGATGCTCGTTATAGAGATAGATCGACGCGAGCACGTCGAGGAACCGGTTGCGGAAGCGGAGGAGCGGGTTGGCCACGATGACATCATACGCCTGTCATGCCCTTGCGTTCCAGTCACCAAGTTCTAGAGCGGACGAATGGCTTTCTTCACCGACAACCCGAAGTTCGACTGGATCGTGCGCTGCGGCTGGAAAGGGCTTTGCCCCTGCTGCGGCAAGGGGCCGATGTTCGATGGCTGGCTGAAGCTGCAGAAGACCTGCCCCGAATGCGGGCTGGATTATCAGTTCGCCAATGCGGACGACGGCCCGGCATTCTTCGCGCTGTGCATCACCGCCTTTCCGCTGACGTTCTTTGCGGTGTGGCTGGAGGTTGCCCATGCGCCGCCGTGGTGGGTGCACGTGCTGACGTCTGTGCCGATTCTGGGCATCGGCTGCCTTGCCACGCTGCGCCCGTTCAAGGGCTGGCTGGTCGCCTCGCAATATGTGAACAAGGCGATCGAGGCCGGAACCGAAGGGCTGTGGGCCAAGCTGAACGCGCGGGAGAAGGGCGAGGGGTGACCCTTCCGTCCATTCCTCCCCGTTTTCGCGAAGCGCAAATGGGGAGGTGTCGTCGGCGTAGCCGATGACGGAGGGGGCGTTCTATTACCCCTCCACCACCAGCTTCGCTGGCGGTTCCCCTCCCCGATTGCCCTTCGGAAAATCAGGGAGGATTTGGCGCTTTACACCGCCTTCCAGCGCATTGGCAGGGCCTTGAAGCCGCCGACGAAGGTGGAGTTCACGCGGCGCGGCTCACCCGCCAGTTCAAGGCTTTCCACCCGGTCGAGCAGCACATCCAGCAGGATGCGCATTTCCAGCCGGGCCAGATGCAGGCCCAGGCACTGGTGCGAGCCTGCGCCAAACGCAAGATGGCGGTTGGCCGGGCGCGTGGGATCGAACGCGCGCGGGTTGGGGAACTGTGCCGGATCGTGGTTGGCCGCGACATAGTTGATCATCAGCCAATCACCCGCCGCGATCTTCTGTCCGGCGATTTCGGTGTCCGCCGCCGCCGTGCGCATGAAGTGCTGCACTGGCGTGGTCCAGCGGATCGCTTCCTCGACAATACCGGGCAAGAGACTGCGATCTGCCTTGGCCCGTGCGAACAGGTCGGGGTCGCGGGCAAGGGCAAGCGCTGCGCCAGCTGACGAGGCCGAGGTGGTATCGTGCCCGGCGCTGGCGGTGATGATGTAGTAGCCCGCGGTGTCGCGGTCGCTCATCGGTTCGCCATCAACGGTGGCGTTGGCGATGACAGTGGCCACATCCTCGCCGGGGTTCTTGCGGCGTTCGGCAGCAAGGCCTGCGAAGTAGCGCTCGAACTCTGCCACCGCACCGGCCACGATGGCGCTGATCTGCTCGGGTGGCAGATCCTTGAGGCCGGATTTGTTCATGTCCTCATCCTGCCCGCCGAACATCTGTTGGGTCAGGAACAGCATCTTCGGTTCATCCTCAGCCGGAACGCCAAGGATCTGCATGACGACATGCAGCGGATAGGGCGCGGCGACGAGTGCCATGAAATCGCCTTCCCCTCCATTGGCGTCCCCCGCGTCCAGCATCCGGTCGATAGCCTCATTGGCGATCTTGCGGATTTCCGCATCGAGCCTGGCCAGGTTCTTGGGCATGAACCAGTCCTGCGTCAGGCGGCGCAGCTTGGGATGCTTGGGTGCATCCATAGCCACCAGCGATTCCACCAGATGCGGGCTGCCCCCGGTGATCGAGCGCGCCAGCATGTCACCCACGCGCAGGGTGAAGACGGCGGACTTGGGGTTGTTGAGGAAGGTCGCGTTGTCCTTGCTTACCTTCATCGCCGCGTCGAAGCCCGACACCAGCCAGAACGGCTCATGCTCGTCAGCGGGGGCGACGACTTTCGCTACCGGCGTTTGCGCCCGCAGCGCATCGAACTGGTCCAGCAGCGGATCCCACGCGCCGTAGGATTTGGGGTCGATCACCGCGCGGCCCACGTCAGCGGGCACGGTTGGCGTTTCAGCAGTGCTTGCCATGTTGCAATCCTCCCTCAGGCCGCAGCGTCTTGTTGACTGGCTTGCTTGTATTCATCGCGCAGCAGGCGCTTGAACAGCTTGCCGGTAGGCTCGCGCGGGAGTTCGGCGCGGAAATCGATCTGGCGGGGCATCTTCACGCGCGAAAGCTGTGGCCCCAGCCATTCGGCCAGTTCTGTCGCCAGCGCGGGGCCAGCCTCGGCCATGTCGTGCGGCTGGACCACGGCGACGACCTTTTCACCCATGTCCGGGTCTGGCGCGCCGATCACGGCGACATCTGCCACCTTGGGGTGCGTGACGAGCAGGTTTTCGATCTCCTGCGGGTAGATGTTCACCCCGCCGGAAATGATCATGAAGCTCTTGCGGTCGGTCAGGAACAGATAGCCGTCCTCGTCCACCCAGCCCACGTCGCCAAGGCTGGTCCAGCCATGCTTGTTGGTGGCGTCGCGCGTTTTGTCCGGGTCGTTGTGATAGGCGAACGGGTTGCCGCCTTCGAAGAACACCTGCCCTTCGTGTCGCGCCGGAACCACGTCGCCCTCTTCGTTGCAGACGCGGATCGTGCCGAGGATCGCGCGGCCGACCGTGCCAGGGCGCTGCAGCCACTCCTCGCTGGTGACGAAGGTAAAGCCATTGCCTTCGGTCCCGGCGTAATATTCGCGGATGACCGGACCCCACCATGCGATCATCGCCTGCTTGACCGGCACCGGGCAAGGGGCGGCGGCATGGATCGCGCATTTGAGTGTTGAGGTGTCGTGAGCCATGCGCACATCGTCGGGCAGCTTGAGCATCCGCACGAAATGCGTGGGCACCCACTGGCTGTCGGTTACCTTGTACTTTTCGATCAATTGCAGCGCATGTTCGGGATCGAACTTTTCCATTGCCACCACGGTGCCGCCCATGCGGTGAATGGTCATGCTCCAGCGCAGGGGCGCGGCGTGATAGAGCGGCGCGGGCGAAAGGTAGACCGCATCGCCGGTAATGCCAAAAGCCTGATTGGCAATGGCGACGAGCGAATTGCCTGCGCCAATCTCAGGGTCTTCGGGCAGGGGAATGCGCACGCCCTTGGGCTTGCCGGTGGTTCCTGAGGAATAGAGCATGTCGCACCCGGCGCGCTCATCGGCAATCGGCGTGTCGGGCATGGCGGCAAGGGCCGCGTCCAGCGACATTGGCCCATCGGTGTCGAAACGCAGTTGCGCCACGTCGGGCGCCAGCTTCGCCACTTCATCCAGCACCGGTGCGGTATAGGCCGAACCGATCAGCAACCGGCTGCCGCTGTCGCGTGCGATATAGGCGATTTCGGGCGCGGCGAGGCGGCTTGATACCGCAACGTAGACCAGGCCCGCCCGCTGTCCGCCCCAGGCCAGTGCAAAGAAGTCTGCCCGGTTTTCAAGGCAGAGTGCGATGGTGTCGCCAATCTGCAGCCCGCGCGACCGGAGCAACTGGGCAAACTGGTTCGATTTCGCCTCAAGCGCGGCATAGGTCACCACCTCTCCGCTGCCGCCCATGATCACGGCGGGGCGGTCGGGATTCCTTGCCGCATGGTACTTCGGATGAAACTGCCCACTTGCCTGCACGGCCTGATCCTCTCGTTCGCGGGCAGACTCGCGCTGCCTCTTTCGTGCGGACTTTAAGCGATCAATTAAGGGGCGCAACCGGGTTTTGCGCCAAGCTGTTGGCACCATCGGGGCAATTCTTGTCCGATTGCCTCGCGGGGTGATGATCCGCCAAGCCGTAGCGGCAAGCAGGGCTTCGGTGGTTTCCCCGCATCTGGTTGCAAAGGTGACGATTGCGTACCGCGAAAGGCGCGGTTATCGCCACGCGCAAAGGGGATTTCCGATGTCGCGCTTCGTATCGTTTGCAGCCATTGCCGCCTTGCTGGCCACGCCCGTGCCGCTTCATGCGGCGGACGGACCTGCCGGAAAGGCTGCAGAGAAATCGTCTGATGCCGAGCCATCCGCACCAAACCGTGTGGTGGCGAAGCGCAGCGGCACGTTCGGTGGCGCGCGGGTGGCCTACACCGCGATTGCAGGGGAAACCTTTCTCAAGGACAAGGACGGTAAGCCCACGGCTGCGATCTTTTCGACCACCTATCTGAAAGACAATCCAGAACCGAACCGCCCGGTGTTCTTCATGTTCAACGGCGGTCCTGGTTCGGGCAGCCTGTGGCTGCACATGGGAGCATTCGGGCCGAAGCGCGTGAACCTGCCCGATGCGCAGGACGATGGCGCGCCGCCCTATGATATTACCGACAACCCGGAATCGCTGCTTGATGTGGCCGACCTCGTGTTCATCGATCCGGTGGGCACGGGCTGGAGCTATGCGCTGGGCGGGACCGATCCCAAGACATTCTGGGGCGTGAAGGCGGACGCGGAATCCATCGCGCAGTTCATTCGGCTCTGGCTGAACGAGCACAACCGCTGGAATGCGCCCAAATTCCTTGGCGGCGAATCCTATGGCACGACGCGCTCTGCCGCTGTCGCCGCCGAACTGAACCGCGCCTACAACGACGTGGCGTTGAACGGCGTGATCCTGATTTCCGCCATTCTCGACTTCGGGCTGGAAGCGGAGGACGAAGGCAACGAAATGCAGCACATGGGCAACGTGCCCAGTTATGCCGCTGCTGCGTGGTATCACAACAAGCTCAATCCCCGCCCCGCACGGGTGGAGGACGTGGTGGCCGAAGCGCGTGCCTTTGCCAGTGGCCCTTATGTGTCCGCGCTGATCAAGGGGAACAGCCTGCCGGCCGAGGAGCGCGCCAGCGTCCGCGCCCGGATGGCGCAGTTGACGGGGCTATCGGAAGACTTCCTCGAACGCGCCAACCTGCGGGTCAGTCCGGGGCGGTTCTACAAGGAACTGCTACGTGATCGCGGTCTGTCGATCGGTCGCCTAGATGCGCGATACACCGGCAAGGATTATGACAACGCAGGCGAAGAGCCGGACAATGATCCCAGCTTCTATGGCATCGATGCCAGCTATCCGGCGGCGGTGAACGCCTATCTGCGCGGTGATCTGGGTTACAAGACCGACCGCAGCTATGTTTCCATCGGCCCGGTCGGCCCGTGGGACTGGCGTATCGGCGTGGGGCGCGACACTTATGTGAATGTCGCCCCCGGCCTTGCGCGCACGCTGCGCGAAAACAGCAGGACCAAGGTCTGGGTCGGGCAAGGCTGGTATGATTTCGCCACGCCGTTCTATTACGCCGAATATGCAATGAACCGCCCCGGCTGGCCGCAAGACCGGGTGGAGTTCCACTATTACGACGCGGGGCACATGATGTATGTGCGCGATGCTGACCGGAAAAAGCTGTCGGCAGACCTGCGCGATTTCATCCGGCGGCAGAAGTAATCTCCGCTCCCGTTTACGCGAGGGCGCTTAACAGTCTCCCCTACCGCGGGCGGGAGAGGCTGGGGGAGGGCATGTTGCGCAACCCTATAGGACATTCTAGGGGCACGCTTCACAGACTGACGGCGGAGCCACACCCATGATCGCACGCGAACTTCTTGGCACGGCCCGTGTCCCCGATGGTGAAGAGCTGAAGCTCTACAGCCATGACCGCGATTTCATGATCGTGCTGGGCCATAACGAACTGATGAGCACGCGACAGAACGGCTCGGAAATCGCACTCGCCACGCAGAGCATCGCGCGTATCGCCAAGGCGCAGCGCCCCGCCATGCTGATCGGCGGTTATGGCATGGGCTTCACCTTGCGCGCGGCGCTGGAAAAGTTGCCGACTGACGCACAGGTGACCGTGGCCGAACTGGTGCCCGAAATCATCCAGTGGGCCAAAGGGCCGATGGCGGAACTGGAAGCAGGGTGCCTTGATGATCCGCGCGTGCGGCTGGTGATGACCGATGTGGCCGATGTGATTTCGGCCAATGCGCTGTCGGTTGGCGGGACCGGTTATGATGCGATCCTGCTCGATGTCGATAACGGGCCTGATGGACTGGTGCGAACGAAGAACAACCGGCTTTACACCATGCGCGGCTTGCGCACCGCGATGGACGCCCTGCGTCCCGGCGGCGTGCTGGCGATCTGGTCTGCCGCGCGCGATCCCAACTTTACGCAGCGCCTGAAGGCGGCGGGGTTCGATGTGGACGAAGTGGAAGTCCGCGCCCGCACCAACGGCAAGGGCGCAAAGCATGTTATCTGGTTCGCAAGCGTATAACTCATGCTGCGCTGCAACATGACTGCAACACCGACTCCGACCTGACATTCGCCGCTGTCATTTGCGCAGGCGGGCCGACAAACGGCTCGCCAGCAAGGGGCGCATGGAATGTTTGGCAAGACGATGCTGACCGGAATGGGAGCCGCGTTCGTGGCACTTTCCAGCCTTTCAGGGACTGCGGTTCCGTTCAGCAGCGTGATCGAAGAGGCCCAGTTCATGGGCACGACAAAGCTGGGCGGCGAACTCTATCACGTGCAGGGCCTTGTCGTGCAGCCGACCCGGATCTGGGCCACATCGGTCGATAATGCTGGCAGGCGGGCGTGGCTGCACGAATTTGATCGCGCCAGCGGCAAGGCGCTGCGCCGCATCGAATTGACCGATGGCGCGCGCTATCACCCCGGTGGCATTTCCGCCGCTGACGGGTTGATCTGGGTGCCGGTTGCCGAAATGCGGGCCGCCAGTTCCGCTGTGCTGCTGGGCATTGATGCCGCAACGCTCGAAGTGCGGCGCAGGATCGCTGTGGCAGATCACATCGGCTGCCTTGCCGTTGCGGGCGGCAGGCTTGTGGGGGGCAACTGGGACAGCCGCCTGCTCTATGAGATCGATCTGGAGTCAGGGCAAACGGTGCGGATCGTGCCCAATCCTTCGGACACGCATTTTCAGGACATGAAGTTCGACGGACGCCATCTTGTAGCGGGCGGCAATCGCGACTGGATCAGCGGCACGGTTGACTGGATCGACTGGCCTTCGGGAAAAATCGTCCGCAGCCTGAAAGCCGGGGCAATTGGCACGGTCCGCCCGTTCGGTCGTGGTGGGCCGCTGACGGGGGAGGGCATGGCGATAGAAGGGCGCGACCTTTATCTCCTGCCCGAAGACGGGCCGAGCCGCCTGTTCCACTACCGCCTTGAGAGTTGAGCGTCAGCCTTCCGTCAGCCGCGCGTTAAACCGTCGCCGTACCAGCCAAGGCTCCAGAAAGCGCCCGACCAGATAGAGAAACGCGAATATTCCGGCGAAAACGTATGCCGCGGTGGCCGATGGCTTGCGCCCGCGCTCTTCGCCCTTCTTGGGCTTTTCGGGGGCTGGGGCGCCCAGCATCTTGTCGACGGGATTGAGCTGGAGAACCTTGGCCTCGTCCTTCTTCTTCTTGTCGCCGCCCGCCATTTCCTTGGCCTTCTCCTTGGCCTCGGCAGCGGCCTTCTGATAGGCACCGACATAGAGCGTAAGCTGCCCGAAGCCGACGAAAAGCAGCGGCAGCAGGAAGCAGAACAGCAGCGCCTTGCTCACAAGGTGGTAGCGCAGAGTCTTGCCTTGCGCCGTTTCCTCGATTTGCAGAACACCATCTTCGAATACAGAGAGCGGGTCTTGCGGCGTCGGTGCCTTGCGGTGGAATGTCAGTGTGGTTTCACCGCGCTGATGCGTTGTGTCCATCTGGTCCAGCATCGGCTCCAAACGGTCGAGCGCTTCGCTGGAGGTCTGGCCCTCGGGGACGGCCACGCTGTCGCGCACGTGCCATATCCAGTCGATGTATCGCAGGCTCATGCGGGGTGCCGGTTGGGGGGCGGGCTGTTGCCAGATGCTCTGCGCTGCGATCCCGCTCATTCTGCCGGCACCGCGCTTTCGGGAGCGTCATAACGTCCGCGCCCGAACCTGGCCTTCAGCGTTTTCCAGCCTTCGGTGAACGGATAGTGCATCGTCTCGCGGATCGACATGCGTCGGCCACCTTCCATACCCAGCAATTCTGCCTCGCCATCGACCGCCGTGCCGAACATGCGGTCAATTATGATCCACGTGCCCGAATAGTTGCTGCGGCTCGCCTCGTAATCGCGCGAATGGTGGACGCTGTGATGTTCGATCGTGTTGAACAGGAAGCGCCACCAGTTTGGCGTGTTGAAGCGCACGTTGATGTGCTGGTAGATGCTCACCGTCAGGCCGAATGTGCCTGCCAGCAGGAAGGCGCGCGGCAGGAAATCGAAGAACCCGCCGATGCCAAGGCCGATCAGGAACAGTTCCACCGGATTGCCGACCGCGCCCTTGTTGATGTTCAACTGCGTGATGTAGTGGTGCGGCGCGTGGGTCAGCCACAGCGGATACCAGTTGTGCATCCCGCGATGCATCCAGTACTGGCCGAAATCGAAGATGAACGAGATCAGGAACGCCTGCAGCAGCAGCGGCAGCCCGGTGAACCAGCTGAACTTGTCCATCGCCCACTGTTCCTGGATCATGCCGATGATCGCGCCATCGCCGATGAAGCCATCGACCATGCGCAGCACCGTATAGCCCAGCCCGACATAGAACAGATCGGTGACCAGTTCCTTCCACGTCAACTGCCAGCTCTTGTGGCGCGGATTGACCCATTCCAGACCCAGCAGCAGGACCTTGAACGCGATGCCGATGTAGATCCCGGTCGATGCCTTGGCGATATCGTTGGGCGCATAGTACCAGAATGCCAGCAGCGCGAAGAACGTGACCGGCTGGAACCATGTGAAGAAGAACCGCTTGAACGGACCGCCTTCCACCTTGGGCAGGTTTTCCCAACCGATCGTCACCGGCGATTCCGCTCCGATGATCCGCTTGCCTACCTGCGTTCCTGCCATCTGCACGATCCCGTATTACTTACCAGCTTTGCTAGTAATACCAATTGCATAGACAGTAATATCATCGGAAATCGGCAGGCGGATACACGCTGAATGACGTATGTGGCGAAGCGCGTCTGCGCTGTGTTCTCAATCGAATCCGGTTAGAACTTCGGCACCCAGCAGACCGTTGGCGTGGCGCAGGGTTACGGTGGCTGGCCGCTGCGCGTTCCATTTGCGGTATGCTTCTTCCGGGATGAAAACGCGGCCTGCGCCAATTGGCGATGTGGCCCGTCGCGGCGCGATCCACGCCCAATGGTAGAACCCGCTGTGGCCGCGGCTGGGCATGGTGATGTCCAGCCGAACAAGCTGCACATCCGTTTGGCGGGGCGTGCCAAGGCTACTGCCGTTCAGGCTGGGCAACGCGCCCACGGCCCATACCGGCCAGCCCATCAGCGCCGTGATCGTTATCAGGATCGCAGCGAACCTGCGCACCCTTCCGTCGGCCACTTGTCGCGTAGCCCAGCGCCATGCCGCCATTCCACACAGCGCGGTAGCGATCAGCCCGGTTAGCTTCAGGCCGGAACCGGGTGCGATATTGCGCGGCCATCCTTCGCCCACGGCCAGAAGCAGCGCCAGAGTGATGGCCACCGGTATCGCAAAGGGCAGAAGTATCTGTGCCAGCAGCGAAGGCGGCAGGACTGGCCGTTTGGGGTTGCGCGGTGCTTTCACGCTGACGGGATAGGCGACAAAGCCCTAAAATTCGATGTTCAGCACTTGCCCAAGATCGGCCAGCGCCTGTTCGCCGCTGGTGACCTTGATCGCGCGCATCCCCAGCGTGGCAGCGGGTTTGCAGTTGATGCCAAGGTCATCCAGATAGACGCAAGCGTCCGGTGCCAACCCCAGCTTTTCGCACATCATCTGATAGATTCGCGGATCGGGCTTGCGCACACCCGCCTTGCTGCTTTCGATCACATGTTCGAAGCGGGCAAAAATCTGCTCCATCTCGTCGCGCGCATCGCCGCTGCGGGCCATGCCTGCGCCGTGGCCGGTCGGCACGTTGTTGGTGATGCAGCCAAGGCGGTAGCCCTCTGCCTGCAACCGATCGAGCGCGGCGACCATTGCCGGGCGTACCGCGCCTGCCAGCACGGCGAGGACCGACGCGCCATCCAGTTCATGGCCCAAGGCACGGGCTTCCTCGGCAAAGAGCCTGTCGAAATCGGCCGCATCGATCTCAGCCCGTTCGAATAGCGCCCAGGCATTGGTATCGGGATTTAATGTGTTGATCTTGCGAACAAGATTTTGCGGCAGTCCGCGTGCCGCCTCCAGCCGGTTGAACGCTTCGAAGGGGGACGAGGTGATGACACCGCCAAAATCAAAGATCACCGCTGCGAATGCCATATCGTCCCCTTCTGTGTGTCATCCCGGTTTTAACCGTTCGATGAATGCGGGCAACCTGCGATATTTGCTCCGATTTGACCTAAGTCATGGCATGGTCCACTCTGCAGGAGGACGGTTGGGACACATGAAAGAGGAGGATCCCGATGCGCTCCATTCTTTGCCCGCTGGACATTACCGAAGCTCTTGAAGACCGGATCGAAACGGCATTGGCGCTTGCCCGTGCTTCCAACGGACATGTTACGTTCCAGATCGCCACGCCGTTTGCGCAAATGGCCGCGTGGGAACCGTTTGGCGGCGTTGCCGTCTCTGCCTATGCGCTTAACGAAGCGCGCGAGGCGAACGAGAAACTCGCCGCAGAGCTCGACCAGCGCTTCGCATCGCAGGATGTGCCTTTCGATATCGAAGTGCTCGATCAGGAACGCATAGCCGCTGCAGCCGCAGCCGCCCGCTTTGCCGATGTGGTCATCGGCAGCCTGTCGGACCCGGTGGTAGAGGAGATGGCGCTCAGCCTACGCGCGCCGGTGCTAGGCGTGCCGCGCGGGGTTCCGATGCTTGGCTTTGACAAGCCTGCCCTGATTGCGTGGGACGGCGGCCATGAAGGTGCCAATGCGATGCGCGCGGCATTGCCCCTGCTGCAACAGGCGGGCGAGGTGCATCTGTTGACCGTGCGGGAGAAGGAAAACAATTTTCCCGCTGCCGATGCCGCCAGCTATCTTTCGCGTCATGGCGTTCATGCCGAAGTGCACGATCGTGAACGCAATGGGTCAATCGCTTTCACGATCGAAGAGTGCGCGCGCGACATTGGGGCCGGGATGATCGTCATGGGCCTGTTCGGCCACAGCCGTTTGCGCGAACTGCTGCTGGGCGGCGTGTCGCGCGATATGCTCGATCGGTCGCAGATCCCGCTGCTGCTGGCGCATTGAGGCTTGGCGCGGGCGGGAGACTGGCGGAGAGGGCGGGAATGATGAAAAGATCGCCGTTTTCGCCGCTGTTCGCGCTCGCCCTGCTATCGGCCTGTTCCGAACCTGCCGATCCTGATGCTTCGCCATCGGGCACTGCGACGCCTTCGGGGATGGCAACCCCGGTTGAGGCACCGTCGCCCACGCCAACGGCCAACCCTGCCGGGCAGGCGGCCGCTGGTGACATTCCCGTGCGTTTCCGGGCCATCGGCACCGAACCGTTCTGGTCGGTGCAGGTGCACGATGGCACGCTGACATATTCGACGCCGGACATGCCCGATGGCCTGACGGTTCCCGCCACCATGCGCCGTTCGGGCGATGCGGTGATCCATTCGGCCACGATCGATGGCAAGCCGCTCGAACTCGAAGTGAGTCGGCAAACGTGCTCCGACGGCATGTCCGACACGGTTTATCCGCTTGCCGTGATTCGCCGGATCGGCCCGGACGTGCAGCGCGGCTGTGCGCGTTGATTGGATACAATCGTTTCTGTTGCGATGCATCATCCCGATTCGAAACCTATTTGTGCAATCCATTGTGATCGAAACGGGTTGGTATCGTTTCGTATGAAACAAGCGTATAAATGCCTTAAATCAAAGACTTGAAGGGAAAATTGCAGAAAATGCAACCAAGTCTGATCATTTCGCAATTGCACAAATCCTGTGTGCGGTGCATACAGATCCTGCCTTTCAGGCATCCTCTCCCAAAACTTTCCGACCCGGCGGGCAACTGCCGGGTCTTTTTTTG
>NZ_JBMLSM010000182.1:0-24749 GCF_049240505.1 Novosphingobium sp.
GGCAGCCTATGTCGCCGCGCTGGAAGCGATCCATCCCGGCCTGCCGGTTGAGGCCGCACTGCTCTATACCCACACCCCGGAATTGTTCGTGCTGCCCGATGATGTGATCGCCGCGCAAAAGCTGCGCCTCGCAGGGGTTCAGGAATCCTTGTCCGGCTGATCGGTTGCACCGCGCCGCGCAGTGCCTAGATTGCACTCAACCAAACAGGAGTTCATCGAAATGTCGACCAAGGCCGTAACCGACGCCACTTTTGCCAGCGAAGTTCTGGGCAGCAGCAAGCCTGTTCTCGTCGATTTCTGGGCAGACTGGTGCGGCCCGTGCAAGATGATCGCGCCCGCACTCGAAGAAATCTCGGAAGAACTCGCTGACAAGGTTGAGGTCGCCAAGGTGGACATCATGGAAAACACCGACATCGCCAGCCAGTTCGGCGTGCAGTCGATCCCGCTGCTGATCTTGTTCAAGGACGGCCAGCCTGTGGCGCAAAAGCTGGGCGCAGCTCCCAAGAGCCAGCTCAAAGGCTGGCTGGAAAGCGTTCTCTGATCGCTGGTATCAGCGGCACACCTTGCGCCCCCGCGAAGGCGGGGGCCTCGGTGTTTTTACAGAACATGTCGCCAAAAATCAGGCCAGTTCCGTTTCCCGCACCGGCTGCATGGCTTCGCTGACCGCCGCCAGAAATTCGTCGGTCGCACGATCCCAGTTGTAGCGTGCACCCTGGACGGCAGCGCCCGTGCGGTCGCAGCGCAGGGCTTTGTGGATGGCCAGCGCAAGATCGTCTTCCAGCGCACCGATCCGCATTGGCAGATCGCCCTGCGGACCATAGCCAGTCTTGCCAATGATATCGAGCGGACCCGGCACCGGGAACGCCGCAACCGGCAGCCCGCAGGCGAGCGCTTCGATCATCACCAGCCCGAACGTGTCGGTGCGGCTGGGGAAAACGAAAACATCGGCGGCGGCATATGCGCTCGCAAGATCCTCGCCATGTAGCGCTCCAACGAACTGAACCTGCGGATAGGCGGCTTTCAGACGCGCCAGATCCGGCCCGTTGCCAACGACGACCTTGGTTCCGGGCACTTCGGCATCGAGAAACGCGGTCAGGTTCTTTTCAATCGCCACGCGCCCGACATTCAGCATGATGGGGCGCGGCAGGTCGGCGAGCGTGGCCAGCGGTTCGTGGCCGGGGCGGAACAGCGCACGGTCGATGCCGCGCGTCCACAGCCGGGTGTGCCGAATGCCCTGCGCGGCCAGTTCACCCGCCAGCGTCGGCGTTGACACCAGAACCGCACGGCTCGCCCCGTGGAACCGGCGCATCAGCGGCCAGAAGTGATCCGCGCTCAATCCTGTTCGAACCGCCGCATATTCGGGAAAGCGCGTGTGGAATGCGCTGGTGAACGGAACCCCGTTTGTCTTACACCAGCTTCGCGCGCTCCAGCCAATCGGACCTTCGGTGGCGATGTGAACCACATCGGGCCGGAAATCGGCCAGCGTGCGGCGTGTGCCGAAACGCGGCGCCATTGCCAGCCGGATTTCGCTGTAACCGGGCAGGGGCAGGGTGCGGAACTGGCCCGGTGTGATCAGTTCGACCTCGTGCCCGCGCGATGTGAGGCGGTCTACCGTTGCGGAAAGCGTACGGACCACGCCATTGACTTGCGGATGCCAGGCATCGGTGCAGATTGCGATTCTCATGCCGGTTCCTCCTCAAGCGCGGGAATGGGTTTGAGCGCGGCTTTGACTGCCGCCGCGCGGCGCGTTTCATCGGCCCAGTCAAGGATGCTGATCTGGCCCACCTGATCTTCGACCAGCGCCGTGCAGCTCTCCACCCAGTCGCCGTCGTTGTAATAGGTGATGTCGCCGATCTGGCGGATTTCGGCGCAGTGGATGTGCCCGCAAACCACCCCATCAACGCCCATGTCGCGCGCGGCATGGGCCACGGCTTCCTCGAAATCGCAGACGAACTGGACCGCGTTCTTGACCCGCTTCTTCAGGTAGGAAGAGAGCGACCAGTAGGGCATCTTGAACTGGCGGCGGATCATGTTGACCCACACATTCGCCCGCAGCAGCACCGAATAGGCCTTGTCGCCCAGAAAGGCGAGCCAGCGGGCATAGAGCACCACGCCATCGAACCCGTCGCCATGCGTCACCAGCAGACGGCGGCCATCGGCGGTTTCGTGGATCGTATCCAGCGCCAGTTCCACGCCGCCAAAGCTCATGCCCGCATAGGGGCGCAGCATCTCGTCGTGGTTGCCCGCGATCAGGATGACGCGCGTGCCGCGATGCGCCATCTTGAGGATGCGGCGCACCACTTCGTTGTGAGCATCGGGCCAGTACCAACCCTTGCTCAGTCGCCAGCCGTCAACGATATCGCCCACAAGATAGAGCGTCTCGCATTCGATAGCCGAGAGGAAGTCCAGCAGCATTGCGGCGTTGCAACCACGCGTGCCGAGGTGGACATCGGAAATCCATACCGTCCGGTATTTCCGCTTGGGCCTGAATCCGCGCGGTTCTGGCAGATCGAGCCATGCGGGAATCGAGGACACGAGTTCTGCGGCGGATTTGAACGGGGTCTTGCCGTCATGCTTGGCATTGGTAGCCATGAGCGCACCTCTTTCGATGTGAGGCTTGATTGACGGATTCGCGTTGCGCCTGTGTGGCACTGTGTAACCTCGATGAAACAAGTGTAGAACGAATGGTGATGTCCGATGGTGACGGGCGGGATTTGAGGCGCTAGAGAATCACGCGATGCTCACCAGCCTTTCGATCCGCAACGTCGTACTCATCGAAGCGCTAGACCTGTCTTTCGCCGGTGGGCTGGGCGTGCTCACGGGTGAAACGGGTGCGGGCAAATCGATCCTGCTCGATGCGCTGGGGCTGGTTCTGGGAGACAGGGCTGACAGTGGCCTTGTCCGCGCAGGCGAAGATCAGGCCAGCGTTATTGCCACTTTCGAGTTCAATCGAGTGCCCGATGCGATCCGCCACGCTTTGGCCGAAGCAGAAGTCGATGTGGAGCCGGGAGAACCGCTGATCGTCAAACGCCGCCTGAAGGCCGATGGTGGCTCGAAGGCTTTCGTCAACGACCAACCGGTTGGCGTTGCCCTGCTGCGCGAACTGGCGCGTAGTCTTGTCGAACTCCACGGCCAGCACGATGATCGCGGTCTGGTGAATGCGCGCGGCCACCGCGCCCTGCTGGATCGCTATGCCGGGGCTGATGTGGCGGGCGTGGAAGCGGCTTGGACAAAGTGGCGCAAAGCCGAAGACGCGCTCGAAACCGCGCAGGCTCGTGTGGCCAAAGCGGCGGAGGAGCAGGATTTGCTGTTCGCTCACCTTGCCGAACTCAACGCGCTGCAGCCGGTGGCAGGCGAGGAAGACGAACTGGCTGGCCAGCGCGCCGACATGCAGAAAGGTGAGCGGCTTTCTGGCGATCTGGCGGAATTGCAGCGTCTTTGGGAAGGTTCGGATTCCGCGCTCGCCACCCTGCGCAGCGCCGCACGCCGTCTTGATCGTATTGCGAGCGAACACCCGATGCTGGCCGAAGCATTGGAAGCGCTTGATCGTGCAGTGATCGAGGCGGGCGAGGCCGAGGACAAACTCGCCCGCGCAGCCGAAGCACTGGCCCACGATCCCGCGCTGCTTGATCGGATCGAAACGCGCCTGTTCGACTTGCGCGCCGCCGCCCGCAAACACGGCTGCACGGTGGATGAACTGCCGCACAAGATGCACGAAATGCGCGCTGCGCTCGATGCCATCGAAGGCGGTGAAGCCCAGATCGCCGGGCTGGAACGCGCTGCCCGCGAAGCCGCGCTGGATTATCAGGCCAAGGCCGAAACGCTGTCGGTCATGCGCGCCGAAGCCGCGCGCCGGCTCGACAAGGCGGTAGCGGCAGAACTCGCGCCGCTTAAGCTCGATGCCGCCAAGTTCCACACTGCCGTGCTGCGTCTGCCCGAAGATCGCTGGGGCGCGGGCGGCATTGATGCGGTGGAGTTTCTGATATCGACCAATCCGGGCGCAGACTTCGCGCCGCTGGGCAAGATCGCTTCTGGTGGCGAACTTTCGCGTTTCATCCTCGCGCTCAAGGTGGCGCGGGCCGAAGAGGGTGGGGCGGCCACGATCATCTTCGACGAGATCGACCGCGGCGTGGGCGGCGCGGTGGCCAGCGCTATCGGCGATCGCCTGTCGCGTCTGGCCAGCAACGGGCAACTTCTTGCCGTCACGCACAGCCCGCAAGTGGCCGCGCGGGGGGACCGGCACTACATGATCGCCAAGTCCTCGGAAGGCACCGTCACGCGCACGTCGGTGGGCCTGCTCGATGCCGCCGCGCGCAAGGAGGAAATCGCGCGGATGCTCTCCGGCGCGGAAGTGACGGCAGAGGCGCGCGCGCAGGCGGATCGCCTGCTGGAAAAGGCGTGATGCTCGCTCGCCGCACGGTGCTTGTCGGCGCAGGTGCCGCGCTTCTCGTTTCAAGGAAAGGTCTGGCGATGGAAGAGGTCGAACCCGAAAACGTCTATGCGATCATCGGCCAGATGATGTCCGCCCCCGGCAAGCGGGAGGAACTGATCGCCTACCTCGGCGAAGGCTCGCAGGACATGCCCGGCAACCTTGCCTACGAGATATGGCGCGACAAGGGCGACGAGAACAGCGTGTGGATCACCGAAGTCTGGCGTGACGAAGCCTCGCACAAGGCCAGCCTCGCGCTGCCCCAAGTGCAGGAAGCTATCCGCAAGGCCCGCCCGATCATCGCAGGGTTTGGGGCGAGGGCCGAGGTGGAGCGGGTGGGTGGGAAGCCTTGAAGGTGGGTTTTCCATCCAGGGCCACAATTCGTGCGGGCTTGGACACCTTAGCAATGCCTGTTGTTGCGCTCGCTTGGGGCATCAGCACGTTGGGATGCATTGCATGGGGCATGGTTGTTTTGATCTTCGGGGCGACGGTTATAAGCACTGTCTTCTCGGAGAAGCTAAGGCCTGAATTCATTTGGGTCATTGCATGGTCATTGATCGCGTTACCGTTGGGATGGTGGAATTTCGGTCGGTTCATGCGCTATTTTGGTGGCGTTGAAGACCGTTGGCGAGGGCTTGGTTGGGTTGGACTCAATTCAGCGATCCTCATATTCACCCACCCCATGCTTTGGTGGGCCCCTAAGTGAACGTGGGGACTTGTTATGCTGTTTGCTTACATCGAGGCATGTTCATCTAAATGACTTCCGAACTTACCGAAGCCGATGCCGCCAACGAACTCATGCGGCTGGCCAGGCAGATCGCCAAGCATAACCGGCTCTACCATGCCGAAGACTCGCCCGAGATTTCGGACGCGGAATACGATGCGCTTGTCCGCCGCAATGCCGAGCTTGAAGCCGCCTATCCCCACCTGATCCGGCCCGACAGCCCCAGCGCGCAAGTCGGCCATGAGGTCGCTGCCTCGCCCTTGCGCAAGGTGTCGCACGAGGTTCGGATGATGAGCCTCGACAACGCCTTTACTGACGAGGAAGTGGAAGATTTCGTCGCCCGCGTCCGCCGCTTTCTTGCTCTGCCAGACGATGCCGAAGTGGTGATGACCGCCGAAGACAAGATCGATGGCCTGTCCTGCTCCTTGCGATACGAAAACGGCAGGCTGGTCCGCGCCGCCACGCGCGGGGACGGGCAGGTGGGGGAAGACGTGACGGCCAATGTCGCGCACATCGCCGATATTCCGCAGGAATTGAAAGGCGCAGGGCTGTTCGACATCCCCGCCGTCTTCGAAATCCGTGGCGAGGTCTATATGGCCAAGGACGATTTCCTCGCGCTCAACGCCCGGCAGGCCGAGAGCGGTGACAAGATCTTCGCCAACCCGCGCAACGCTGCCGCCGGATCGCTGCGACAGAAGGACGCCAGCGTCACCGCAAGCCGCCCCTTGCGCTTCCTCGCCCACGGATGGGGCGCGGCGAGCGAAGTGCCCGCGTCCAGTCAGTACGAGATGATGCGCAAGATCGAGGAATGGGGCGTTCCCGTCTCGCCGCTGCTGGTGCGTTGCTCTTCGGCGGCGGAAATGGTCGCGCACTACCGCAATATCGGCACTGCGCGTGCCGATCTGCCCTATGATATCGATGGCGTGGTCTACAAGGTCGACCGGCTAGACTGGCAGGACCGCCTCGGCTTCGTCGCCAAAGCCCCACGCTGGGGCATTGCGCACAAATTCCCTGCGGAACGTGCCGAAACCACGCTTGAGGCTATCGACATTCAGGTCGGCCGCACCGGCAAGTTGACTCCTGTTGGACGTCTCAAGCCGGTGCTTGTTGGTGGCGTCACCGTTACGAACGTAACGCTGCACAACCGCGACGAGATCGGTCGCCTTGGCGTGCGCGTGGGAGACCGGATCGTGCTCCAGCGTGCGGGCGACGTGATACCGCAGGTCGTTGAAAACCTCACGCGCGACGAGTCGCGCGAACCCTATAATTTTCCTGACCATTGTCCTGAATGCCAGTCGGAAGCTGTCGCCGAAGAGGGCGAGGTCGATGTGCGCTGCACCGGCGGCCTGATTTGTCCGGCGCAGCGGGTGGAACGGCTCAAGCACTTCGTCAGCCGCGCGGCTCTCGATATCGAAGGGCTGGGCGAGAAGACCATAGTCGAGTTCTTCCAGCTTGGCTGGCTGGAAAGCCCCGCCGACATCTTCCGTCTGCGCAAACGCCGCAGCGAGATTGTCGGGCGCGAAGGCTGGAAGGACAAGTCTGTGGACAACCTGTTGGCAGCTATCGAAGCCAAGCGCGAACCCGACGCCGCACGGCTGCTGTTCGGCCTCGGAATTCGCCACGTCGGTGCGGTGACGGCGCGTGATTTGATGAAGCGCTTCGTTACGTTGCCAGCGCTGCGGGATGCGGCAGAACTTGCCCATTCCTCCCCGGAACGGGGAGGGGGACCAGCGAAGCTGGTGGAGGGGTCGGAATGCCAACAAGGCTCTGTCGACGACCTTCTCTCGATCGACGGCGTCGGCCCTGTCGTCGTCGAGGCGCTGGGCGATTTCTTCCACGAACCCCACAACATTGCCGTCTGGGAAGACCTGCTCTCAGAAGTTTCGCCGCCACCATATGTCATCGAAACCAAAGACAGTGCCGTCGCTGGCAAAACCATCGTCTTTACCGGCAAGCTCGAAACCATGAGCCGCGACGAAGCCAAGGCCCAAGCCGAAGCGCTGGGCGCGCGGGCGGCCGGTTCCGTTTCCGCCAAGACCGATCTGGTGGTGGCCGGGCCGGGGGCAGGATCGAAGCTGAAACAGGCAGCGGCGCTTGGCATCGATGTGATCGACGAAGCGGCCTGGGCCGAAATCGTCAGGCAGGCGGGGTAAGCCGATGCTCGTGGCGCTGGCTAGCATTGCCGCTGAAGCGGGTGCCCTGCTCAAGGCGCGCGGGCAAACCATCGCTGTCGTGGATGGCTCCACCGGCGGCCTGATCTCGGCAAGCCTTCTGGCCATGCCCGGCGCGTCGGCGTTCTATCTCGGCGGCGGCGTGATCTACACGCTCAAGGGACGGCGGATCGTGCTTGGCCACCCGCCAGGCTCGTTGCGCGGATACACGTCTGCAAAGGAGGACTATGCCCTCGCACAAGCCCGGCTGATCCGCGAACGTTACGGCGCCGATTGGGGCATTGCCGAAACCGGCGCATCGGGCGGCAGCGCCCACCCGCTCGGCGTCGCGTCCGGCACCAGCGCGGTGGGTGTGGTCGGTCCTGACAGCATCGAAGCGTCAGTCTTGATCGTGACCGATAGCAACGACAGGCTGGAAAACATGCAGACCTTCACGCAGCGCGCACTGATGCTCTTGCGCGATACGCTGTTCGTTCACTCCGGCACGTAGTTCGGCTTCCGCTTTTCCAGAAAGGCCTGCATTCCCTCGCGAAAGTTCGGACTGGCCGATGTCATCAACTGGTTGCGGTTTTCGATAGCCATCGCGGCTTCAAGGCTTGGTGCGTCGATGGCAAGGTTCAGCCCCTCCTTGGTCATCCTCAGCCCCATTGGCGAAGCAGCAAGCAGGTCTTCGACATAGCTTTCGCCGGCGGCTTCAAGCTGGGCGTCCGGCACAACCTCGGAAACAAGGCCTGTGGCCAGCGCACGCGGGGCGTGGATGAAGCGTCCCGTCAGCATGAGTTCGCTGGCGACCGAAGTGCCGACGAGGCGGGGCAGGAAATAGCTGCAACCCATGTCGCAGGCGGACAGGCCCAGCTTGATATAGGCGGCGTTCATCTTCGCACTTTCGCCCGCGATCCGAATGTCGGACGCCAGCACGAAGGAAAAGCCGCCACCGCAGGCTGCTCCGTGAACAAGGCTCACGATCGGCTGCGGACAACGTCGCATCCTGATATAGACATCCGCGAGCAGGCCCTGAAATCCGAACCCGCCTGCGAAGGGCACTTCGTCACGGTTTTCGGCACGTTCTTTTATATCCAGCCCGGCGCAGAAGGCCTTGCCCGCGCCGCGCATTATGACAACGCGCGTGCCGCGGTCGTGAAAGAGCTTGCCGAAGTAGTCTGAAAGCTCCTGAACCATCTGCAGCGAGATCGCGTTCAGCACTTCGGGCCGGTTGAGCGTCAACCAGTCTGCTGCTCCGCGCTTTTCGATGGTGAAAGTCTGGTAGCTCATCCTGCACCTCCCGATTTAATCGAATGATTAAGCGGGTGAGGTGGGCTGAGCAAACCATTTTCCTACACGGCCACGAAAAGGCATGGTTTGCGGATGGAAATCGCCTGCCCCTGCGCTGTTTCGCACGTCACCAAACAATTCGTACTGGGCATCAATGTCTTTTTTCAGGACCGTGTAAACTGTGTAAACCTGTTCAGATTTGTGAGCGTGAATCTGAACGTTTCACCACGGCTTCGACCATTCGGGCAACTGGCCGACGCGACTCGATCGAACTCGCCCACCGCCACGGCAACGCAGCCAAAGGATCGACCAATCGCCCCGCACCATCCGCGCCGCGAGCCGCAAACCCGCCCTGCGATAGGCCGCGCGCACTGTCGCTTCTTGCGTTTCAAGCAGGCCCGCCAGCAGCACCGAGCCACCCGGTACCACGGCACGGGCAAAGGCGGGGGCGAGTTCTACCAGCGGTCCGGCAAGAATATTGGCGATCAGCAGGTCGTATGGTCCGGCGGCTTCCAGCAGCGCATGGTCCATGCCGGGTGCGATCACCATCGCCATGCGGCCCGACCCGTCGCCTAACGGCACATCGTTGTTGGCGGCGTTTTCAGCCACCACCGGGCCGCAGACCGCATCGATATCGCTGGCGATGGCGCGGGCGGTGGGCCACAGATGCAGCCCGGCGAAGGCAAGCAGCCCAGTGCCGGTGCCGATATCGGCAAGGTTGCGCACGCGCACACCCTGCTGCTTCATGTAGCTCAACATGGCAAGGCAGCCTGCGGTCGTCGCGTGCTGGCCGGTGCCGAAAGCCTGGCTTGCGGGGATCACGAAATCGCGCACGCCTGGCTGGGCAAGGGGTGGATACTCCGGTGTGTGAACGTAAAACACACCTTCACGGATCGGCTCGACGCCCTGCTGGCTCAGCGTCACCCAGTCTTCGTCGGGCAACTGCTCGATGTTCAGCTTTGGCGCTGTGCCTTCGAACAGGTTCGTGATGGCCTTCTGGTCCGCCTTGGTCGGCTTGCGATCGAGCCACGCCTCGAGTTGCCAGTCCTCCGGCTTGTCTTCGGCGATTTCACTGCCCGCGATGACGATTTCTGGATCCCAGTCCCACGCATCCTCATGCGCGATGAGGGCCGCCTGAACGATATCGCGCCGGGCGAAGACGGTGACTTTCCAGCTCACTTGGTCAGCGCCTTTTCCAGACGGTCACGCGCGCCGGCGGCAAGAGTCTTGCAGGCAGCGGGATCGGCGAGTGGTTGCGTGCCGCTCATCCGTTCGAACATCGCGCTGGCAGAAGGATGCGGGGTCAGGAGGATGCCGCATTCCAGCGCCTCTACTTGTGCGAATGTGCTGCGGAACATGGCGACACGATCTGGATGATCGGCGAAGCGATAGGTGCCGAGCGGCAATGCGGTCAGACTATCGATATAGGTCACCGTGCGGCAATCGGTGCCCTCGCAGGATTTCCAGTACCAGCTTGTCGAGCCTTCGGTATGGCCGGGGGTGGCGAATGCGGTGAGGCGCAGCGGGCCGAGGCTCATGACGTCGCCGGTGCGCACGATGTGATCGACCCGGGCCTTGGGTGAGCCGGGGATTTCCTGGGCCTGCGGATCGGCGGGGCTGATCTTGCCGGAGCTGATGACTTTTGCGGCTGCGGCGGTGGCGACGAACCTTGCGCCGGTGGCTTTTTGCAGCGCGGCGAGGCCGCCGACGTGATCGAAGTGTTCGTGGCTCGATACGATGAGGCCGATGTCCTTGGGATCAAAGCCGAGCTTGCGGACATTCGCCAGAACCTGCGGCACGGCATCTTCCATGCCTGCATCTACCAGCACATGCTTTTCGGGGCCGGTCACCAGCAACACCGAAACCGTGCACGTGCCGACAAACCAGGTGTTGCCAAAGATGCGCGCTGGCGGGGCGGGGTCGGAAAAGTCCTCCTTGCCTTCGCACTGGCGGACGATCTCCTGCGCGGCCCGTGGATCGGCAGGGGCGGGCGAGGTGGCTGCTGCTGCGGCCAGAACTGCAAGGACAATGCTCATGATCCGACCGTCTAGGCACCCCGATTGACCAGTGCAACCGGCCTGAAACCGACTGTCCTTTTTTACATCCCGCATACGCTTGCGCGCTGGGTCTTTTCGACTAATAGGACTTGGCAATCCTGTCGCGGACGTCCGCGACCGCTGTACCTAGTCGAGGGGGTATGTTCATGGCGCAGACGCGCAAGGCACGGCCGATTTCTCCGCATCTCCAGATCTGGCGCTGGGGACCGGCCATGCTGGTTTCGATCCTGCATCGCATCACCGGCAACGGACTCGCTTTTGGTGGCCTTGGTCTGCTGTTGTGGTGGATCGGCGCGCTGGCGAGCGGGGCTGAGGCCTACCAGACCTTTCTTGATTGGGTGTGGCTTGGCACCGATGGCGGTCTTCAGGCCGTTACCTCGATCCTCGGCAAGGTGGTGCTGGTCGGCCTGACCTGGGCCTTCTTCCAGCACGCAGCTTCTGGCATCCGCCATCTGATCCTTGATATCGGTGCAGGCTACGAACTGGAAACCAACGCGCGTTGGTCGAGCCTGACGATCGTTTTCGCGATCCTCTTCACCATCGCATTCTGGGCTTTCGTGCTGCTGCGCTGAGCGCCGGCACGGATCGCATAGCATAGAGAGGCTACCATCATGGGTAACGGCACCTCCATCGGTCGGGTTCGCGGGCTGGGTTCTGCCCACGAAGGCGCGCACCACTGGCTCACTGCACGGCTTACGGCTGTGGGCAACCTTGTCCTTATCACTTTCATCGTCGTCAGCCTCGCGCTGCTGCCGGACTACAGCTACGCCACGGTGCGCGGCTGGGTTGCACGTCCGCTGCCGTCGATCGCGCTGATCCTGACGATGATCAACACGTTCACCCATGCTCGCATGGGCGTGCAGGTCATGCTTGAAGATTACGTCCACGAAGAGGGCGGCAAGATCGCGGCATGGCTGCTGGTCAATATCGTGCCCTTCGCGGCAGCCGCCTTCGGCATCCTTTCGGTTCTGCGCATTGCGCTCGGGGGCGCATAAGACATGACGACACAGCCTGCCTACAAGATCATCGACCATACCTATGACACTGTTGTCGTGGGTGCGGGCGGTTCGGGCCTGCGCGCAACGATGGGTTCGGCCCAAGCCGGTCTGCGCACCGCCTGCATCACCAAGGTTTTCCCGACGCGCTCGCACACCGTTGCGGCACAGGGCGGCATTGCTGCCTCGCTCGGCAACAATTCGCCCGACCACTGGACCTGGCACATGTACGACACCGTAAAGGGGTCTGACTGGCTGGGCGATCAGGATGCGATCGAATACATGGTGCGCGAAGCACCTGCTGCGGTTTACGAACTGGAGCACGCCGGTGTGCCGTTCAGCCGCAACCCGGAAGGCACGATCTATCAGCGCCCGTTCGGCGGCCACATGCAGAACATGGGCGAAGGCCCTCCGGTTCAGCGCACCTGCGCCGCTGCCGACCGTACCGGCCACGCCATGCTTCATGCGCTCTATCAGCAGAGCCTGAAGTATGATGCCGACTTTTTCATCGAATACTTCGCCATCGACCTGATCATGGAAAACGGCGAATGCCGTGGCGTGATCGCATTGTGCATGGACGATGGTTCGATCCACCGCTTCCGCAGCCACGCTGTTGTGCTGGCAACCGGCGGCTATGGCCGTTCGTACTTCACCGCGACGTCGGCCCACACCTGCACGGGTGACGGCGGCGGCATGGTGCTGCGCGCGGGGCTTCCGCTGCAGGACATGGAATTCGTGCAGTTCCACCCAACCGGTATCTACGGCGCGGGCGTTCTGATCACCGAAGGCGCGCGTGGCGAGGGTGGTTATCTGACCAACTCCGAGGGCGAACGCTTCATGGAGCGTTATGCTCCCTCGGCGAAGGATCTGGCATCGCGCGACGTGGTTTCGCGTTCGATGGCGATGGAAATCCGCGAAGGGCGCGGTGTTGGTCCGCACAAGGACCACATCTTCCTGCACCTCGATCACATTGACCAGAAGGTTCTGGCCGAACGTCTGCCGGGCATCACCGAAAGCGGCAAGATCTTTGCCGGTGTCGACCTGACCCGCCAGCCGCTGCCGGTGGTTCCGACCGTCCACTATAACATGGGCGGCATTCCGACGAACTATCACGGCGAAGTCGTTACCATCGGTGCCGATGGCAACCCCGAAACCATCGTTCCGGGCCTGTTCGCAGTGGGTGAGGCGGCTTGCGTTTCGGTCCACGGTGCAAACCGCCTCGGTTCCAACTCGCTGATCGACCTTGTGGTGTTTGGCCGCGCAACCGGCCTGCGCCTGAAGGAACTGATCAAGCCCGGCACTGCGCACAACTCGCTTCCCGCTGACAGCGCGGACCTGTCGCTCACGCGTCTCGATCACTTCCGCAATGCCAAGGGCGGCTCGCCCACGGCAGAAGTTCGTACTGAAATGCAGCGCACGATGTCGGCTCACGCCGCAGTGTTCCGCACCGACGAACTGATGGCGGAAGGCAAGGTCAAGCTGGCCGAAACCTACAAGCGCATGGAAGACATCCACGTTTCCGACCGTTCGCTGATCTGGAACTCGGATCTGGTGGAAACGCTGGAACTGGACAACCTGATCAGCCAGGCGAGCGTGACGATGCATTCGGCGCACAACCGCAAGGAAAGCCGCGGCGCCCACGCGCATGAGGATTTCCCTGATCGCAACGATGCCGAGTGGATGAAGCACACCGCAACCTGGTTCAACGGCTGGGGTGGCAAGGGTGGCGAGGTCCGCATCGACTATCGCCCGGTCCACGAATTCACGCTGACCGACGATGTGGAATACATCAAGCCCAAGAAGCGCGTTTACTGACGCCTTCGATGGCCCCTTGCGCTGGTCCAGCGTGGCCAGCGGTTGGTCGATCATGACATGCGATGATGCCGGGGTAGCGATACTCCGGCATCATTGTTTCTGGCCACCGAGGCTGGACTGCCGGGGAGGCAATGTGATGACGTTCGACAAGAGGATTGTGGCGCTGGGCGCGCTGGTTGGCACCGGCGTGCTGGTGATGGCGGCGGGTGCCGTGGCGCAAGTTGCGCCGCCAATGCCGCCAGCCCCGCCGGAACCGCCAGCGGCTGTGGCACCGCCTACACCGCCCACGCCGCCGCGAGCGCCGGACGTTCAGTTGATGACCAGGCCGGGAACGCGGGTTGTGATCGTGGAACGGCATGGGGAAAAGGGCGGGACGGAGCACGTCCGCACGGTCACGCGCGATGGCAAGACCTTCATGTTCAGGACCGATCATCCGCTGTCGGACGAGGAGTTTGAGCGCCGGATTGCTCGGGCCGAGCGGGACGTCCCGCCAGTTCCTCCAATCCCTCCAGTCGCTGGGCTATCAGATCGTCACCTGAAACACCGCGTGATCGTGATGCGCGATGGCGAACACGGTGTGGACACCATTGTTGACGCGGGCAAGATCGAGCGTGACGCCATGACGCAGGCAATCAAGGGAATCAGGTCTGCTCGCGAGGCGATTGCGGAAAATACAGCGCTTTCTGACGAGGTGCGCCGGGAGGTTCTACAGGAACTGGACGCGGAAATTGCAAAGCTGCAGGCGAAGGGCTGATTACTGGGCGCGCTGGACAACCGGTTTGCTGACGTAGCTGACCGGTTGATCCTTGCCCGATTTGGCCTTGGCTGATTTGGACTTGTCCTTGTCGTCGTCCTTGTCGTTCTTTTCCTTGGCTTTCGCTGCATCGCGCGCGGCGTGGACTGCAGCTGCATCCTTCGCTGTCGCTGCGCGGGCGGGGTAAGCGCAGCCGCGCTGTTGGCCTACGCCTTTCAGATAGGCACGGCGAACGGACCCGGCGTAGATTGCTTCCTGCCATTTGCGCTGCTGTGCATTGGCGCCGCTGATTTCGCGAATGACGCCGCCGAACGGAATCAGTGATCCGACGACGGACTTGGCCAGATTGCCCATATCGATGGTGGCGTTGCCATCGTCGCGCGCCACATCGATATCGTCACCCAGCACTTCGTCGAGATTGGCAATGGCGGCGGAGATGGCCGGGCAGCGCTTGAGGCCGGTCAGATCATAGGGCTTGTCGCGCGCGGTGACGAGGATTTCGGGAACCTCGTCTTTCTTGATGTTGAGATCGCTGAGCGGCTTGGTGACGACATCGCCGGCCGTCACTTTTTCTTGCGATACAGCAGTTTGCGCCAAGGCGGGAGCCGCCAGCGCGATGGTGCAAGGCA
Organism: Novosphingobium sp.; assembly: GCF_049240505.1. GTDB lineage: Bacteria > Pseudomonadota > Alphaproteobacteria > Sphingomonadales > Sphingomonadaceae > Novosphingobium. Next base: position 14,847 of record NZ_JBMLSM010000182.1, read on the forward strand.
GGATGGTTGCGAACCGGAGGGCGTAGCGAAGCATAATGGTAATCCCCTTTTGCCTCAACTACGCCACGCCCTGCCTTTCGGTTCCGTGAATTGTTGTAACGATGGTCAGAGCGCCTTGAACGTGTCGCACTGATCCTCGTCCGCCGTTTCCAGCCCGCGCCGCAGCCATTCCATGCGCTGTGCTGAACTGCCGTGGGTGAAGCCTTCTTCAACAGGGCGGCGGCCAGCGGCTTTCATCAGCGTATCGTCACCAATCTGGTGCGCGGCGCGCATCCCTTCCTCGATATCGCCAGCCTCGATCCGGTCGCGGTTGCGACCAGCCCAGACCCCGGCATAACAATCGGCCTGAAGTTCCAGCGCAACCGACAGGCGGTTGGCCTGACTGGGGCTGCGCTGCTGCATCTGGCGCATCTGCGATGACGTGCCGAGCACGTTCTGGATGTGGTGGCCATATTCATGCGCCATCACATAGACGCGGGCGAAATCGCCGCCAGCGCCCATCTGCTGGTCCATCTGCGTGTAGAAATCGGTATCGATGTAGATGCCGTTGTCAGCGGGGCAATAGAACGGCCCCATCGCGCTTTGCGCCGCGCCGCAGCCCGAATTGCCGTTCTGAGAATAGAACACCAGCTTGGGTGTTTCGAACGCGATATTGGCTTGCGCGAACAACGGCGTCCAAGTCTTGTTGAGCGACGATAGCGCATTGCAGCTTTCGCGGCTGAATTCGTTGGCGGAGCAGCTTTCGGCAAGGCTGGTGCCGCCCTGCTGCTGTTGCTGGCTCGGGGCCTGATTCTGAACCTGTTCCAGCGTTCCGAGCATCTGTGCGGGATCGACCCCGAAGACCACTGCCGCGATCAGCGCGATCACGATCGAGCCACAGCCCAGCTTTCCGCCGCCGCCCAGCGGGAACCGCCCGCCGCCGCCACGCTGGTCTTCGACATTGATGGAACTGTCGAAATCGTCGAGCCGCATCGGCTTACCCCTCTTTTTACACTTGCGACTGGACAAGCGGGAAACAGCCCGCAATGCCAGTGCGATCAACCCATCCACAAACCCCGGAGTAATCGAATGTTCCTGAAGGGCAAGTGCGCGCTTGTTACCGGTTCTACCTCTGGCATTGGCCTCGCCTATGCACGTGCGCTGGCGGCTGAAGGGGCCAATGTGGTGCTGAATGGCTTCGGTGAAGCCGATCAGATTGCGGCGTTGTGCGAGGAACTGGCTCCAACCAGCGGAGGGCGTGCGATTTTTGCCGCAGGCGATCTGACGAAGCGTGAAGGCACCGAAGCGATGGTGGCGGCGGCACTCGCCGAATTTGGCGCGGTGGATATTCTCATCAACAACGCCGGGATGCAGCATGTTGCCCCGGTTGATGAATTTCCGGTCGAGAAATGGGACGCAATCATCGCGCTGAACCTGACGTCCGCTTTCGATGCCTGCCGACTGTGCATTCCCGGCATGAAGACCAAGGGCTGGGGGCGCATCCTGTTTACGGCGTCTGCCCATTCGCTCACGGCCTCACCGTTCAAGGCAGCCTATGTTTCGGCCAAGCACGGCATTGCGGGACTGACGAAGACTCTGGCGCTGGAACTGGCTACGCAGGGGGTTACCGCGAACTGTATCAGCCCCGGCTATGTCTGGACGCCGCTGGTGGAGAACCAGATCCCCGATACGATGAAGGCGCGCGGGATGACGCGCGAACAGGTGATCAACGACGTTATGCTCGAACGTCAGCCCAGCAAACAGTTCGTTCAGCCCGATGAGTTGGCGGCGTTGGCGCTGTTCCTGTGCCGGGATGAAGCGCGCAATATCACCGGGGCAAACTACAATGTCGATGGGGGGTGGGTTGCGCAATAACGGGCGTTACTGCGCCTTTGTGTAAAGCCCTGTTCATCTTCGCACCTGCAATTGGGAACTTGCGCCGCGCCCCGGCTTTTGAGAGCAAGGGGCTGCGACAAGGCGTTTGGGGTTGGCGATGAAGCGTGTGGGGGTATGGCGGAGTGCTGTGACGGGGGGGCTGCTTGTAGGCGCGCTCCTGCACGGCGCCCTTTCCGCAGCGCCCAAACGTCTGACACCTCTGGAAATCGCACTGAAAGCGCACGTTGAGACGCTGGCGAGCGACGATTTCGGCGGGCGCGAACCGGGCACTGACGGTGAAACGAAGACGCTGCGATATCTGGCGCGGCAGTGGTTCGACATCGGTCTGGAGGCCGGAACCAATATTCCCGGATCGGGCTGGTTTGCGCCGGTGGAGCTTGTCGAGCGTGAACCGGTGCTGTCGCGCGCCACATTCGTGCGCGGGAAGAAGCGTGTGGCGTTGCCGACCGACAGTGTGTTCGTGGTAACATCGGGTTTGCGCAGCCTTGTTCAGGATGCGCCGCTGCTCTTCGTTGGCCACGGCACTGGCGGCGCGGTGGGACGAGCGGAACTGGCGGGGCGGGTCGCCGTGATGCTTGACAGCCTGCCTGCCGGAATGGCTGCCGCCGATGTGGGCGACAGGGCAGGGCGGCTGCTTGATGCCGGGGCGCTGGGCGTGCTGACCGTGCTCGACGGGGATCGTGGGCTTGAGGATGTGGTCGCACGGCGACGACGGGCTGGCTATGCGGTTTCGGGTGACAGTTTGGGCAACGAGATTGAGGCTTTTGTCTCGCCCGCCACCACCGAACTTCTGCTGGCCGGAACCGCGCATCCCACTGTGGCAAAGCTGCGCGGCGACGCAAATGGGCAACGGTTTACGCCCTATTCCCTAGGCATTACCGGCACGTTCGAAGCGACCAGCGATGAAACGCGGATCAAGACCCACAATCTGATCGGACGTCTGGCCGGTCGGAATCCGGCAGCGGGTGCCGTGTTGGTGATGGCACATTGGGATCATTTCGGCGAATGCGCTTCGGCGCCCGCCGAGGATCTGATCTGCAATGGCGCGATAGACAATGCTTCCGGGCTTGCTGTCGTTACCGAAGCTGCGCGTGTCCTGGCCAAAGGCAAGCCACTTGATCGCGATGTCTATTTCCTTGCCACTACCGGCGAGGAACTTGGCCTGCTTGGTGCAATGGCCTTTGCCGAAAACCCACCGATCCCGCTTGATCGCTTCGTTGCGGCCTTCAATGTCGATAGTACCGGCCTTGTGCCTGCAGGCGGCCCCATCGGCGTGGTGGGCAAGGGGATGACACGGCTTGACCCACTGATCGCCGATGTCGTGCGGCGGATGAAGCGGAAGCTGGCAGTGGGTGAGGGGGCCAATGCCTACATCAAGCGGCAGGATTCGTGGGTGTTGATGCAGCATGACGTGCCCACGGTCATGGTCAGCGGAAGCTATGGCAACATGGATCGGATCGAACGCTTCATGGAAGATACCTATCACCGGCCCGGTGATGAAGCGGGAACGGCTATCGACTATTCGGGCATGGCAGACGATGTGAATTTGCAGGTAGAACTGGTGCGCGCTTTTGCCGACACAAAGCGCTATCCGGCGAAGGCTTCGGCGGTGGTTCAAAAGCGGGGCCAAACCCCCTAGCGCAGCCGCGCCTTCCTGTTTACATGGGCCGCCACGAATCTACCCCGGACCTTTTGGAAGTGGCGCGCATCATGGATATCCCTCTCGGCCTTACCTTCGACGACGTGCTGCTGCGTCCTGCCGAGTCGGACATTGTGCCTTCGATGGCCGATACCCGCACGCGATTGACCCGCGGAATCAGTCTGAACATTCCGGTCGTGTCCTCGGCAATGGATACCGTGACAGAAGCAGACATGGCGATTGTCATGGCGCAGCTTGGCGGCATCGGCGTGCTTCACCGCAACCTTTCGATCGAGGAGCAGTGCGCTGCGGTGCGCGCGGTAAAGCGTTTTGAAAGCGGTATGGTCGTCAACCCGATCACCATTTCGCCCGATGCCACTCTGGGCGAGGCCAACGCGATTATGCGTGCCAACAAGATCAGCGGCATCCCGGTGGTTGAGGCTTCCGGCCGTCTCGTCGGCATTCTGACCAACCGCGATGTTCGCTTTGCCGACAATCCGCTGCAGCCGGTGCGCGAACTGATGACGCACGAAAATCTCGCCACGGTAAAGCTGGGCACGAGCGGTGACGAGGCACGCCGCCTGCTGCACCAGCGCCGGATCGAAAAGTTGCTGGTGGTGGACGATTCTTTCCACTGCATCGGCCTGATCACGGTGAAGGATATCGAAAAGGCCGTGACCTTCCCCGATGCGACCAAGGATGCAGCCGGTCGACTGCGCGTTGCCGCTGCAACGACTGTTGGCGAAAAGGGGCTTGCTCGCACGCAAGCGCTGATCGAAGCCGAATGCGACGTCGTGATCATCGACACCGCGCACGGCCATAACCGCGATGTGGCGCGTGCGGTGGAGGCAGCAAAGAAGCTGTCGAATTCGGTGCAAGTGATTGCGGGCAATGTTGCCACGGCAGGAGCCACGCGCTCACTGATTGACGCAGGCGCAGATGGCGTGAAGGTCGGCATCGGGCCGGGTTCGATCTGCACCACGCGCATCGTTGCGGGCGTGGGCGTGCCACAGCTTACCGCTGTGATGGAATGCGCGGAGGAAGCCGAAAAGTCGGGCGTTCCCGTAATTGCGGATGGCGGTTTGCGCACGTCGGGCGATGCGGCCAAGGCACTGGCTGCAGGTGCAAGCTCTGTCATGATCGGTTCAATGCTGGCAGGCACCGAAGAAGCACCGGGCGAGACGTTCCTGTATCAGGGCCGCGCCTACAAGTCCTATCGCGGCATGGGTTCGGTCGGCGCGATGGCGCGCGGCAGTGCGGACCGCTATTTCCAGCAGGACATCAAGGACCAGATGAAGCTGGTGCCCGAAGGTATCGAAGGCCAGGTGCCCTACAAGGGGCCGGCCAAGGATGTGGTTCACCAGCTTGTCGGCGGCGTGAAGGCCGCGATGGGTTATACCGGTAGCCGCACGATCGAAGACCTGCGCAAGCGCGGGCAATTCGTGCGCATCACCAATGCGGGCCTGCGCGAAAGCCACGTTCATGACGTGACGATCACGCGCGAGGCGCCGAACTACAAGGCGGGCTGAGGCTGCCCAAGTGACCCCATCCGCGCGCGTTCAGGCCGCGATTGACCTGCTTGATGCGGTGATTGCGGCGGCGCGGGGGCAGGGTGCCTCGGCAGACCGGATTGCGGCGGAGTGGTTTCGCGCAAGGCGGTATGTCGGCTCGAAAGATCGTCGCGCCATTCGCGAACTGGTGTGGAGCGCGATCCGGGCCTGCGGGCCCGTTCCCGCGACCGGACGTGCCGCGATGTTGCGATTGGCGGCGGACGATCCCGCGCTGGCCGCGCTGTTCGATGGCTCCAATTATGGCCCTGCGCCGATCGAGGCGGGGGAGGCTATGGCCGATGGCGGTATCGCATCGGCATGGCTGGTTGATCGGTTGAGCGCGTCAGGCCTTGATGCCGAAGCGCAAGGTTCGTTGTTGGGCCGCGCACCGCTCGATATCCGGGCAAACACGCTCAAGATCACGCGCGACGATCTGCGCGCAAGGTTGCCGGTGGAATCGCAAACTGTCGTTGCGCCGCACGCCCTGCGCCTTCCTTCGGGCGCGGCAGCGGAAAGCTGGCCCGAATTTGCCGAAGGTCTGTTCGAAGTGCAGGATGCGGGTAGCCAAATAACCTGCATGGCGCTGGGCGTGCAGCCCGGCGAAGCGGTGGTCGACCTTTGTGCGGGCGCCGGTGGCAAGACCTTGGCGCTGGGGGCGGCGATGGCCAACACCGGCCATCTGCTCGCCTGCGATATCGACCGGGCGCGTCTTTCGCGCCTGCCTGATCGCGCAAAGCGGGCGGGCGTGCTGGCTGAAACGCGCTTGCTCAACCCGGCGCAAGAGATCGAAATGCTGGCCGACTGGTGTGGCAAGGCTGATGCGGTAATGATCGATGCACCCTGTTCGGGCACCGGCACATGGCGGCGCAATCCCGAAGCGCGCTGGCGGCTCGATGCGAAAGCGGTCGATCGCTATTGCGCAATGCAGGCCAATGTCCTTGGCGTTGGAGCAAGTCTGGTGCGTCCCGGCGGGCGGCTGACGTATGTGGTCTGCTCGTTGCTCGATGCGGAAGGGAAAGACCGCATCGACGCCTTCCTTGCGGCCAATCCGGGCTGGGATGTGGCCTTGCCGCCGCTTCCTGCGGGCCGTGAGCATGGCCGGGGATGGCAGCTCGTGCCCTTTCGGGACGGGACAGACGGGTTTTTCTTCGCAACGCTCGTCCGGCGTGTTAATTGAAGCGTCATGCAGGCCGGTTCATCCAGTGATCGTCTCCGGCTCAAGGAGTTGCTGATGCGTTACGCCCCCGTTGCCCTTGCCCTGTCGCTGGTTGTCGGCGTGACCGGAAGCATGGGCGTGGCGAGGAGTTCGGCTCCTGCTAACCCGCGCGTTGAAGCGCTGATCAAGGAAGGGCGCGCCGCGCTGGCCAAGGGCGACGCTGGCACGGCTACCGACAGTTTCGAAACGGCGCTGGTGATTGATCCTGCCAGCAGTGCCGCGCTTCTCGGCCTTGCCGACGCCGCGCGCCGCGATGGATTGCAAGGCAAGGCGATCCACTATTACCGCGAGGTTCTCTCGCGCGAACCCAACAACGTGGTTGCCATTTCGGGCGAAGGCGGCGCGATGGTTGAAAAGGGTGCGGTCGAAAAGGCCAAGCGCAACCTGACGCGTCTCGAGGGCCTGTGCGGCAAGGGCTGTGCTGAAACTGCGGAACTTTCCGCGGCGATCTCACGCGGTCCTGCGCCCAAGGTACTTTCGGCTGAGGCGGTTACGGCAGAGCCGAAGATCGAGAATAACTGAAACGCCGCCAGCAATCAGATCAGCCCGCGAAATTCTTCGACCACTTGCCGATAGACGCGCTTCTTGAACGGCACGATCAGGTCAGGCAGCAGTTCCGGTTCAACCCACTTCCACGCTTCGAACTCGGCATGTTCGTGCGCGTCCAGATTGATGTCGGCGTCCTCTCCGGCAAAGCGCATCAGCAGCCACTTCTGCCGCTGGCCGCGATATTTGCCGCCCCATAGCTTGCCCATCAGGAAGTCGGGCAGATCGTAAAGGTGTTCCTCGCGGCTTTCCGCGATGATCGTCACGAGGTGCGGTGGCACACCGGTTTCTTCTTCCAGTTCGCGCAGCGCGGCGGGATGAAGTTCCTCGCCTTCGTCGATCCCGCCCTGCGGCATCTGCCAGGCGTCCCCCTCCTTGTTGTCGATCCGCTTGCCCACGAACACGCGCCCGGCGCTGTTCACAAGCATCACACCAACGCAGGGACGATAGGGAAGCCCGGCAAATTCGTCGTTCATTTCAACCTTTCCAGCAACAGTCGCACGGCCTTGAAGATCGACTGCATATCGTCCTGCGCGCTTGGGATGGCCTTGCGCACCTGGGTAAAACCGTGAATCGTCCCTTTCATTTCAAGGAACACAACTTCGGCACCGGAACGGATCAGTTCCGCACCGTAGACCCGTCCACTATCGCGAATCGGATCAAGGCCTGCCGTCACTAGCACTGTTGGCGGTGTCGTCGAATGGTCGCCATAGATTGGGTAGGCCCGTTTGTGGCCAGTAACCGCCTGATAGGCCTGTGCAAACCATTGCATCGAATCTGCCGTTAGCAAAAAGCCATCGGCGAAATCGAGAAACGACTTGTGATCGGGCTTGTCGTCGGACAGCGGGTAGACCGGTACTTGCATGACCACCGGCACGGCGGCAGGCTGTTCGGTCAACGCCTGAGTGACCACGATGGTCAGGTTCCCGCCCGCCGAGTCGCCCATCGGGATCAGGCCGGTGATCTCGCGGCCCAGCACCGTCGAATTGGCAGCGATCCAACGCGCTGCGGCTTCGCAATCATCGGGCGCGGCGGGGAAGGGGTGTTCGGGGGCAAGGCGATAGTCGACCGCGATCACTGGCATGTCGAGTTCTGCCGCGATTTCGGTGCAAAGGCTGTGGTGGCTTTCCAGATCACCGATCACAAAGCCGCCGCCGTGGAAGAACACTACCGCCGGGCCAGGCTCGCGGGTTTCGCGCAGATCATAAAGCCGTAGCGGAATATCACCTGCCGGGCCGGGGCAAGCCAGATCGCGGATAATCGCCAGTTCGCGCGGCTCTGCTTCGGCCAGTTGCCCCATCGCGATATAGCTGGCGCGTGCCGCTTCCAGTCCAAGCTGGCTCATCGGAGGGGCATCGGTGCCGTTGAGGAAGGCCAGAAAGGCCTGCACATCTGGTCGCACGTAATGGGCAGTGGTCTCGGTCATGACAGGTCCTCGCTCCCGTGACAGGATTCGTTATAAACATCGCAGTAGGTTTGCGTTTGCAACTTGACGGGCAAGCTCGTTCGGAATCAAGAGCGCAGGAGGATTTTTCGTCACGCGCAGATTTTCTTCTTTGCGAAGGAAGCGAGAGGGGCATAGGCGCGTTTCAGCATCGGGTGAAATTCCCGGCGCGCAGCAGAGGACGATATGGCTACACTTGTTGATGGACCGGACGCGCTGACGGGCGGCAAAGAAACCCCGACCCCCGAAGCGGTGGTTGTGCGCTTCGCTGGTGACTCGGGCGACGGTATGCAGCTGACCGGCGGTCAGTTCACGCTTTCCACCGCGCTTGCGGGGAACGATCTTGCGACATTCCCGGACTTTCCGGCGGAAATCCGCGCGCCGCAAGGCACCCTATTCGGCGTCTCTGCCTTCCAGATCAATTTCGGATCGACCGAGATCGACACGGCCGGCGATCAGCCTGACGTGCTCGTTGCGATGAACCCTGCGGCGCTGAAGACCAATGTCGGCGCGCTGAAGGTGGGTGGCCTGATCATTGCCGACACGGGCGAGTTCAACAAGCGCAACCTTGAAAAGGCCAAGTACGAGGTCAACCCGCTTGAGGATGGCAGCCTTGAAAAGTGGCAACTCCTCGCATTCGATATCTCGGCGCTCACGCTTGAAGCGGTGAAGCCCTTCGGCCTTGGCAACAAGGAAGCGCTGCGTTGCAAGAACATGTGGACGCTGGGCCTTGCCCTGTGGATGTTCGACCGTGACCGGCAGCCGCTGATCGATTGGCTGAACGCGAAGTTCGCGAAGAACCCGGTTCTGGCCGAGGCAAACATCGCTGCGCTGAACGCTGGCCATGCTTACGGCGAAACGGCTGAACTGGCCGGGCCGCTCAAGCAGTATCACATCGCTCCGGTCGAAAGCGAGCCGGGCCTCTATCGCACGGTTACGGGTGCTGAGGCGATCAGCCTTGGCCTTGTTGCCGGTGCGCAGCTTGCGGAACTGCCGATGTTCTTCGGCGGCTATCCGATCACGCCCGCTTCGGCGATCCTGCACAACCTTGCCCGGCTCAAGGAATATGGCGTCACCACCTTCCAGGCGGAAGACGAGATTGCCGCAATCGCTTCGGCCATCGGTGCAAGCTATGCGGGCCAGCTTGGCGTAACGTCTTCGTCCGGCCCCGGTATCGCACTCAAGGGTGAGGCGATGGGCCTTGCGATCATGACCGAGCTGCCGCTGGTCATCGTCAATTCGCAGCGCGGTGGTCCGTCCACGGGCTTGCCGACCAAGACCGAGCAGTCGGATCTTTATCAGGCGGTTTACGGCCGCAATGGCGATGCTCCGATGCCTGTCATCTCGGCGCGCAGTCCGTCTGACTGTTTCGAAGTGGCTATCGAGGCCTGCCGCATCGCCGTGGAATACATGACCCCGGTCATGGTCCTGACCGATGGCTATATCGCCAACGCGGCTGAGCCGTGGAAGGTGCCCGATCCGGAAAGCTTCAAGCCGTTCCCCGCCACGTTCCTGGGCGAAAAGAACGGTCCGAACGGTGAATTGCTGCCGTTCGCCCGCGATGAAAAGGGCGCACGCCCGTGGATCAAGCCCGGCACGCCCGGCCTGATGCACCGCATCGGCGGCATCGAAA
>NZ_JBMLSM010000183.1:0-4860 GCF_049240505.1 Novosphingobium sp.
GCCGAGAAGCTTCCTGAGGCAATCCCGGCGATGCAACCTTATGTCATCTGGCTCTAGGGTAGCGTTGCGCCTTCGGGCAGGACCAGCAGTTCCACTGCCTTTTCCGGCGCAAGATAGCGTCTGGCCAAGGCTTGCAGATCGGCGGCGGTGATCTTTTCCAGCCGGGCGCGGGCGGCCTTGGCGCGCGCCAAGCGATCGGGGTGGGATTGGGCGTTTTCGGCCAGCGCCATCCAGCCGCTGTTGGTTTTCAGCGCGTTGTCGATCCGCTCAAGCATCGGTGCGCGGGCGCGTTGGAGGACATCGGCATCGACCGGCGCGGCGGCGAGCGCGCGCATCGTTTCGACCAGCGCGGCGCGGGTGGCGGGCACGTCTGCCAGATCGACCGAGGCGTTGATGGTGAATGTGCCATAGCTGGTCCAGACGCGGCTCAAGGCGCTGGATGCGCCGGGGCTGTAGGCCTTGCCCAGCTTTTCGCGCACGGTATCGAGCACTTCGATCCCGACCACGGCATCAAGCAGCGAAAGGGCGACCGCTTCGTCCGCGTCGCTATCGTCGCGGGTGGGCCAGACCATGCGAACGATGGCCTGATTTGGCTGCCCTGTATGGCGGATTTCGCGCAAGGTCCGCGTTGCGGTGAAGCTGCGCTGGCGTTGGGCGGTGTAGGGGCGGAAATCGGCTTCGCGTTGCGGAAGGGCGCCGAATGTGCGGGCTACAGCCTCGATTGCGGCGGCCTCATCGATATCGCCCACAATCGCGATTTCAAGAGCGCCGTTGGTCAGGCGATCGCTCAGCGCGGCGCGCAGCTTGGCGAAGCTCAGCGCGGCGTAGTCTTCCTGCTTTTGCAGGGTGAAGCGCGGGTCGTTGTCGGACAGGATGCCGCCGATGCTGTTGGCCAGCGCCGCGCCGGGGGATGAGCGCAGGCGGGCGAAGAAGTTGGCGATGTTCTGGCGATAGGCCACCTCGCCTTCGGCGCGATAGCCGGGATCAGTGATCAGCGCGGCCCAGAGTTGCAGTTGCAGTGCCAGATCGCGCGGGGTGGTTGAGGCATCGGTGGCGAAAGTATCGCCCGAAAGGCCAAGTCCCAGCGCGACCGAACGCCCGGCCAGCAGCGTTTGCAGATCGTCCTCACTGTGCTTGGTCAACCCTCCGCGCGCGAGGACGGCGGTCATCTCGGTCACCAGCGGATCGGCCTTGCTGTCCAGCATCTCCCCGCCATCAAGATTGAGGCTGAGCTGCACGCGGTCCTTCGCCAGATCGGTGCGTTTGAGATTGAGGCGGACGTTGTTGGCAAAGCGGATCTGGCGGATGCCGTAGAGCGGTTCGATGGTATCGGAAACGACCGTGCCGGGCGGGCCAAAGTCGGTGTAGGCGAATGCTACGGGGGCAGGGACTTCGCCCGCCGAAGCCTTGGCACGGGTGGCTTTGGCGAAGGTCTGACGCAGTGCCTTCTCGCCGCCGGCGGGCGGGGTCCGGCCCTGAAAGCGGATCAGGGGATCTTTGAGCGGTACGGCCTCTGCCTTGAGCGCGGCCATGACCGACTTTGGCGTGATCGTGCGCGCGAACTGGTTGAACCGGTCGAGGCCCGATTGCGGCGTGGTGGGCACCTGATCATCGCGCACCAGCGCCAGCGCGGCGGCGACCAGCGTGCCGTGCGAGCGGGTGTCAGCCCCGGCGGCACCGTTTTCCAGCGCGGTGCGGATGTTGGCGACCTGCTCGTCGATCTCGGCCTGCGTGAAGGTGCCGGACAGCGCGCGGGCGTAGGCGCCAGTGGCGGCGTCGAACCCGCGCTGCCAGCCGCCGTCCACGGTATCGACAATGAGGTTGGTGGTGCGGCCGATCTCGAATACGTCGCTGGTGCCAAAGCCAGCGCCGCGGAACGGCGGGTCGGGCACGCGGCTCATGCGCTGAAAGCGGCGGTTGACCGCGCCATAGCCGATCTGGCGCAGCAGAGCGGTGCGACGGTTGGCCACGGTGTCAGGCTCGTCCAGCCAGCGTCCGTGGCGCGATGCGGTGACGCGCTCGGACAGTGACGGATCGATGTGGATGTCGGTCTGCGCCTTGTGCTTCGGATCGACCTTGCCCTGATCGGGGCGGGGCGTTGCGGGCTTTGGCTGCCAATCGGCAAAGCGGGCGCGGATCGCGGCTTCGACCGCATCTGCATCGAAATCGCCGACGATGACCAGCGTGGTGTTCGACGGCACATACTCGCGCGCCCAGAAGGCTTTCAGCGTATCGGCGGTGGAGGCATTGAGCGCCTCGATCGTGCCGATGGGCAGGCGTTTGGGGTAGGTTGCCTTTGGATAGAAGAACGCGATCTGGTCTTCCAGATTGGTGCGCTGCCAGCCTTGCCCGTCGCGCAGTTCTGACAGCACGACGCCGCGTTCGCGCGCCAAGGCTTCTGGATCGAAGGTCAGTTCGCTCGCCGTTTCGCGCATCAGCATCAGTGTGGTGTCGAGCAGTTTGGGATCGGCGCGCGGCAGATCGAGCATGTAGAGCGTCTGTTCGAACGAGGTCTGCGCGTTGGTATCGGCACCGAACGACAGGCCATTGCGCTCCAGCAGCTTGATCATTTCGCCTTCGGGCACATGGGTGGAGCCGTTGAAAGCCATATGTTCGACAAAATGGGCAAACCCGCGCTCGCTTTCGCTTTCGTCCAGCGAGCCGGTGGCAATGTCCATGCGCACCAGCGCGGTGCCAGCGGGCGTGGCGTTGCGGCGGATGATGAAGCGCATCCCGTTGGGAAGCTGGCCATAGCGGTAGGCGGGGTCGGGCGGCAGGTCGCTCTGCTGGAAGGCCCATGTGGGTTTTGGGGCACTGGTTACCGCTGCGGGCTGCGCGGCGCAGGCGGCGAGAGACAGGGCGGCGGTGAGGGGGAGCAGGCGGCGGAGGATCATTGGTCTTCCGAGAAGAAATCTTCGTCGACCCGTTTGACTTCGATTGCCCTACTAACACGAACGCCTACGCCGAATTCTATCATCAATTCAGTTAGACGCGCGCCATCAATCAGTATGACACGTTGCTGCAATCCCTTCGCATAGTCTATGGCTTGTTTGCTGAATGCAGAGGTCGTTACGAATACGCCCTTGGATGCACCGATGCCGACAAGGCTGCCTACAAACCCCTGAACATCTGGCCGACCGATACTTATCCCAAGACTGTAGCGCTTTGCTTGGACATAGATTCTATCAAGGCCCAGCCGGTCTTCATCAATCACGCCGTCGATGCCACCGTCGCCACTTTTGCCAAGTTGGCGAGCTGCGTTTTCGTGCGAGCCTCCGTATCCCATTGCAACAAGCAGATCGACGATCAGCCGTTCGAAGAAGGACGGAGTTTGTTCGAGAACGCGCGAGAGTAGGTCAGCCTTTAGCGCCTTTGTCAGCAACGCGTGGGCAGCATCGATCTGCTCTTCAGGAGTCGATTCAGAATCTGATGCGGTGGACACCGCATCAGCAATATCTGGCACAGATGCCGCATTCGAAAATTGGCTGTAGTATTCAGCAAATGCCGGAATTTTCTTAAGCGTAGTCAAGTCGATCCTGTCAGGATTTGAGGCCAGAAGCGATTTTCCATCCTCCGACGCTACGAACACGCCTCGCTTGGGCGACGATATCAAACCGGCTTTGGCCATGTGGAACTTGGCCCAGTGAATACGATTGTGAAGTAGGCGTTGTTTTCCGCTTGGGAGCATTTCTTCCCGCTCTGCTTCAGTCAGAGCCATTTGCTCAGCTATCAGTTCTGCTGCTTCTGGGACTTTGATGAGACCATTTGCCGCAATTTGAAGCACCGGCAGCATGAGCGTTTGATAGTCGGGAATTGCCATTTGTATCCGATAGCAAGGGCCTGCGCGTAAGCACAAACAAAAACCCCCTCCGTTGCCGAAGGGGGTTTTAGGGGATTTACCCCTCGGTCAGCCGATTTGCGGCTACCAACTCCCCATTTGTGCTTCGCAAAAACGGGAAGGGTTGGGCGGTTTACTTCTTCCCGCGCAGCTTGCGGTGCGCGCCAAGGTCGAACACTTCGCTGGGGCCGCCGTCGTTTTCCAGCAGACCAAGGCGGCGGGCGACTTCCTGATAGGCTTCTTCTTCGCCGCCCAGATCGCGGCGGAAGCGGTCCTTGTCGAGCTTTTCGCCAGTGGTCATGTCCCACAGGCGGCAGCCGTCTGGGCTGATTTCGTCAGCCAGGATCACGCGGCTGTAATCGCCATCCCAGATGCGGCCGAATTCGAGCTTGAAATCGACAAGGCTGATGTTGATCGCCGCGAACATTCCGCAAAGGAAATCGTTCACGCGGATCGCCATGCTGGAAATGTCCTGCATTTCCTCGTTCGATGCCCAGCCGAAGCAGGCGATGTGCTCTTCAGCGATCATCGGATCGCCCAGCGCATCGTCCTTGTAGTAATATTCGATCAGGGTGTGCGGCAGCGGCTCACCCTCTTCGATGCCGAGGCGCTTGGAAATCGAACCCGCGGCGATATTGCGCACGACCACTTCGATCGGGATGATTTCCGCCTGCCGCACAAGCTGTTCGCGCATGTTCAGGCGGCGGATGAAGTGGGTGGGGATGCCGATGTGGGCAAGCCGCGTGAACACATATTCGCTGATGCGGTTGTTGATCACGCCCTTGCCGTTGATCGTGCCACGCTTCTGCGCGTTGAACGCGGTGGCATCATCCTTGAAATACTGGATGATCGTGCCCGGTTCGGGGCCTTCATAAAGAATCTTGGCCTTGCCTTCGTAGATCTGGCGGCGACGGGACATGGTATCGTCTTCCTGCACGGCGCCGGGCACATGCGCCCGGCCAGAATACAAAACCCCGGCATCGCGTTGGAGGCGAATCCATCGCAAGCGCCGGGGCGTTCTT
>NZ_JBMLSM010000184.1:0-3951 GCF_049240505.1 Novosphingobium sp.
TTGGAAGGTTTCGCCTTCCCATCAGCCTTGGAGGCAACCGCAGGCCGGGCGCATGGGATCGCCAGCTCCCGGGGACCTGACGATCCGATTTCAGGCTGGAATGCGAACCGGCAGGCTGTGGTAGCCCTTGACGAACGGCGAAGCCACGCGCTCGGGCTCGCCCATCACTTCGATGACCGGGAAGCGCTTCAATATCTCCTCCCATACTACGCGTAGTTGCATCTCGGCGAGGCGGTTGCCGACGCAGCGGTGGATGCCGAAGCCGAACGATAGGTGCTGACGCGGGCGCTCGCGATCGATGATATAGGCGTTCGGGTTCTCGATCACCGCATCGTCGCGGTTGCCCGAGACGTACCACATGATCACCTTGTCGCCCTTCTTGATGGTCTTGCCGCCGAACTCCACGTCACGGGTTGCGGTGCGGCGCATATGCGCTAGCGGCGTCTGCCACCGTACCGTTTCAGACACCATCGACGGTATCAGTTCGGGGTTGGCGCGCAGCTTGGCGTACTGGTCCGGGTTCTGGTTCAAGGCCAGGACGCTGCCCGTGATCGTGTTACGCGTGGTGTCATTGCCTCCGACGATCAACAGCCCGACGTTGCCGAGGTATTCCATCGGACTCATGTTCCGGGTGGCCTCGCCGTGGGCCAGCATGGAGATCAGGTCACCTTGTGGCGGTGCGTTTACGCGCTCGTTCCAAAGCTGCGTGAAGGCGGCCAGGCACTCCATCAGCACCGCCAGCTTGGCGTCTTCGGTCTCAACCAGGGAGCCGGGCCCGGGGATGGCGGTGGCGACGTCCGACCAGTAGGTCAGCTTCCGACGGTCCTCGAAGGGAAAGTCGAACAGCGTAGCCAGCATCTGGGTGGTCAGTTCGATCGAGACACGGTCGACCCAGTCGAAAGTCTCGCCGATCGGCAACTCGTCCAGAATGCGCCCGGCCCGCTCGCGGATCAGGGGCTCCATGCGCGCCAGGCTTGAGGGTGAGAAGATCGGGCTGACGGTCTTGCGCTGGGCGTCGTGCTTCGGCGGGTCCATGGCAATGAAATTTGGCAGGCGCAATTCCGAACTCGGATCGAGGATGGCGATGCCGCCCAATTCAGCTTCCGATGAGAAGGCCTCGTGGTCGGTGTCCACGGCCATGATGTCGTTATAGCGGGTGATCGACCAGTAAGGCCCGAAGAAGCTCTGGCGGCAGTAGTGCACCGGATCCTCGCGGCGCAGGCGCTCGAAGAGCGGCCAGTGGCTATCAGTGCGCCAAAGCTCGACATCGCTGACGTCGATGTCCTCCAGCGGAGCGGCGTCGGCGTCGAAGTCCGCGGCAAGGGTGTTGGCACCGTCCGGCATTGCGTAGCTCCGTGGTCCGGGCTGGGTCTCAGATACGCTATTCGCCGTTCCTACCCTGTATAGTGGCAGCGTGGGGAGGTATGCGGCAAGCGACAATTCCATGCCCTGGCGGGACGCGGGCAGGTCGACCTGGACCAGATGTATACGCTCAACCAGCCCAGCCTGGGTCGGCGCCTGGAAGGTCTGCCCCGACAGCGGACGTCTGGAACTTCCGTTCAGGGTCGGGAGCAGACCATCGCCTGAGGGTGGGAAGCGAACATCGGCTACTAGTCCGGAACCGGACCGTCGCCCGCTTAATCAAGGCTTAGCCGCAATCTGGCAGACTTTCGCCATGGGCCACCGATCCATAACTATAAGCGACAACAAAGCCATCTTCGCCTGGGTCTTCATGGCCGTGTGGATGAGCTTCATGGCGGTCATGACTGCTTGGGCCTTCTGGCCGCCGGTCGATCTTCTCCGGCCGGCCGCACTGCCGTTTGCGGCCGTCTTCCTGTCCCTTTGGGTCTTTGGACTGGTAGGAAGCGCCGTCTCCTTCAGAACACCCCTGATGCGGCTGAACATCAAGGACGGCTGGGTCGTGGTGCGGGAAATCTGGCTGTGGAAGAGCGCGGAGGAGCGGTTCGCCGTCCGACAATGCGATCCGCCCGAAATCCTCCGCACTAAAGACTTCGACGGCGATCCCTCTTTCGCGCTGCAATTGCTCACACCGAACGGACGCAACCTGACCTTGGCCGAGGGCACTTGCGAGGCGGAGGTTGAGGCTACGCGGAACCGGCTGATCGCTGCGATGGGGACAACACCGGCGGCGCGCTGATCGAGCGTGGTGCCCCTGCACGTTTTCCCGCCAGCTTCTCCAGCACCTGGTGCCTCTACCGGTAATCCGTGACGACCACTGCGCCTAGCAAGCCCCTAGAATGTGCAACCCTGATTGCGACCGGCTTCTGGGATTCCAACAGCTGATAAACTTCCTCGGAAATGTAATATCTTCCGCCATCGATGGCCCCCCCCGATTTATAGGCTCAAGCCACGCCGAGTAATTGGGCGAGCCTACGCTTCCCTTCGGTCGGGAAACATCAAGTTTTCCGAGGCGCATTGGCTCGACGCGCTCTTGACCAAGAAAGGCCCCGTTGATGCTGGGTAGAATTCCTGTTGTCCAAATAGGCCAGCCCATGAGACCTGTTACCGCACAGATTATCGCTGCTAATTTCCTTAATTGCTCATCGTCAAAGACCCCGCCCGTAATACGCCAAGCCAAGGTGGAAAAAATCGCTGAAGCGATCAGGCCTTGCAACATAAGCCCGGAGCCGGGCGCGATACTGCGCGGCCAAGTCTCGCCAACAGTGATTGAAATGAACAAGGTCAGCGCAACGGGCAAAACAAGCGGCAGCGCCATCTTAAGCAGGAAACTGGCCGGGAGTGTCGGCGGGCGCGAGAGATGTTGCGAAGGCAGCGTTCTTTCCATGACACGTAGCTGCGCGATAAGATTTGAAAATCTAATGAATAGGCCGCATGGAAGTATACGGATTTTTATTTTCGATCAGTGTCGTGTTTGCCCGAGTCTGGGACACTCATCATTTCACGACTGAGCCCACTGAAGTGTTGTATTTCCGGATATAGTGCCATAGCCCGAATATTATCATTAATTGCAGCAGGAGCACGATTGCGTAGACAATAACAGTGGACCAATCGAAGCTGTAACCGCCTTGGATTGTACCGATAGAAGAGCCAACAGCCCAGGTCATTGGGAATAGTACAAGGATATTCCTTACAAACCCAAATACGATGCCATAGAAAACTCCGAAAACGAACAGCATCAATACCATGTCGATTGGGAAAGTGCCGATATGATATGCCGCAAAAGCTGCCCCGGCAATTATGGGAGCCAAAACGTATCCAAATGCTCTTTCAAACCTCAACTGTAGCCATCCGTAAACAAACAGCGGCTCCCACAACGAAATACCGTTAAATATTATATGTGGAATGGGGTTTCCATCGAATCCTTCCAGCGCCTGAAAAAGAGTATTCGAGAATATTGCTGCGAGAACCGCAGATATCAGAATCGAGGAAAATAAATTTTCTCTTTTGATTCCTAATGATGACAAGCCCTCTTTACATAGAACGAGAACAACAAACGCAGGTATCGTGGCGTTGAGAATAATATGTCCAATTAATACGAAACCAATAAAGAAGAAGGCAGGCTGCTCGAAACCGTACTTCGCATTGAGATAGTATATTCCGATCATTATTGCTGCTGTAATCGATGCCAGCAGCGTATCCAACCCTGGGTCAAACGTTACCGCACGACGATTACCTTTAGAACTTATCATGAACCGCTCCTTGGCAAACAAGTTTAATATACAAAGTAATTTGGGCGAGTCAAAGGTACTGACACGTTAAGTCGGCCCGGTCAGAAAGACCCCTCCCCCACCCTGGGATCAGGCGGCGACGGTCGCGGCTTCCCATTCCCTGTCCGCTCGGGCGCGCAGGATCCGGAGACCTGGTCCGGAAATCCGGTGGGGTTACAGATTGAACGTGTTGTAGACGGCGGAGTGGCTGGAGCGGAACCTCGGGGCAGACCGTCGGTCTGTTGTCTCGCTAACGTCCGCT
>NZ_JBMLSM010000185.1:0-14221 GCF_049240505.1 Novosphingobium sp.
CGTCGAAAATTCCCGGCGAGGTAGTCTGTCCCGTCAGGCTTGCGCGCAACGGTTGAGCAATTTTGCCCAAGCCTATCCCAAGCTCCTCGGCCATTTGTTTCACCGTGGCCTCCAGATTTTCGGTTGTCCAGCCGTTTTCGCCCTCAAGGCGACCTGCGACCTTGGTCAGGATCGCCCGCGCATCTTCGGTCAGAAGGGCCGCGGCTTTCTCTGCCATTGGCAAGGGGCGCTGGGCGAAAAGAAACACCGCGCCAGCCGCCAATTCGTTGAGATCGGCGGCACGAACCTTGAGCACCGGCATTGCCCGCGTCAGCAGATCCATGCCCGCAGCGGGATCGAAACCCGGCTCCAGCGCTGCCAGTTTTGGGGCCACAAGCGATGCCAGTCTGGCATCGTCGGCTTCACGTATGTAGTGCCCGTTGAGGTTCAGCAGCTTCTTCAGATCGAAGCGCGATGCGCCCTTGTTTACATCGCCGATGTCGAACCATTCCACCGCCTGATCACGGCTGATGATTTCTTCATCGCCGTGGCCCCAGCCCAGCCGCAGCAGGTAATTGAACACCGCTTCGGGCAGAAGCCCCAGTTCGTCGCGATAGGCATCGACACCCAGCGCGCCGTGGCGTTTGGAAAGCTTGGCCCCGTCTGCGCCGTGGATCAGCGGGATATGGCCATAGACCGGATCAGGCCAGCCGCCTTCGATGGCATCCATCGCGCGGATGACCACCAGTTGCCGGAAGGCGTTGTTTATATGGTCGTCGCCCCGGATCACGTGGGTGACGCCCATGTCATGATCGTCGACGACAACGGCTAGCATATACGTCGGTGTGCCGTCCGACCGCAGGATCACGAAATCGTCGAGTTCGCTGTTCTGGACGGTGATCGCGCCCTGAACCTTGTCCTCAATGGTCGTCTCGCCCTCGCGAGGAGATTTTGCGCGCACGACATAGGGTTGATCGTCGGGCCATTGGTCTGCGCTCGCGTTGCGCCATTCGCTGTCGATGCGGAAGGGGCGCTTTTCAGCCTGCGCCTGTTCGCGTCGCGCGGCCAGTTCTTCCTGCGTCAGATAGCAGCGATAGGCATGACCCGCTTCAAGCATCTGGCGCGCCACTTGCGCGTGACGGTCCGACCGCGCGAACTGGAACACCGGCTCCTCATCACCGCCAAGGCCCAGCCAGTTCAGCCCGTCGAAAATGGCGTCAATCGCCGCGTCCGTAGACCGCGCACGGTCGGTATCTTCGATGCGGAGCAGATACGTGCCGCCGTGGTGACGGGCATAGAGCCAGTTGAACAATGCGGTGCGGGCGCCGCCGATGTGCAGAAATCCGGTGGGCGAGGGGGCAAATCGCGTAACCACCCGGCCTTCGGGGCGCGATCCTGCAGAAACGGTGTCAGTGGCGCTTGCCATTGGCCGCGCTTTCCTTTGCTTTGAATGTCATGGCGTCCCCGGCAGCAGATGGACCTGCGGCAGATATTCCCGCCGCCGATCCGGGCACTGCCCCGGCCGGACGAGCGCGGCATTGGGCCATCCGCGCGCGATTGTCCAGCGTGCTTGATGGCCACCTGCTGGATGTGGGTGAGCAGTTCCTTGATGCCCATCCGTTCGAACGCGGGTTGTGGCTGGTGGTGGGCTTCGCTGCCGGGATCGTGGCGTGGGTGGCCCTGCCAACGCAGGCTGATTGGATCGCATTGCTGCTGGCTGCGCTGGCCGTGGCCTTGATTGCGCTTGTCTGGTTTGATGAAGCGCGCATTCCCCATCTGCGTCTCGCGCTGTTCGGACTTTCCGTCATGTTTGCGGCGGGCACCGCCACGGTCTGGATCAAGTCGGCGCTGGTTGGTCAACCTGGCATTGCTGGCCCTGCCGTCGTCACACTTGATGGAAAGGTTCTCGAACGGGGCGAAGAACCGGCCAAGGCGCGTGCACGACTGCTCTTGCTGGCGCGTCTTCCCGAATTTGCAGCACCTGTGCGCGTCAGGGTAAATCTGCCGCAGGAAAAGGATGTGCCTGCGATTGTCGAGGGTGCGCATATCCGCCTCCGCGCCCGGCTGATGCCCCCTGCTGCGCCCATGTTGCCCGGCGCCTATGATTTCGCCCGCACGGCGTGGTTCGATGGTCTTGCCGCCACCGGGACCGCTCTCGGCAGTGTCAAAGTCGTTCGCCCTTCCCAACAAGGGGCTACGCTGCGTGGGCTTCAGCGCGGACTGGCAGACCACGTGCGCACCCAACTCGGCGGATCGCCCGGTACTATTGCTGCCGCGTTGGCCAGCGGGGATCGTGGCGCCATTGCTGAATCTGACGAAGACGCGATGCGCGACGCAGGTCTGACCCATCTCCTGTCGATCAGCGGCCTCCATGTCAGTGCGCTGGTCGGAGCGGTCTATTTCCTTGTGGCCCGGTTGCTGGCCGCAATCCCGTGGATCGCGCTGCGCATCCGCGTGCCGATTGCCGCTGCATTGATGGGCGCGCTGGCGGGGATTGCCTATACGCTGCTAACCGGTGCGGAAGTACCGACTATCCGTTCATGTAGCGGTGCGCTGCTGGTGCTTGTCGCGCTGGCTCTGGGGCGCGATCCGCTGTCGCTGCGCATGGTCGCGGTCGGTGCGCTGGTGGTCATGCTGTTCTGGCCTGAAGCCGTGCTTGGTCCCAGCTTCCAGATGAGCTTTGCCGCCGTGATCGCGATCATCGCGTTCCATTCCGCTGCCCCCGTGCGCGGTTTTCTCACCGCTGATCACTACGGACCGCTGGTGCGGCTGGCACGCAATCTGATCCTTCTGCTGGCAACGGGTCTGGTCATCGAACTGGCGCTCATGCCCATCGGCCTGTTCCATTTCCATCGCGCCGGCATTTACGGCTCGCTTGCCAACGTTATTGCCATTCCGTTGACCACGTTCGTCACGATGCCGCTGATAGGCCTTGCCCTTCTGCTCGACAGCCTAGGCCTTGGCGCACCGGCATGGTGGCTTGCGGGCAAGAGCCTTGAACTGCTCCTTGCGCTCGCACATTTCGTGGCGGCAAGGCCGGGGGCGGTCACCATGCTCCCCGCCGTCGCACCGTGGACTTTCGCGCTGTTCATTGCTGGAATGCTCTGGCTGGCGCTGTGGACTGGCAAGGTCCGTCTCTGGGGCGCGCTGCCTGCCAGTTTTGCGGTGGTGGCCATGATTCTCACGCCCACGCCTGATGTGCTGATCACCGGCGATGGCCATCATGTCGGCATCACGGGCGAAGGTGATGAGCTGATCGTCCTGCGCATGGGACGGGGGGATTACATGCGCGACAATCTGCTCGAACTCGCCGGGATGGAAGGCGATTTGCGCCCGATGGCCGAATGGTCAGGCGCCAGTTGTAGCGAAGATTTCTGCGTGGTCAGACTTGATCGTCATGGCAAACGCTTCACACTGCTGATCTCTCGCAGTCGCGCTTACGTCGATGACATGGCGCTGGCCGCGGCATGTGAACGTGTCGATATCGTGGTGGCTGACCGCCGCTTGCCGTTTTCTTGCCGCCCGAAAATGCTCAAGGCGGACCGGGCCTTCCTGGACAGAACCGGCGGTCTTTCCATTGATCTTTCGTCTGGCCGGATGAGGACGGTGGCCGAAATGCAAGGGATGCACGGGTGGTATCGTTGGCCGGTACCTCGTCTGCTTACTATAACTGGAGCGGCGCGAAAGCCGGTGACGTCCCGCAAGTGAGCGCCAAGGACCGGCGGCGATTGCCGATCCTTGGCATCACGTTCAGGGCAAGACCCAGCGGACCGAACCGACGTAATTGCCGGTGGTCGGCATCCCGTCGCTCCCCAAGGCCGGTATGAAGCGAGCGCGTGCGCTGACTTTGCTGCATGTCGCCGCATCAAGGTCGGCAGAGCCGCTCGATCGGGTCACTTCACATCCTGTCACGCGGCCGTCAGCGCCAATGGCCAGCCGGAATGCAGTCAGCCCTTCGCGCTCCTCGCGGATGGCAGCTGTGGGGTAATCGCGGTCCGAAACCCAGCCGCCGGGCGAACCCTTGGGGGCAGCCGCGCGCACGGCAAAGCTGGGTGAGGGGGACGGCTGAACCTCAGGCGGGGCGATCGGCCCTGTATCGACTGGTCGGATTGGCTCGATCTCGACCGGCTTGACGCTGAAGCCGGGATCGATCGGGCCGAGGATGATATCCGGCCTTGGCGCGACGATCTGGCGATTGTCGGGCTTGGGGGTTGGTTTAGTCTCCGGTGGAGGGGCGATAGGCGTGATCTTCACCTCGTCATCCTCCCACTGCTGGGCAACGAAAGGATCCTTGATGATCTTGACCACTCCGCTCGCAAAGCCTGATGTGATCGCCCATATCGCCACACCGTGAAGCAGCGCTACCGCGATGAACGTCTGGGTTTGGGAGCGCCGCGTATTTTCAACAACATAAGCCATTGGCAATACCTCTTCCGTTGCCGACGCCCCATCTGATGGCAGGCCGTCCCGGAAGGGGCGCCCCGTGTGGGGCATTCGGTAACAATGGAAACTACACCCAGCGCGCTGTCGGCACCAGAAGAATCTCAACCAAAAAGATTGATATTTAGCATAACGAATATTGTGGCATGGAAAAGGCCGCCCATCGTCATGATGATCGGCGGCCTTTTGATCTCGGATCACCACGCCATCGCGTTTGGCGAGGTGCAGGATTGTTCAGTGATAGCGGCGTAGCAGCCCTGCCAGTTTGCCCTGAACGGCGACTTCATCGGGGCGATAGAACTGCGGATCATAGGCGGCGTTGGCCGGATCGAGGCGGATCATGCCCTTTTCCCGGTGGAGATACTTCAGCGTGGCTTCTTCACCACGCACCAGCGCCACCACGATTTCCCCGTCGCGCGCCACATCGGTCTTCCGAACGAGGGCGTAATCGCCGTCGAAAATCCCGGCCTCGACCATCGAATCTCCCGACACTTCCAGCGCATAATGTTCCCCCGCGCCAAGAAGTGCTGCCGGAACAGGCAAGGTGGCTGTGGTTTCGAGCGCTTCGATCGGTACGCCAGCGGCGATCTTGCCGTGCAACGGAAGTTCGATCACGTCGTTGGCGGGGGCAGGCGCGGCTTTGGGCGCGGTGCGCAGCGGGGTGAGCGCGGTATTCGCGTTCGCTGCTTCGCGCACCGGAGCAGCGGGCTTGCTGACGGCACTGTCAGGCTGGCGCAGCACTTCGAGCGCGCGGGCGCGGTTGGGCAGGCGGCGGATGAAGCCACGTTCCTCAAGCGCAGAAATCAGGCGGTGGACACCGGACTTCGATTTGAGATCGAGCGCTTCCTTCATTTCCTCAAACGAGGGGGAAATGCCCGTTTCTTCCAGGCGGACCTGAATGAAGGTCAGCAGTTCGTGCTGCTTGCGCGTCAACATTGGCGGTTCCTCCGCAGGTGAACGAATGCGGAACGGATAAGCAACCAATCACGACTCGTCAAGCAATACCGCCATTTTCGAGCAGGTAGACCGGAACATCCGTTCCTGCCGCTTTCGCTTCGGCTCCGGCAGCGCGCACCACCAGCGCATTGGCCCGCGCCAGCGGCGAGAGCGCGCCCGAATCCTGCAGCGGATCGAGAGTCACCTGCACGCCGTCCCAAACGCCTCGCAAGAACTCCATGCGGCTGCCGCCTTTGGCCATTGGCCCTGCCAGTTTTGCAGGAACCGTGCGGGGCAGGGGCGCGCCAGCGCCAAGGGTTGCACGCAGCAACGGCAGCAGAAACAGGAACGCGGTGACGAAGGCCGAAGCAGGATTGCCCGGCAGGCCGAGAATGACCTGATCGCCGCGCCTTGCCACCAGCAACGGCTTGCCGGGTTTTATCCCCACGCGCCAGAAATCGATAGACGCGCCCACTGCCTCAAGCGCAGGCCGCACAAGATCGTGATCGCCCACCGACGCGCCGCCGCTTGTCACCACCACATCGGCATCCCCCGCACTTTCCAGCGAGGCTGCCAGCGCATCAAGCCTGTCTGGAATAGGGCCAAGGTGCCGGATATCGACCGGCAGCGTGGCCGCCATTGCGCAAAGCATCGGACCGTTGCTGGCAGGAAGCTGGTGCTGGTCGGGCAGATGGCCGGGCAGCACCAGTTCGTCGCCACTGTCGATCACCGTGATCTTCAACCGCCGCCGCACCGGCAGATGGCTGTGCCCACCCGCGATGGCGAGAGCGATCTGCGCCGGGCCGATGCGCGTGCCTGCGGCAATCAGATTGGCGTCGGCAGTGAAGTCCATGCCCGCCGGGCGGATGTGGCGTTCTGGCGGGGCAGGCGGTTCGCCCGTCAGCCGCACCTCATCACCATCGCGGCTTGCGTCTTCCTGCAGCAGCACCATGTCCGCGCCCTGCGGCACGATCGCGCCAGTGCTGATCCGCACTGCTTCGCCCGCGCTGACGGCACCGCCGAACGGATGCCCCGCCGCGCTTTCACCCACCACCCGCCAAGGCCCCGGCAGATCGACGCTGCGCAGCGCATAGCCATCCATCGCCGAGAGCGGCGCGGCAGGCTGCGTGCGGCGCGCGCGCAGCGGTTCGGCAAGGTAGAAGCCAAGGCATTCGCCCACTGCACAATGCTCTGTCGGCAGCGAAGGAGCGAGTGCCAGCAGGCGGGCCTGCGCCTCGGCCAGAGGGAGGGGCGGCGTTTTCACGCGCCCTCTGCGCGCCACAGGCCGGACTTGCCGCCGCGCTTCTCGATCAGGCGCACGCCTTCGATGACCATGCCCTTGTCCAGCGCCTTGGCCATGTCATAAACTGTCAGCAGCGCGATCGAGACGGCAGTCATCGCTTCCATCTCCACGCCCGTCCGCCCGGTGAGTGAGGCGGTGGCGGTGCATTCCACCCCGTGATCGGTGAACGCAAAGTCGATATTCACCGCATCGAGCGCCAGCGGATGACACAACGGGATCAGATCGCCGGTCTTCTTGGCGGCCATGATGCCGGCAATCCGTGCTGGGCCAAGCACGTCGCCCTTCGGGCCGTTGCCATCGCGCACGGCCTGCAAGGTCGCGCTATTCATGCGGATCGTGCCGCGTGCGATAGCCACGCGATGAGTCTCTGCCTTGCCACCCACGTCCACCATCCGGGCCGTGCCTGCCGAATCGATATGGCTCAATCCGTTCATTTAGTGCAGCCTTTCCCTGAACAGGTTTACACAGTTTACACGGTCCTGAGAGAAGACGCTCAAGGCCTGATCAATGGGCGCAATGGCCCCATCGGCAAGGGTTTTCAAGGCGGAAGCATGGAGCGTCGACATTGCCCGATGCTGGCAGTGGCGTGCGCTGTAGGACAGCCCTATTTCCCCGTTGCGACCGCTTTCTGCAACGCCTCGGTCACCTGGCCTTGTGTCGCTGCAACGATGCGGTTCACGCCATCGGCATTGGGATGGATGTTATCGCCCAGCATAAGTGCACGATTGCCGATCACCGGTTCCAGAAAGAACGGGACAAGGCCTGCCTTGTGCTTCTTCGCCATCTCCGGCCAGATCGGGTTGAACCGCCCGGCATAGTCCGCGCCGAGATTTGGCGCGGCGACCATTCCGGTCAGCACCACCGGTATGCCGCGATTGTCGAACTCGGTCAGGATCGCATCGAGGTTGGCGCGGGTTTCCTCAGGCGGCAATCCACGCAGCATGTCGTTGCCGCCAAGGCCAACCAGCGCTAGGGTGGGTTTGACGGGCTGATTGTCGAGCGTGAAGGCCAGACGCTGCAAAGCAGCAGCCGTGGTATCGCCCGAAACGCCTGCGTTGACCAACCGCGCCGGAGTGCCGCTGGCGTTAAGGGCCGCCTCCAGCCGGGGGGGATAGCCTTCGCCGGGTTTCAGATTGTATCCGGCATAGAGACTGTCCCCGAAAGCCAGAATGACTGGGGCGTCCGCCGGGATGGGAGCGGTCGAAGCCTGCGCAGTCGCATCTGTTTTCGGCTCCGGCGGTTTCTCCGGCGAACAGGCTGTGAGCAGGGCCGAGAAAACAAGGGTGGCGATCAGTGGGGCGCGGCGCATTGAAACTCCTTTGGCGCACACCCAAGTGCCGGTTGCACGCTGCAACCAATCTATGCCACGTGAGGCCTGTGACAAGTTCTTCTCTGCCGGTAATCGCCGCTTCCGCCCTTACCCTGTCGCTCGGTTCCGGGGAGGCGCGGGTGGAGATCCTGCGCGGCATCGACCTTGCCGTCATGCCGGGAGAGACGTTGGCGCTGCTGGGGGCTTCGGGATCAGGCAAATCGTCGCTTCTGGCGATCCTTTCCGGGCTGGAGCGGGCTAGCGGGGGCAAGCTGACCGTGGCAGGGGCGGATTTCACCGCTCTGGATGAAGACGGGCTGGCCGCGGCGCGGCGCGGACGCATCGGCATCGTGCTGCAGGCGTTTCACCTGCTGCCGACGATGACCGCGCTGGAAAATGTGGCAACGCCGCTGGAACTGGCGGGCATGGCCGACGCGATGGCGCGAGCCGAGGCGGAACTGGTGGCCGTCGGCCTGGGCCATCGCCTGCATCACTATCCTGCGCAGCTTTCGGGCGGGGAGCAGCAGCGTGTGGCGATTGCCCGCGCCCTTGCACCCAAGCCCGCCATCCTCTTTGCCGACGAGCCGACCGGCAATCTCGATCATGCCACCGGAGAGGCCGTGGCTGACCTGCTTTTTGCCCGCGCGGGTGAGGCGGGGGCGACGTTCATCATGGTGACCCATGACGAAGCGCTGGCGGCCCGGTGCGAGCGGATCGTGCGGCTGGCCGACGGGCAGATCGTGGCCGACAGCGTTGCAGGCGCATCCGCATGAACCTGTCGTGGAGCGCCGCATGGCGGCTGGCGCGGCGCGGTCTGGACTGGCGGTTCAAAGGCCTGCGGCTGTTGCTGGTGTGTCTGGTGCTGGGAACCGCAGCGCTTTCGGCCATCGGCACCCTGACCGGCGCGATAGAGCGCGAACTGGCCACGCGCGGGCGTGAGATGCTGGGCGCGGATCTGGAGTTTACGCTGGCCGCGCGAACGCCTGCGCCAGAGGAACGCGCGGCGATTGCGGCGTTGGGTGAGCTTTCCGAAGGCGCGCGGTTGCAGGCTATGGCGCGCGTTCCGGGTGCGGATACGCGAACAACGCCCGTCGAACTGAAGGCGGTTGACGCGAAATGGCCGCTTTACGGGCGGTTTACGCTGGAAGGTGGCAAGCAGGCGGGCGCACCACAGGGCATGACCGCGTGGATTGCGCCGGGCGTGGCGGACCGTCTTGACGTCAAAGTGGGCGACGCTCTGCGGGTCGGCGAAGCGGTCCTGACCGTTGGTGGGGTGATCGGATCGGAGCCGGATCGGCTGGCCGAGGGTTTCTCGCTTGGCCCTACGGTGATTGTCAGCAAGGCGGCGCTCGATGCTTCCAGGCTGGTGCAACCCGGTTCGATGGTGCGGAGCAAGCTGCGGGTGAGATTGCCCGCGTCCGCCGATGCCGTGGCGCTGGGCGAGAGTATCAAGGAACGCTTTCCGCTTGCCGGATATGAAGTCCGAACGCGGCAGAAAGCCTCGCCGGGACTGGACCGCTTCGTTTCGCGCATGGGGCAGTTTCTGGTTCTGGTGGCGCTGGCAGCGCTGGCGATTGCCGGGATCGGCATCGGCAACGGGGTGAACTCCTATCTTGAGGCGCGGCGGGGGAGCATTGCCACGCTGAAGATTCTCGGCGCGTCCAGTGGAGACATAGCGCGCATCTATCTGCTGCAACTGGCTGCGGCTTCGGCGTTGGCGATTGCAGCGGGGCTGGTGATTGGGGTGAGCTTGACGCCGCTGCTGGGCCGGGCGTTGCAGGGGTTGCTGCCGATCGAGCCGGGTTTCGTGTTCGACGCGGGTGCGCTGATCATTGCCGCGACATATGGCGGGCTGATTGCCCTGACCTTCGCCGCGCCGCCACTGGTGCGGGCGCGCAATTTTCCGGCGATGGCACTGATGCGCGCGCGAGTCAGTCCACTGGCTGGCGGCTGGCGCGGGGCGGTACTTCCGGTGGCACTCGGCCTTGCTGGCATCGCCGCGCTGGCGGTGTTCACCGCGCCGCAAAAGCTGCTGGCGGCGGGATTTCTGGGCGGGGCGGCAGCGCTGTTCGTGCTGCTCTCCGCGCTCGGCTGGGGTGTGCAGCGATTGGCCGCGCGGATGCCCAAGCCCAAGGGCGCGATTGCACGGATGGCGCTGGCCAACCTGCACAGACCGGGCGCGCAGACATCGGCGCTGGTGTTGGCGCTGGGCTTCGGGCTATCGGCTTTCGTTCTGCTGGCGGGCGTGCAGACCAGCCTTGATGGCAATATCGCGCAGCGGGTGCCGAACAAGGCGCCGGATTACTTCGTGCTCGATCTGCCTTTGAATAAGGTGAATGATTTCAATAGTATTGTAATGGCCGCCGCACCGGGCGCGGAACTGCGAGAGGTGCCGGCACTGCGGGGCAGCATTGTTGGCTATGGGCCTGAAAACGCCATGACGCGCGTGGCCGATCTCAAGGAAATCCCTGAAAACGCTTGGCCTTTACGCGGTGATCGTGGCCTGACCTATGCCGATGAAGTGCCGCAGGGTAACATGCTTACTGCGGGCGAATGGTGGCCGAAGGACTATGCCGGGGAGCCGTTGGTTTCCGTGGACGATGAACTGGCCAAGGTGCTGAACCTGCGGCTGGGTGACCGGATTTCCGTTTCAATTCTGGGCGTTGAACGCTCAGCCAGGATCGCTTCGTTCCGGCGGATCGACTGGGAGAACATGGGCTTCAACTACGTGCTGGTGTTCAGCCCGAACGCGATTGCTGATGCGCCGCACAATCTGGCGGCCACTATCAGCTTGCCGCAAAAGGAAAAAATGCCCGAAGTGCGTCGGGCAATCCTTGGCGGACTGGTCAAGGCGCTGCCATCAAGTTCGGTGGTTGAAATCGGGCCGGTGCTGGGGCAGGCGCGCGAAATTCTGGGGCAGATGGGCACGGCGATCCTTGCTGCGGCGAGTGTCGCGGTGCTTTCCGGCATGGCGGTACTGGCGGGAGCCATCGCTGCAGCGCGCGAACGCAAGACCTATGACAACGTGATCCTGAGGGTGCTTGGCGCGAGCCGCAGGCAGCTTCTGGTGCTGCTTGTGGCCGAGTATGTGCTTCTAGGTGCATTTCTGTGCACTTTGGCGCTGGCACTTGGCAGCGGGGTGGCGTGGGCCATTGTGGTATGGCTTTTCGAGTTCGACTGGCTGCCCGATTGGCCCCGAATTCTGGGCGTTCTGGGCGCAGGCGTGGGGCTGGTCATGGTGCTGGCCGTGGGCGGATCGCTTAACCTGCTGCGGACGAGGCCGGCGCAGGTGTTGCGGGAGCTGTAGTAGGCAAGAACTGCACCGCATCCGCGCAGTTCTTGAGAATTTGTTAGGCTCGGTCCCGCATTGTCGTGGCGATGACTCAAGACGCCGAGAAACGCCGTATTGCGCTGCTGGTCGATGCAGAGAATATAAAGCCTTCGCTGATGCGCGAAGTTCTTCCCAACGTGTTCAAACTTGGGCGGCCAATCATCCAGCTTGCATACGGTGATTTCAGCAATCCTGCGGCCAAGCCGTGGGTGGAATTTTTGCGCAAGAATGTGATCGAAGCGCGACAGGTGACCCCATCGCAATCAGGCAAGAATGCCGCCGACATTGCGCTGGTCGTAGATGCGATGCGCCTTCTGCTGACGGGCAAGTGCGACGCGCTGTGCATCGTTTCGAGTGATCGGGACTTCGTTGCGCTGACGTCGTTCTGCCGCGCAGAAGGATTCGACGCCTATGGCTTTGGTACCGAGAAGACTGACAGGAAATATCGCCAGACCTGCGCCAAGTTTTTCGAGGTTAAAGCGGCGGATGAAGTTGCGGTGGCCGCTGCGGTGCCAAGAGTAAAACCGGTTGTACTTGCCGTTCCGACCAATGCTACAGGGCCGAACTGGCCGGCGATTCTGCAGGAAATTGGGCGCATCGCTGGCAAGGAGGGCTGGGTTTCGCTCCAGACGCTCGGCTGTGTTCTGGGAAAGCGTGGCATCAGCGCGAGCGAGCATGGCGGCACGAATTGGGGGCAGGTGTTCAGCCGATGCGAGGGCTTCGAAGTCGCCAAGGATGCCACCGGTCAGCGCAGCATTCGCATTGCCGGGGCAGCAAAGGCCGCCTGAACCGGTGCGCTGATCCTTTTCAGCCTTGGAGCAATCCCCGCGTCGCTGCCTCCACATCGGCCTGACGCATCAGGCTTTCGCCGACGAGGAACGTGCGTGCGCCGCATTTTTCGAGGCGGAGCAGGTCGGCGTGGGTGTTTATGCCGCTTTCGGCCACCAGAAGCGTGCCTTCGGGGGCGAGGGGGGCGAGGCGTTCGGTGGTGCCGAGGTCGGTGACGAAGCGTTTCAGGTCGCGGTTGTTGACGCCGATCAGGCGCGATTGCAGGCGCGCGGCGCGCTCCATTTCCTCTTCGTTGTGGACTTCGACCAGACAATCCATGCCCTGTTCGCGGGCCGCGGCTTCAATCTCTGCCATCTGGCCGTCAGACAGGGCCGCGACGATGATCAGGATAGCGTCGGCACCGATGGCGCGGGCTTCGAGGCACTGCCACGGATCGACCATGAAGTCCTTGCGGATCACCGGCAGGGTGCAGGCGGCGCGGGCTTCGATCAGGTAATCCTCGTGGCCCTGGAAATAAGGCGCGTCGGTGAGGATCGAGAGGCAGGCTGCACCGCCCGCCTGATAGGCGCGGGCATGGGCGGCGGGGTGGAAATCGGGGCGGATCAGGCCTTTTGAGGGGCTGGCCTTCTTGATTTCGGCAATAAGCGCATAACCCGCTGCGGCTTTGGCGCGGAGCACGGCTTCGAAACCGCGCGGCGCGCTCTGTTCGCTGGCGCGGGCCGCGAGTTCCGCCGTGCTGACGGCAACTTTGCGGGCGGCGACTTCGGTGCGCTTGGTATCGCAGATTTCGGTGAGCTTGTCGGTCATCGGGCGTGCCTTAGCGTTGAAACTGGTCCTTCGACAAGCTCAGGACGAGCGGTGTTTTAAGCCAGTTTGCTGCGACCCGCTCATCCTGAGCTTGTCGAAGGATGCTGAGCCGACGCCTACTTCAGCGCCGCGATCCAGCAGTTCAGCAGGGCGTTGGCGAGGCCCTTGTCGAGCGCTTCGGCGGCTTCTTCCACGCCTTCGTGCCAATCTTGCGCTTCGCCGGCCACGATGAGAGCAGCGGCGGCATTGAGGAGGACAGCGTTGCGGTAGGGGCCTTCCTCGCCTTGCAGGAGGGCGCGCAGGGTTGCGGCGTTGTAGGTGGCGTCTCCGCCGCGCAGGGCTTCGACCGGAGCGGTGGGCAAGCCCGCATCCGAGGGCTGGACGCGGCGCATCAGCACTTCGCCGCCGTGGATATCGGCCAGTTCGTTGCCGCCTGCGAGGCTGAGTTCGTCCAACCCTTCATCGCCCGAAATGACCATGCTGTGGTCTGTGCCGAGACGGCGGATAGCTTCGGCATAGATCGGAACATAGGCCGGGCGCGCAATGCCGACGAGTTGACGGCGGACGTTTGCCGGGTTGGCGAGGGGGCCCATCAGATTGAAGATCGTGCGGCGGCGCAGCGCTTTTCGGATGGGCATGATGCGGCCCATCGATGGATGATGCTTGGCCGCAAAGAGGAAGCAGATGCCAAGATCGTTCAGGGTCTGCTCTGCGGTTTCGGCTGCGCGATCAAGGTTGAGGCCGAGTGCTTCCAGCGTGTCAGCCGCGCCTGCCTTGGAGCTGGCGGCGCGGTTGCCGTGCTTGGCCACGGGCACGCCGCAGGCCGCGACGACGAGGCTGACGGCGGTGGACACGTTGAGCGTATGGTGCCCGTCTCCGCCCGTACCGCAGACGTCGATGGCGTTGGCGGGCGCTTTGACCGGGATCATGCGCGCACGCATCGCGCGCGCGGCTCCGGCGATTTCGCTGGCCGTCTCGCCCCGGTCGGACAGGGCGGTGAGGAACTGCGCGATGGCGTCGTCCGGCACGGTGCCGTCGAGAATCGCGGCAAAGGCCTGTTCTGCTTCGGTTTCTTCCAGCGCGTGAGTGACGTCCGGGAGAGTCATGCAGGCAGCGGGTTGGTCTTGATGCCGCAAATCTTCAGGAAGTTTGCGACCATCGCGTGACCGTGTTCGGTGGCGATGCTTTCCGGGTGGAACTGCACGCCGTGGATGGGCAGCGAGGTGTGGCGGAAGCCCATCACGTGCGTGTCATCGGACTGCGCGTTGACCGCGAGGCAATCGGGAATGTCGGTGACGATCAGCGAGTGATAGCGCGTGGCGATGAA
>NZ_JBMLSM010000186.1:0-19644 GCF_049240505.1 Novosphingobium sp.
TGCCGAGAACCGCCAAAAACCGTCCTCATAGGTCGGGATCACTGCAGGTTGGTATAAGAGGCGCGTTACCCCGCGACCGGCAATCGCACCTGCCCAGCCTCATCCCGCTCCAATGGCCCATAGGCTACCGCCGCGCTCAACGGCAGATCGGCGTAAACGTGCGGAAACAGAGCCCCCCCACGTGAAGGCTCCCACTTCACAGCGCCACCCAGCGCGACCAGATCGACCGCCACTACGTGAAGATCGTCTTGCCCTACAAAGTGCTTGTCCACCGTCTCGGTAAGCTGCGCTTCGGTCGAAAGGTGGATGTAGCCATCCGCCAGATCGACCGGCGCGCCTTGAAACACGCCTTCAGCCTCAAGCTGGGCCATCTGAGGACCAGTCAGCACCTTGTAGGCAAGAAGCGGACGTTCCGTCATTCCGGCGCGCTTTCACCATTGGCATCGCCATCGGCGTCGGGCGTTGCAATCTCGGCCTCGTCGGCGCCTTCTTCTTCGGCCAGACGCACAGCGCTGACCACATGCTCATCACCCGAAACGTTGAACAAGCGGACACCTGCAGAACCACGACCAATCACTCGCAGCGAGCCAAGCGGCAGGCGGATGAGCTTGGCTTGATCGGTTACCAGCATCAGCTGATCGGCCTGCACTGCAGGGAAGCTTGCCACTACAGGTCCGTTGCGGCCGATATTGTCAATGTTGGTGATGCCTTGGCCGCCGCGTCCTGTCCGGCGATACTCATAGGCTGATGACAGCTTGCCATAGCCATTGGCGCATACCGTCAGAATGAACTGCTCGCGCGCCTGCAACTCCGCATAGCGTTCTGCCGAAAGCGCCGGTTCGCCTTCCTTTTCGCCCTTCCACGGCGCAAAGCGAACGTAATCCTCGCGCTCGTCGGGCGATGTGCCCACGCGATGAAGGATCGATAGCGAGATTACCTCGTCGTCACCCTTGAGCGTCATACCGCGCACGCCGGTGGAGGTTCGGCTCGTGAATTCGCGCACTTCATCGCCCGCAAAGCGGATGGCCTTGCCCGAACGGGTCGCCAAAAGCACGTCATCGCTCGGCTCCAGCAACGCAACGCCGATCAGTCGATCGTCGCTATCCTCGTCGAACTTCATCGCGAACTTCCCGTTCGACGGGATGTTGGCGAAAGCGTCCATCGAGTTGCGACGCACATTGCCCTTTGCCGTAGCGAAGACCACCGACAGTTTGCCCCACTCTGCCTCGTCTTCCGGCAGCGGCAGCACGGTTGCAATCGTCTCGTCCTTGTCGAGCGCGGGCAGCATGTTGATGACCGGGCGGCCGCGCGTGGTCGGCCCGCCTTCGGGCAGGCGCCATACCTTGAGGCGATAGACCTTGCCCGCGGTCGAGAAGAACAGCACCGGCGTGTGCGTGCTGGTGACGAACATCGTCCCAACCGCATCCTCGTCCTTGGTCGCCATGCCGCTCCGGCCCTTGCCGCCACGGTTCTGCGCGCGGAAAGTGGAAAGCGGGGTCCGCTTGATATAACCGTCAAGCGTGATCGTGACGACCATGTCCTCGCGCTCGATCAGGTCTTCGTCCTCGATACCATCGGCGGGCGCCGTGATTTCGGACTTGCGCGGCGTGGCAAAGGCCTGCCGCACTTCGAGCAGTTCCTGCCGCATGACACCATACAGCTTCACGCGATCGGCAAGGATCGAAAGGTATTCGGCAATAGCCTTCGAAAGGCCTTCAAGTTCATCGCCGATTTCGTCGCGTCCCAGCGCCGTCAAACGGTGCAGGCGCAGATCAAGAATGGCGCGGACCTGAATTTCCGACAGGCGATAGGTTGCCGCGTCGGCAACACCGGCGTCCTCGATCGCTTCGACGAGCTTGATATAGGGCGCAATCTCACCCATCGGCCATTCGCGCGCCAGCAGCGTTTCGCGCGCCGTGGCTGGATTGGGCGAACTGCGGATGATCCGCACCACCTCATCAAGGTTGGTAACCGCGATGACGAGGCCAAGCAGGATATGCGCCCGGTCGCGCGCCTTGTTCAGTTCGAACTTGGTGCGGCGTGTGATAACCTCTTCGCGGAAGCGCACGAAGGCTTCGATGATATCCTTGAGGTTGAGCACCTCAGGGCGGCCGCCGCGAATCGCCAGCATATTGGCGGGGAAGCTCGATTGCGCAGGGGTATTGCGCCACACCTGATTGAGCACGACTTCCGGCGTCGCATCGCGCTTTAGGTCGATGACCACGCGCACGCCCTCGCGGTTCGATTCGTCACGGATGTCCGAGATACCCTCGATCCGCTTGTCCTTGGCCGCTTCGGCAATCTTCTCGACCAGGCCCGACTTGCCAACCTGATAGGGAATCGACGTCAGCACGATCGAGCGACGGTCTCCGCGCCCTTCCTCGATCTGATGGCGCGCGCGCATGATGATGGAGCCACGGCCTTCATGATAGGCTTTGCGCGCGCCTGCAGTGCCCAGGATGAGCGGGGCTGTGGGGAAGTCCGGCCCCGGGATGATCTGGATCAGTTCGTCGATCGTGATCAGCGGATTGTCCATATAGGCAAGACAGCCGTCGATCACTTCGCCCAGATTGTGGGGCGGAATGTTCGTGGCCATGCCCACCGCGATGCCGCCTGCGCCGTTGACCAGCAGGTTGGGAAAGCGTGCGGGCAGGACTTGCGGTTCGTGCTCCGAACCGTCGTAGTTCGGGGTGAAATCGACAGTATCCTTGTCGATATCCGCGAGCAGCGAATCTGCGACCTTTGCCAGACGGGCTTCGGTATACCGCATCGATGCGGGCGGATCGGGGTCCATCGAACCGAAGTTGCCCTGGCCGTCGATCAACGGCAGCCGCATCGACCAGTCCTGCGTCATGCGCGCCAGCGCGTCATAGATCGCGGCGTCGCCGTGCGGGTGATACTTGCCCATCGCATCCCCGACGATGCGCGCCGATTTGCGGTAGGCCTTGGTCGAGACGAAGCCGTTTTCGTGGCTGGTCCAAAGAATGCGGCGATGAACCGGCTTCAACCCGTCGCGCACGTCAGGCAGCGCGCGACTGACGATCACGCTCATCGCGTAATCGAGGTAGCTGGTCTTCATCTCGTCAACGATGTCGATCCGCTGGAACTCGCCTTCAGGGGCGGGGGGGTCGATGATCGTGGTGTCGTCGCTCACGTGGACTGCTTTTCGTTATGATGACAAAGGACGGAAAAATGGCCCTAGACCCATTGCCCGTCGATAGCCAGCAATGCGGCCCGGATCGGCCCGGATCACCCCCGGTTTTCCACATTTGCGAGCGCGTGCGACCAGTTGCCTGAATATTCGGACGAGGCGTCATTCAATCGCCGTTCACGGCAACAAGGATAGCGCACAAACCGTTGCCAAGGGGCTATTTCCGCGCCACTAGCGGATACGACCAGAGGTGAGAGGACCGAAGGTGCATCGGTGCCGGGCATGGTTGCCCTGCAACGCATCCGGTCGAACAGGAGACGAGTTCTATGCGTGCTACTTTCAAGCGTGTTTCTGGCGGCATGATCGGCAAGACGGCGCTGGCCCTTGCCCTGTCCACCGGCGCGCTGACGGTCGGTGCGACCGCCGCGTTCGCCAAGGAAAAAGAACCGAAGGTCGAAAAGGCCAGCTATTCGAAGGAGTTCGTTGGCGCTGCCGGTCCGATCCAGAAGACAATGAACGCGCTCGACGAAGCCAAGAAGAAGGGTGCTGATGCCGCTGCGCAGAAGGCGCTCGTCGCCAATGCCCCGGCTGAACTCGCCGCTGCCGAAGCAGCGATCAAGACTCCGCTCGATCGCATGGCAGCCGGTGGTTGGGCTGTCAGCCTCGGTGGCATCCTCAACGATCTGGCCATGCGCCAGCGCGGTATTCAGAACATGCTCGACAGCGGTCAGGTGCCCGCGGCGAATGTGACCGAGTACCAGTTCTACCTCGGTAACTTCGCTTATTCGAACAAGGATTTCCCGACGGCGGTGAAGGCGCTGACCGCCGTTGTGGCCGCCAATTACAAGGACGATACCGCCGCTGAACTGCTGGCTGATTCGTACTCGCAGCAGGGCCAGAACGCCGAAGCGCTTGCCGGACTCAAGGCAGCCGTGGATGCGCGCAAGGCGGCAGGCGGAGCCGTGCCGGAAGGCTGGTTCAAGCGCGCGAACCTTATCGCCTACAAGAGCAAGCTTGGGCCGCAGGCGATCGAATGGTCGACGATGATGGTCGAAAACGATCCGACGCCTATCAACTGGCTTGGTGCAGGTCAGCTCGTGCGCGAATTTGGGCAGTTCACCAACCAGGAATCGCTGGACCTTGGTCGTCTGCTGCTGCGTTCGGGTGGTTTCCAGAACGATCCCAAGTATGTCGAGCGTGAATACATCGAATATATCGAAGCGGCTGACCCGCGTCGTCTTCCGGGTGAAGTCCTGAAGGTCACGGAAATGGGTGTGAAGAGCGGCGTGCTGAAGGCCAACGATCCGTTTGTTTCGGATGCGCTTTCGCAGTCGAAGGGCCGTATCGCAGCTGACAAGGCCTCGCTCCCCGCGCTCGATAAGGATGCCCGTGCGGGCAAGGACGGCAAGAGCGCACTGGCAATGGCCGACGCATACCTCTCGTATGACGAACCGGCCAAGGCCGAAGAAATGTACAAGATGGCCATTGAAAAGGGTGCGATCGACAAGGATCGTGCGCTGACCCGTCTGGGCATCGCGCAGGTCGATCAGGACAAGTTCGAGGAAGCCAAGGCCAGCTTTGCGCAGGTCACCGGTGCACGCGCACCGCTGGCACGCCTCTGGGCAACTTTTGCGACCACTCAGGCACGTCCCTGAACGACTTCTGCGCAAGCAGGCATAAAAAAGGGCGGTCCCGATGGGCCGCCCTTTTTCGTTGCGTTGGAAGGCTGAACCGGCAACCTTCTGAAATCAGGCAGCCGGTGCGAAATCCCCGCTTGTTTCGTCCAGAACATGCAGAACGCCGTCCGAAATCGCAAAGAATGCGCCGCGCAAGCGAAGTTCGCCCTGTGCTTCCTTCCGGCTGACGAACGGAAAAGTGCGCAGATTGGCAACGCTCTGGCGAACGCCTGCCAGTTCCATCGCCTGTTCGGCGTCACGCCCCTCTGTCCCATGCTTGGCGACGACTTCTTCGCGCACATCGTCAAGCAGTGAAATCCAGTCCGTCACGAAGCCACCGTCGCCGGGCGCAGTGCCCTTCAGGCTATGCGTAAGCGCGGCCTTGCAGCCGCCGCACATGCCGTGGCCCATGACCACGACTTCCTTTACCTTAAGAACCTGCACCGCAAATTCGAGTGCTGCTGAAACACCGTGATGGCCCGGCGTCGTCTCGAACGGGGGGACCATCGCGGCGACATTGCGCACCACGAAAATTTCGCCGGGATCGACATCGAATATCTGTGCAGGATCAACCCGGCTGTCGGAACAGGCGATGACCATGACTTGCGGTTCCTGCCCATCGCGAAGCTGGCGCCAGCGCTCCAGTCGGCGGTTCCAGCCGGTTTCCCGGAAGCGGCGGTATCCTGAAAGCAGGTGATCGAACTCGGGTGTGGTCTGGGTCATGGTCCACGCTAATGGCCGCAACGATTGGGTCTTTCAAGTGCCGCCCGAACGGCCTATCTGGACCCAATGAACGACCCGGCCCAAAATCTTCCGAACACCCGTCCTGAACGCCAGCGCAAGCCCGACTGGATTCGCGTAAAAGCT
Organism: Novosphingobium sp.; assembly: GCF_049240505.1. Lineage (GTDB taxonomy): Bacteria > Pseudomonadota > Alphaproteobacteria > Sphingomonadales > Sphingomonadaceae > Novosphingobium. The sequence goes on from NZ_JBMLSM010000186.1 coordinate 5,695, forward strand.
CCTACAAGCAAGGGCTATGGCGAAACACGCGCCCTGATGCGCGAACTTGGGCTGAACACTGTGTGCGAAGAGGCGGCGTGCCCGAATATCGGTGAATGCTGGACCAAGAAGCACGCAACGGTGATGATTCTGGGCGAGGTCTGCACCAGGGCCTGCGCGTTTTGCAACGTAAAGACCGGAATGCCGCGCGCGGTGGACCCGATGGAGCCGATCAATGTCGCCACAGCAGCGGCCAAGATGGGCCTTGAACACATCGTCATCACATCGGTGGATCGCGATGACCTGCCCGATGGCGGCGCTGGCCATTTCGTCAAGGTGATCAACGCGCTGCGTGAGATGACGCCAAAGACCACGATCGAAATTCTGACGCCTGATTTCCGCAACAAGATGGAAGCTGCCGTCGAAGCCATCGTCGATGCGGGGCCGGATGTTTACAACCACAATCTCGAAACAGTGCCCCGGCTCTACCCGACGATCCGCCCCGGCGCGCGTTACTACGCTTCGTTGCGCCTGCTGGAACAGGTGAAGCGCCACGATCCTCGGATCTTCACCAAGTCCGGCGTGATGCTCGGTCTTGGCGAGGAGCGCCTCGAAGTGCATCAGGTAATGGACGACATGCGTTCAGCGCAGATCGATTTCCTCACGATGGGCCAATATCTGCAACCCACGCCAAAGCACGCCAAGGTGATCGAGTTCGTCACGCCCAAGGCGTTCGAGGCTTATGGAGCGATCGCCCGTGCCAAGGGCTTCCTGCAAGTCGCGGCCAGCCCGCTCACGCGGTCCAGCTATCACGCCGGGGATGATTTCCGTGCGATGCGCGCCACGCGTGACGCGCAGCTTGCGAAAGCTGCCCAGAAAGCTGCAGCGCAGGGCTGAATCCTTGCCGAAGATCGTTGAAACCCGGTCGATGCAATGGTCGGCAGACCAGATGTTCGATCTGGTCGCCGATGTGCGGCGCTATGCCGAATTTCTGCCCTGGGTGGTGGGCACCCGCGTCAGGTCTGATAGCGAAACCGAGATGATCGCGGATATGCTGGTGGGGTTCAGCGCGTTGCGCGAGAAATTCACCTCGCGCGTTCATAAGGTGCGGCCCAGCCACATCAGAGTGGAATATATCGACGGCCCGCTCAAACGGCTCGAAAACGATTGGACATTCACACCCAACGCCGACGGCGGCTGCACCATCGGTTTCTGTGTGGATTTCACCTTCCGCAATGCCATCTTTGAAAAGCTGGCGGGGCAGTATCTCGATGCGGCGTTCCGCAAGATGGTCGCCGCATTCGAGAAACGGGCCGAGCAGCTCTACGGCAGCAGCAGTTCCAGCGCGGTCAGCGTCGCCTGAAGGCGCACTTCTGCGCGTGTCGTGGCAGTGTCGAAGACTTTCAATTCGGCGTTGGTGGCCTCAGGGTCCTCACCACGCTTTGCGCAGGCAAAGACCACGGTGCCCACCGGCTTTTGCTCGCTGCCGCCGTCAGGCCCGGCCACTCCGGTAATCGCCACAGCCACATCGGCATTGGATTTCTTTAGCGCGCCCTGTGCCATCGACCAGGCAACAGCGATGGATACCGCGCCGAAGGTGTCGATCAGATCCTCCGAAACGTTCAGCAGTTCCTGCTTCGCCTCGTTGGAATAGGTAACGAAACCGCGATCCAATACAGCCGAACTGCCGGGAACCTCGGTCAAGGCCGCAGCGACCAGACCGCCGGTGCAGCTTTCGGCCACGGCAAGTTTGCGGCCAAGTGCCGCGTTTTCGGCAACGACCCGGCGCGCAAGCTCACCGATTATCGGGGGGAGAACACTGTCCATCCGATCAGGCCGCTGTCTTGCAGATGGGAAATGCCGATGTCTTGCCGGGCTTCGGCTTGCTCGACAGAACCAGAATGAAGCTCACCAGTTCAGCGGTGTTTTCGGGCGGAAGCGGTGACAGCAGGCGCACGCCGCGTTCGATGGCGGTGCACTGATCGGGCTTGATTTCGCTGCCGACCATTTCGCTGACCAATCCTTCGACGAAAGGCTGCACGGCCTCGTCTGGCAAGTTGGCGATCGTGTCGGTCATCTTGCTGTCCTTGCTCGACCCAAGCTTGACGAACGCAGATTTGGCCATCGGCCAGTTCACCGCTTTGCGCGTTGCATAGCGATCAAGGAATTCGCTGCCGCGCGTGGCGAAATAGCCATTGCTGGAAAGGTGCGGCCTGCAGCTTTTCATCGTGCCATCAATCACCGATGGCAGGGCGAATCCAACAAGCGCTGTGACCTCGGCTTCGCTCAGGCATGGGGCGGGCGTGGCAGCCTGCGCCAGCTGTGCCTGAAACAGCGCCAGACCGGCGCTGGCAGCCAGTGCAAATCGTGAAATCTTCATCTGCGTCAAGCTCCTGCAAGCGTCGGCGGGAGTGGTCCTGTGGAATGGACCGTTGCCACCGCCTGTGCCGCAATTCCTTCACCGCGCCCTGTCATTCCAAGGCGTTCCGTTGTCGTCGCCTTGACAGAGACAAGGCCCGTGTCAATCCCGAGAATGCGGGCAAGTGCTTCGCGCATTGCCTGCTTGTGTGGTCCGATCTTCGGTGCCTCGCAGATTATCGTGACATCCACGTTGCCAATCGCGAAGCCAGCCTTGCGCACGAGGCTTGCCGCATGGGCGAGGAACCGGTCTGACGATGCGCCTTTCCACTGTGGATCTGATGGTGGGAAGTGATCACCGATATCGCCCGCTGCGATTGCACCGAGCAGGGCATCAACGAGCGCATGAATGGCCACATCGGCGTCGGAGTGCCCGGACAGACCCTTGTCATGCGGTATTCTGACCCCGCACAGCCAAAGTTCCTCACCTGAAACAAGGCGATGAACGTCAAAGCCCATTCCTGTGCGAATCTGGCTGTTCACGTCCTGCTCCTCGAGATCTGCGGCAAAGGTCACCTTGCGCAGCGCTTCATCGCCTTCAACCAGCAGGACCTGATGTCCCGCTGCCACTGCAACTTGCGCATCATCCCCTGCGTCGGGTTCGCCTTGCCAAGCGCGATGCGCGGCAAGAATGGAGCCAAAAGCAAAGCCTTGCGGTGTCTGCACGCGATAAAGCTCCTCGCGCGGCACGCTGTGAAGCATCGCGCCCGTACCGCCGCGCACCACGCTGTCGACCACTGGCAGCGCCGGTATCGCTGCCAAGCCGCAATCAAGCGCCTTAACCAGTCGATCAATCACCTCATGCCCAAGCACCGGCCTCGCCGCGTCGTGGATCAGCACTTTTGTCGGGGCAGATTCTACCAGAAGCTCCAATGCAACGCGCACCGATTCCTGCCGGGTTGCCCCGCCAGTTACGAACCGCACATTCGCAAGCCCCGTCAGGGCATCTGCTGCGACATCGTGCCAGCCATCGGGAATCGCGACCACCACTGGCGCGACCCCGCTGTTCAACAGTGCTTCAACCGAATGCCGCACCAGTGGCTTGCCGCGCCAGATTACGAACTGCTTTGGCACCGCGCCGCCCGTCCGCAACCCTTTGCCTGCTGCCACGACAACGGCGGCAACCGAAGCAGACGGAGTGTCGTCAGTGAGAGGTGGGAGAGCGACCATTCGCCGCGCCTCTACCAGCGCTTGCCCACCCGGAGCAACAGCCTTGCCGTTTCATCTGCAATCGACTAAGCGCTGCCTGTTTTTTAGGCAGTTATTGATCCATGACCGACGCGCCCGTTCCACCGCAGCTCAAACCCATTCAGGTCGGCCCTGTCACGGTCGATTGCCCGGTTGTGCTCGCTCCCATGACAGGCGTTTCCGACCTGCCGTTCCGCACGATCGTGCGCCGCTTCGGATCAGGCCTCAACGTGACCGAGATGATTGCCAGCCCCGCTGCGATCCGTGAAACGCGCCAGTCGATCCAGAAAGCGGCATGGCACCCCATCGAAGAGCCGGTGTCGATGCAACTGGTCGGCTGCGAGCCGGCCCAGATGGCCGAAGCCGCCAAGCTGTCCGAAGACAAGGGCGCCGCGATCATCGACATCAACATGGGCTGCCCCGTGCGCAAGGTCGTCAACGGTGATGCCGGTTCGGCCCTGATGCGCGATATCCCCTTGGCCACGCGATTGATTGAGGCCACGGTCAAGGCTGTTAACGTGCCCGTCACCGTCAAGATGCGTATGGGCTGGTGTCATGACAGTCTCAACGCTCCCGAACTTGCGCGCATTGCCGAAGACCTCGGCGCGAAGATGATCACCGTCCACGGGCGGACACGCAACCAGCTTTACAAAGGCAACGCCGACTGGGCCTTTGTCCGCAAGGTGAAGCAGGCGGTTTCCATCCCCGTCATCGTCAACGGCGACATCTGCACCATCGAGGACGTAGCCACTGCCGTGGAGCAAAGCGGCGCTGATGGCGTGATGATCGGGCGCGGCTCCTATGGCCGTCCCTGGCTGCTGGGGCAGATAATGCACTGGTTGAACACAGGGCAGCGTCTGGCAGACCCGACCCTGCCGGAACAGTATGCCCTGATCATTGAACACTACCACGCCATGCAGGAGCACTATGGCGCGGTGACTGGTGTCAACATGGCGCGCAAGCATTTGGGCTGGTACACCAAGGGGCTGCACGGTTCGGCGGACTTCCGCAACAAGGTCAACTTCATCGATGACCCGAAGGCGGTTATCGCCAGCCTTGCAGATTTCTATGGTCGCGCAATAGAGCATCAACTGGCGGCTGAGGACGCCGCAGGGCAACGCGCTGCGGCATGATTGCGCTTCCCGACTGGCGCCGTTCCGAACCGGGGCAGAAGCCCGATCCGAAGCGCGTCGTCGCAAGCCTTCCGCTCGCTCTGTTGCAACTCGATCCCGAACTGATTGTGGCCACGGTCAATCCCGCCGCTGAGCAGCTCATGGGCCAAAGCTACCGTCGTCTGGTCGGCAAATCGGTGGCCGAATTGTTCGATTTTGAAGAGCCGCTGATTCTCGGCCGTCTTGCCGATGGCGAAGCGCAGCTTTTTGCACGCGGCGTCCGCGTGCGGATCATGGGACAGGCCCCGCGCCGGTTTGACGTGATGACCAGCCCGGTAACCCATTGCCCCGGTTGGCAATTGCTCATGCTTCACGAAGGCGTTGGCGTGGAAGCACTGACCGGTGACGGCAGCGGCGCAGGCGGCGGGGAAGGGGTGGCCCTGCGCGCGCCCGAAGTCCTCGCGCACGAGATCAAGAACCCGCTTGCCGGCATCCGTGGAGCAGCCCAGCTTCTCGATCGCAAGCTTTCGGAACGCGATCGCGCGATGACCGGCCTGATCACGGCCGAGGTCGATCGCATCGCCAAGCTGATCGACCAGATGCAGTCGCTTTCGCGCCGCAGCGCCGAACCCGCGCAACAGTGCAACCTGCATGAGGCGGTGCGCCGCGCGCAGGCCGTTCTGACCGCTGCTCATCCGAAGTCGACCGTCATCGAGGAGGAGTTTGACCCTTCGCTCCCACCGATCATGGCCAATCCGGATTCGCTCGTGCAGGTCTTGCTCAACCTGCTCAGCAATGCGCGCGAGGCCTGCCAGCACGAAGGGTCGCCAAAAATATCGGTCCGCACCCGCTTTGCCAGTGGCATCCAGCTTCATGCCGGTCCCGGTGGCAAACCGCTGCGCCTGCCGATCGAATTGCGCGTCAGCGACAACGGGCCCGGTATCGACCCCAAGCTGCGCGACCATATTTTCGAGCCGTTCGTCACGGGCAAGAAGAACGGGCAGGGTCTGGGTCTCGCGCTCGTGCAGAAGCTTGTGCGGGAAATGAACGGTCGCATTACGCACGATCGGGATGAGGCCAAAGGGATCACCAACTTCCGCATCCATCTTCCCGTCGCCGGATCAGTTCAGCCATGACCAAGCGCATTCTTCTTGTTGAAGACGACGCATCGATTGCCCTCGTCATCACGGCCGCGCTTGAGGCTGAAGGCTTTGACGTGGACCGCTGCGATTCCATCGCCGGGCGCGACCGTTTTCTGGCCGGGGCCGATTATCGCCTGCTCCTGACCGATGTCATGCTCACCGATGGCGACGGCATTGAAACGCTCGGCCCGGTGCGCCAAGCGCATCCCGCGCTGCCGATTATCATCCTCTCGGCACAGAACACGCTCGATACGGCGGTCCGTGCCAGCGATACCGGTGCCTTCGAATACTTCCCCAAACCGTTCGACCTTGAAGAGCTTGTCCGCACCGTCACGCAGGCCATTGGCAAGGCTGAAACTGCAGCGCCCGATCTGGCGCAGGATGTGCCGCAGGGATTGCCGCTGGTAGGCCGCAGCGCCGCGATGCAGGCGGTCTACCGCATGATCACGCGCGTGTTGCGCAACGACCTGACGGTGCTGATTCTTGGCGAATCCGGCACCGGCAAGGAACTTGTCGCAGAAGCGATCCACCAGCTTGGCAATCGCCGTTCCGGCCCGTTCATCGCGGTCAACACCGCAGCCATCCCTGCAGAACTGATCGAGAGCGAACTCTTCGGGCACGAGAAGGGCGCATTTACCGGTGCTGTCGCCCGCTCCATCGGCAAGTTTGAACAGGCCAGCGGCGGCACCCTGTTTTTGGACGAAATCGGTGACATGCCCATGCAGGCGCAAACACGGTTGTTACGCGCGTTGCAATCGGGCCGCATCCGCCGCGTCGGCGGTCGGGACGAGATCACGCTGGATTGCCGCATCGTCGCAGCGACCAACCGCGATCTTCTGCCGATGATCGCCGCGGGCACGTTCCGCGAAGACCTGTATTACCGCCTTGCCGTGGTGCCCATAGAACTGCCGCCCTTGCGTGAACGCGCCGACGATATCGATGCGCTATCCCGCCACTTCCTCGCTCGCGCTGCCGCCGAAGGGCTTCCTCGCCGCCAGTTGACGGCTGCAGGCTCTGACCTTCTGTCTCGCCAGCCGTGGCGCGGTAACGTGCGCGAATTGCGCAATTTCATCTACCGTCTCGCACTGCTTGCACGCGATGAGGTGGTCGATGCCGCCACAATCGAACCGCTGCTTACGCATACCGAAAACGGGGGGGCGCTGCCGTCCAGCGGCGAAATGGCGGGTGGTGAACCATCGCCTGGCCCGGCAAGTCTCGCGAACTCTGTCGATCTGTGGCTTTCCATTAACGCCCCAACTCCCGGCACTGTTTATGACGCAGCGCTGGCCGCTTTCGAGCGCCCGCTGTTTCTCAACATTCTGGCCCAGACGGGCGGCAACCAGTTGCGCGCTGCCCAAATCCTCGGGATCAACCGCAACACCTTGCGCAAGCGGCTCGTCGATCTCGCGATCACGCCGGAAGAGATGCCCCGGCGCGATTGATGCTTTGCAGTTGATCCCGCTTGGTCGGGCGTTGGTCGGTTTCCTCTTGCATTGATGCAACAGTGGTGTTGTAGCAGTGCAACGATGCAACAGGCTGGCAATGCTTCCATCCGCCGAATGCCGCGCTGGTACCGCCGCGCGCTTCTAAGCTTGCGTCGGGCAAACGTCTTCTTCCTGCTTGAAGTTGCCGCTACAGCCATTCTCGCCCTGATGCTGTCTGTCAGTTGGCTCACCGTCACCGGCACAAGCTCGAACGAGCAGATCCTGCCGTCGCGGCTCACGTCCAGCTTACTGATCGGAACGCTGGTTCCGGCGATGGCGCTGCTCGTCCTTGGCGGGCGGCGTCTTGCCATCCGCCGCGCGAACAAGAGCGTTCTGGGATCGAGCGGTCGGCTGCACGTCAGGCTCGTCTGGTTGTTCTCGCTGATCGCTGCCATTCCGACTCTGTTGGTCGTAGTCTTTGCCTCGCTGCTGTTCCAGTCCGGCGTGGAGTTCTGGTTCTCCGATAGTTCGCGCGGAATGCTGGAAAACGCGAACCAGCTCGCGCGCGGTTACTATGAAGACAAGCTGCGCGACGTCGGCAACGAAACCATCGCAATGGCCGGAGACATTCGCGACTATCTTGATCAGGCTCCGATCACGTCGACCGAATTTGCCGAAGGCTATTCTTATCAGGTTCTCGGTCGAAAGATGAATGAATCGGCCATTCTTGAACGGATGCCCGATGGTTCGCTGCGTACCGCCGCCATCGTCGATCCTGACAAGACCGAACGGCAGCAACGCGTGACCGGACAGGATCTGAAACGCCTTGATTCCGGCGAGATGGTCGTCGTCAACGCTTCGGCCGAACGCATCGAGGCGATCACTCCGGTAGACAAGCAACGCGGCATCTACCTCTACGCCGCACGCACGTCGAACGCGCTGGCGTTGGAACAATGGGAGCGGGCGCAGACCGTTCTCAAATCCTACGACATGCTCACCTCACGGGCGCGTGCGCTGCAACTGCGGTTCAACATCCTGCTTTTCGCTGTCAGCCTTGCGCTTGTTGCTGTGGCGGTATGGGCAGCGTTGCGTTTTGCGGATCGTCAGGTTGCGCCACTGGCGGAACTCGTGTCTGCGGCACGGACCATTGGCAGCGGCAACTTCGCGATGCGCGTGGCGCAAAACAGTGGCACCGATGAAGTGGGCCTGCTTGCCCGCGCGTTCAACCGGATGACGCAGCAGCTCGAAGGACAAACCCAGGCGCTGGTCACGGCCAACGCCCAGCTGGAAGTCCGCCGCGCTTTCATCGAAGCCGTGCTGGAATCGATCACCGCGGGCATCCTGTCCATCGGGCGCGATGGCGCGGTCCAACTGATCAATTCCTCGGCACAGCGAGTTCTGGTTCCTGCCGATGCGCCTAGCCCGATCGGTCGTCCCTTGGCAGACCTGTCGCCGGTATTTGCTCAACTCGTGGCGTCGGGTCAGCCCAACAATGTGATCCAGCACCCGCTCGATGGTGATCTGCGCACACTGGCCGTCCGCGTGGCGGAGGACAGCAACGGCCACGTCATCACTTTCGAGGACATCACCCGCCAGTTGCTCGATCAGCGCCGCGCCGCGTGGTCAGACGTTGCGCGCCGCATCGCGCATGAAATCAAGAACCCGCTCACGCCGATCCAGCTTGCCACCGAACGCCTGAAGCGCCGTTATGGCCGCCAGATCGAGAACGACCCTGAACTGTTTGAGGAACTGACCAGCACGATCATTCGGCAGGTGGGTGACTTGCGCAAGATGGTGGACGAGTTCTCCTCGTTCGCACGTCTGCCCAAGCCAGTGTTCCGAGCCGAGGATGCCAGCGATCTGGTTCGCCAGTCACTGTTCCTGCAGGAAGTCGCTCACGCAAGGATCGATTTCAGCTTTGCTTGCGATGAACCTTCGATGCCGCTCCAGTGCGATCGTCACCAGTTCGGGCAGGTGATGACCAATGTCGTCAAGAACGCCGTCGAAGCGATCGAGGCGCGGGCCAAGGCGGAAGATGTCGATTATCGCGGCCGAATTGCGGTAACGCTTGCAGGCGATCACCAGACCGTCACGGTCAGCGTTACCGATAACGGCATCGGCCTTCCCGCCGAACGCGATCGCATTCTCGAACCCTATATGACCACACGCGAAAAGGGTACCGGCCTCGGTCTCGCCATCGTCCACAAGATCGTGGAAGAGCATGGCGGCGAGATGGCCTTTACCCCCGAACCGGGCGGCGGCACCCGCGTCACCATGCGGTTCGCGCGCGATCCGCTTACCAACTCCCCCGTACACGCCGAACAGGACTGACAGGACTCCATCATGGCACTCGACATCCTCATCGTGGACGACGAACGCGATATCCGCGAACTCGTGGCCGGCGTCCTTTCCGACGAAGGCTATGGCTGTCGCCTTGCAGCAGACAGCACGACCGCACTCGCCGCTATAGACGAGCGGCGCCCAAGCCTCGTCCTGCTCGATGTGTGGCTGCACGGCAGCCCGATGGATGGGCTCGAAGTGTTGGACGAGATCAAGAAGCGTGAGCCGGAATTGCCGGTCATCATCTTCTCGGGTCATGGCAACATCGATACCGCCGTCTCCGCGATCAGCCGTGGCGCAATGGACTTTCTCGAAAAGCCGTTCGAGGCTGAGCGCCTGCTTCTGCTGGTGGAACGCGCGACCGAAACAGAGCGTCTTCGCCGCGAAAACCAGCGCCTGCGTCAGGGCTTCGCTATGGCGGAGGAGTTCACCGGCAACAGTTCGGCGATCAATCAGGTCCGCGCCACGCTCAAACGGGTGGCCAACACCGGCAGCCGCCTGCTCATCACTGGCCCGGCCGGATCGGGCAAGGAAGTCGCTGCTCGCCTGCTGCACTCGTGGAGTCCTCGCGCGCAGAATGCCTTCATCACGGTCAACTCCGCCCGCATCACGCCCGAACGCTTCGAACAGGAACTGTTTGGCGAGGAAGTGGACGGTAAACTGGTGCGGGCAGGGCTGCTGGAGATGGCAGACGGCGGCACGCTGTTTCTGGATGAAGTGTCGGATATGCCTGCGTCGAGTCAGGCCCGCATCCTGCGCGTGCTGACCGAGCAATCGTTTGCCCGCGTCGGTGGGCACCGCCAGTTGCGCGTGGATGTGCGTGTCGTTTCCTCGTCCTCCCGTCCTCTCGAAAAGGAAATCGCCGAGCGTCGTTTCCGCGAAGACCTCTATTACCGCCTCAACGTGGTCCCCGTCGCGATCCCTTCGTTGATGGAACGCCGCGACGATATTCCCGCGCTGGTCGATCACTTTTTCACGCGGTACGCCAACGAACAGGGCGTGATGCCACCGGCTGTCTCGCCCGAAGCAATGGCCGCGATGCAGAGCTACGATTGGCCGGGCAATGTCCGCCAGTTGCGTAACGTCGTCGAACGCACGGTAATCCTTGCTCCGCGCGATCGTCTGGCGCGCATTGATTCCGACATGCTTCCGTCAGAAATCGTCGCCACCCCGATGGGCGGCGATACGGGTGGCTCCACGCTGATGGGTGTCCCCTTGCGCGAAGCGCGCGAGAACTTCGAACGCGAATACCTCAAGGTCCAGATCCGCCGGTTTTCGGGCAACATTTCCAAGACCGCCAGCTTCATCGGCATGGAGCGTTCAGCTCTCCACCGCAAGCTCAAGCTCCTTGGCATGGCCGAACGGCGGGATGACGAGGATGACGACTGACCTTGATTTTCCGCCCATGAATACGCATTAATGCGAAACCCTGTGCAATTTCCCGTGTTTACGGGAAGGGCGCAGGGACATAAACTCGTCAATGAACCCGGCCAGAATGCAACTTGCACGAAGGCCAGATCGCGAAGGTCCGTTATCGGGCCAAGCCAATAGAAAATGGAGTCACGTGAATGACCGGCAAAACGCTTTCCGCCCGCCCTCGGCCCAAAGCCGAACCTGCTCCCGTCGCGGAAGCTGCTGCTCCCGTTACCGGTCCCAGCGGCGGAAAGGGGCAGAACCTTCAGGATCTGTTCCTCAATCACCTGCGCAAGAACAAGATCCCCGTAACGATGTTCCTCGTGAAGGGTGTCAAACTGCAGGGCATCGTCACGTGGTTCGACAATTTCTCGATCCTGCTGCGCCGCGATGGTCAGTCGCAACTGGTCTACAAGCACGCGATCTCCACCATCATGCCGGGCCAGCAGCTCTCGGTTGCCCACTTCCAGACCGGCGGTGAGGAAAACGGCAAGAAGGCGCGCCTGCTTCAGGAAGTGTTCCTGTCGAGCGTGCGTGATGCTGCCGTTCAGGTCACGATGTTCCTGGTCAACGGCGTCATGCTGCAGGGCCGCGTCGCTTCCTATGATCTCTTCTGCATGTTGCTTGAGCGTGAAGGCTACGTCCAACTCGCTTACAAACATGCCGTTTCGACAATTCAGCCTGCCGGCCACGTTGATCTTACCGGCGACTGGGATGGTGAGGATTCCTGAGTACTTTTGAATTTGGCAATAACACCGGCGATATAGCCGGTGAAGTCACCCGTGGCGCGCGCGCCGTTGTCGTCCTCCCCGATATCAAACAGCGGGGAGGGGGGCTTGGCGCAGACGCTGAATCCCGCCTTGAAGAAGGGCAGGGGCTGGCTCGCGCCATCGGTATCGAGGTGGTCGATGCGTTCATCCTGCCGATCCGCGCGGTGCGTCCAGCCACCTTGTTCGGCGAAGGCCAGGTCGATCGTATTGCCGTGGCCTGCAACCAGTCGGATGCCGAACTCGTCATCGTCGATGGCGCGCTATCGGCAATCCAGCAGCGCAATCTTGAAGACAAGCTCAAGCGCAAGGTTATTGACCGCACCAGCCTGATTCTCGAAATCTTCGGAGAGCGTGCGGCCACCGCTGAAGGTCGCCTTCAGGTCGAACTGGCACACCTTGATTATCAGGCCGGGCGCCTTGTTCGGTCATGGACGCACCTTGAACGCCAGCGCGGCGGCTTCGGCTTCCTCGGCGGCCCCGGCGAAACCCAGATCGAAGCAGACCGTCGTCTCATCCGCGGACGCATGGCCCGGCTGCGCAAGGAACTGGAACAGGTCCGTCGCACCCGCGGCCTGCACCGCGAACGTCGCCAGCGCGCGCCGTGGCCGGTCATCGCGCTCGTCGGCTATACCAACGCCGGGAAATCAACGCTTTTCAACCGCTTGACCGGGGCAGACGTGATGGCCGAAGACCTGCTCTTCGCTACGCTCGATCCCACCATGCGCGCGATCCGGTTGCCGGGCGTGGAAAAGGCCATTCTGTCCGATACGGTAGGATTCATCTCGGACCTGCCGACCCAACTCGTCGCCGCATTCCGGGCAACGCTTGAGGAAGTGACCGCCGCCGATGTGATCGTCCATGTCCGCGATGTCGCAAATCCAGCGAGCGCGGATCAAAAGGCGGAAGTCGAGCAGATTCTTGCCGATCTCGGCGTCAACGGAGAAGGGGGGCCAACCATTCCCGTGATCGAGGCGTGGAACAAGTGGGACTTGCTGACGCCTGAAGACCAGGCAATGCGGCACGATCTGATTGCGGCAAAAGTGGCCGACGTTCCCGTTGTGCCCGTTTCTGCGCTGACCGGTGATGGCGTTGCGGCTCTCCTGGACCAACTCGGTCAGATGCTGACCGGGACTGCGAAGACGCTTGAAATCACCGTGCCCCTGTCAGACGGGCAGCGCTTGGCATGGCTTCACGCGCACGGCGATATTATCGAAGAAAACCAGATTGATGGGGAGGGGATTGAACCCGCCATGCGAATTAGGGTCCGCCTCACCCCGCGCGAACTGGGACGCTTCACCGCTCTGACTGCTTGACCGCCTGCCAAAGCGCTTCCTGTTCATCGAGCGAGAGCGCGGCAAATTTACCCGAAGCGAGCGCTTCCATCCCACGGAAGCGCCGTTCGAATTTCGCATTGGCCGTGCGCAACGCTTCCTCAGGTGCCACGCCATACTTGCGCACAACATTCACAGTAGCGAAGAGCAGATCACCTGCTTCATCTTTGCGTTCAATGTCTGAAGATGCTTCCCGAAGTTCCTGAATCTCCTCATAAACTTTCTCGATTGCATCTTCTACATCAGGCCAGTCGAAGCCATCGCGTCCAGCGCGCTTCTGCAACTTTTCGGCACGCATGAGCGCCGGAAGCGCCAGTGCGACACCATCCATCGCGCTTTCCGCCCCCTTGGATGCGCGTTCTGCGGCTTTGGCCGTTTCCCAGCGATCATCGCGCGATTGCCCTTCGTCAACCTCGTCACCGAATACGTGAGGGTGCCGGGCTTCCATCTTGGCCGAAATCGCCGCCGCCACATCGTCGAATGCAAACAGTCCCAATTCCTCGGCCATGCGCGCGTGAAAAACGACCTGCAGCAGCAAGTCGCCAAGCTCTTCCTTCAGCGCCACCATATCGTCGCGAACAATCGCATCCTCGACTTCGTATGCTTCCTCGATCGTATAGGGCACGATCGTTGCAAAGGTCTGCGCACAATCCCATTCGCATCCTCGCACGGGATCACGCAGGCGCGCCATGATGTCGATCAGGCGGGAAAGATTGGGCATAGTCGCAGAGGGCATGATCGAAATCCGTTTTGCCGGGAAAGGCGGCCCCCTTCCGGTGGTGAGTTCCATTTGAAGTGCGTCATCCGTCGAGCGTTACCATTTCATCCGGGGT
>NZ_JBMLSM010000187.1:0-49110 GCF_049240505.1 Novosphingobium sp.
CGGACCATCGGCATAACCCCAGGCTTCGAACTCCTGCGCCTGATACGGTTCGTCAGTGTAGGCCGCCGACAGTGCCACGCCGAGCCGGTCTTCCATGAACTGGCCAACATAGGTGCCGGTTGCACGGTAGCCGAACTCGTTGCTGTCGGTATTCACTTTGCCAAGGTCGGTGTAAGTCCCGCGCCCGCCGAACGAGACGAGGCCTTTGCCGAATTCCAGCGGGCGGATCGTCTTGATATCGACCGTGCCGACCAGCCCCTGATGGACGAGGTTGGCCTGCGGCGCCTTGTAAACATCCACGCGGCTGACGATTTCCGAAGGGAACTGATCGAATTCGACGTTGCGCTGTTCACCCGTCGATGTCTGCGGACGGCCGTTCAGTGTGGTCGATGAAAGGTCTGCACTCGATCCGCGAATGGCGATGGAATTCGCGCGACCGAACAGCCGCTGCGTGGTGAGGCCTGGAAGGCGGGCGATGGATTCACCGATGGAGGCATCGGGCAAGCGGCCAATGTCTTCGGCGGAAACCGATTCCACGATCACCGAAGAGGTTTTCTTCGTATTGACCGCCGTTGCCAGTGCTGCGCGGAAGCCGGTGACGACGATCGCCTGCTCCTCTTCAGGGGCAGCCTGCGCTTCGGCAGAGGCGTCCTGTGCCAGCGCAGGGCTTGCCGCCAGTGCGATAGTCATTGCTGCAAGCGACGCGCCCGCAGCAGCGGTGAATGTGCGAATTGCCATTTTGAAACTCACTCCCCCGAGGCGGACAGCGCCGACCTTCGAACCTTGCTTCGGAAATCACGGCCCCGGTTGATCGGGCTTCCGTTCGCAATTCGTCCTAAGGTATCGGTGCTGTCGGGCGAATATGGCATACGTATACTATGCGTTGATTGGTTTCAGATGAAGCTTGTTTGCAACACTTCCAAGCGCCCGGAATCAACGTAAAACCCGGTGGTTGCAAGCGATTGAGGACGAGCGATTGCATGAGCCGTGGATCACGCATACACTCCGATTTGGCTAGCGACGGGATCACACCGCGCAGCGGGAGAGACGGAGACATGGGGCGCAGGCCTTCCAACAAGCCGACGAGCTTCGACATTGCCTATCTGGCCGGCGTATCGCAGCCGACAGTCAGCCGCGCCTTGCGGGGCAGCAAATCGGTCAGCCTCGCTACCCGCCAAAAGATCGAGGCGATTGCACGGCAACTCAACTACACAGTCGACAAGAACGCCTCTTCGCTCCGCAGCCAGCGGTCGAATACGCTGGCGCTGCTGTTCTTTGAAGACCCGACGCCGGATGAATCGAACATTAACCCGTTCTTCCTCGCGATGCTTGGCTCAATCACGCGGCACTGCGCCAATCGCGGGCTGGATCTGCTGATCTCGTTCCAGAAGCTGGATGACGATTGGCACAAGCGCTATCAGGACAGCCACCGCGCCGACGGGCTGATCCTGCTCGGCTATGGCGACTATACTGCTTACGAACCGCGCCTGCGCCAGTTGATCCGGTCGGGCACGCATTTCGTGCGTTGGGGGTCGGTCGATCAGGGAACCATCGGCGCGACCGTGGGGTCCGACAATTTCGGCGCGGGCCGCCTTGCCGGGGAGCATCTGCTGGCGCGCGGGCGCAAACGGATTGCATTTCTCGGGCAGGCGGATTCGCATTATCCTGAATTCGAGCAGCGCTATGCCGGGCTGGTGAAGGCGATCGCCACGGCCGGGCTGGAGCCGGATCGAAACCTTGTTGTCGATGCGGTTTCAAACGAACAACTGGGATACAATGCGGCGCGCGAGTTGCTGGCACGGAACGCCGGTTTCGATGCAATCTTTGCCGCGAGCGACCTGATCGCCATCGGCGCGATGCGCGCCTTGGCCGAGGCAGGGCTTTCAATTCCGCAGGATGTTGCCGTGGTCGGGTTCGATGATATCCCAGCTGCCGCTTTCACCTCCCCGCCACTGACCACCTTGATGCAGGACATCCGCCTTGCCGGAGAAGCGTTGGTCGAATGCGTACTGGCACAAGTGGAAGGGCGCCCTCCCAATCCGCGTGTTCTTCCTGCAAGACTGGTGGTGCGCGCCAGCACTGGTGGCTGATTTCACACTGCCTTGACATGGTATTCGTATGCGCATCGATTGCAGCGGCACGCGGATTCTGCAACGTCGCTGCACAATGATGCTGCAAAACAGGTCCGCAGAAGACGGCACCCGGCAACTGTCAGACGTGATCGGGGAGTTGAGATGACTGTATTTTCAGGGCCAGTCGCAACGGACAAGCCAAGGCAGGGCTTCTGGGGCCTGTGGAACATCAGCTTCGGCTATTTCGGCATCCAGATCGCGTTTGCGCTGCAGAATGCAAATGTCAGCCGCATCTTCCAGTCGCTTGGCAGTTCGGTCGATGATCTGGCGTTTCTATGGATCGCGGGGCCGGTAACCGGCCTGCTGGTGCAGCCGTTGATCGGCTATTATTCGGACCGCACATGGGGCCGCCTTGGCCGCCGCCGCCCCTATTTCCTTGCCGGAGCTGTTCTGGCTGCTCTCGCGCTGATCGGTCTGCCCAGCGCCGGGGTGCTGCTTGTCGCCGCCGCGTTTCTGTGGATGCTCGACGCATCGCTCAACGTGGCGATGGAACCGTTCCGGGCTTTTGCGGGTGATATGACGCCGCATGATCAGCGCGGACAGGCATTCGCTTTCCAGACTGCCTTCATCGGTGCGGGCGCTGTGCTGGGCAGCCTTGCGCCCGCGCTGTTCAACTGGCTCGGCATCGCCAATACCTCGGTGGATGGCACTATTCCGCCGTCAGTATGCTTCAGCTTCTATCTGGGCGCAGCGGCCATCGTGCTGAGCGTCGGATGGACCGTGTTGCGCGTACGCGAATACGCACCGGAAGAGATGGCCGCATTCGAAGGGCACGGCCCGCATCACGATGATGCCGCGCAGCACGAACCACTCGTTCACCCGCGCTCCGGTCCGTTGTGGGTCATGGGAGGCGCGATGCTTCTGGCGCTCGTCGCCGCGCTGGATCTCGACAAGCAGCTTTACATCCTTGGCGCTGGACTGGCCCTGTTCGGCACGATCCAGATCGGCGTTCGGGCAACCGGTGCGCGTGGCGCATTGGCGCATATCGTGTCGGACCTTGCGCAGATGCCCGTGCAGATGAAGCAGCTCGCCTTTGCGCAGTTCTTCACCTGGATCGGCTTCTTCATCGTGTGGATATACACCACCCCTGTCGTCACCGCGCAGGCTTTTGGCGCAGCAGACACTGCCAGCGCCGCCTACAACGAAGGTGCGGACTGGGTGGGCGTGATGTTCGCGTTCTACAATGGTGTGGCCATCGTGGCAGCGTTTCTCCTGCCAGCGCTGGCCCGGCGCATCGGCAATGCGGCAACACATGCTGTTGGCCTGCTGTGCGGTGCAGGTGGATTTCTGGGCTTGCTGCTGATCCGCGATCCCCATGCGCTGCTGCTGCCGATGGTCGGGATGGGCGTGGCCTGGGCATCAGTGCTGTCGATGCCCTATGTCATCCTCACCCGTGTACTGCCGCCGCGCAAGTTCGGCATCTACATCGGAATCTTCAACTTCTTCGTCGTGATACCGCAGTTGGTTGTGGCCACGCTGATGGGCGGGATCATGCGCAGCTTCTTCCCCGGAGAGCCGCGCTGGACCATGCTTGTTGCCGCGCTGATGATGGCGCTGGCAGCCGCAGCAATGACACTGGTACGCGAAAACGCAAAGGATGCAGCATGAGCAGCACAGGCCTGATCGGTGCCGTCGAAGCAGGTGGCACCAAATTCGTCCTCGCCCTTGCCACGCAGGAAGGGGAAATCCTGGCGCGCGAGCGAATGCCGACCAACACCCCCGCTGAAACATGGCCCGCAATGCAGGCCTTTTTCGCGCAGGCCAGCGCCGAACATGGTGCCATCGCGGCATTCGGCATAGCCAGCTTCGGCCCGATAGACATCGATCCCGCGTCACCCGCCTACGGCACGTTTACCACCACGCCAAAGCCGGGCTGGCAGGGCGCGCGCTTTCACGATGCGTTGGGGCGCTTTGGCGCTCCGATCATCGTGGACACCGATGTGAACGGTGCCGCTATCGGGGAATGGATGGCCGGTGCCGGGCAAGGCTGCCGCACGCTGGCCTATACCACCATCGGCACCGGCGTTGGCACCGGCGTGGTGCAAGACGGGCGATCGCTGATGGGCATTTCGCACTTTGAAAGCGGTCACATCGTGCCGCCGCGCGATGCAGCGCGCGATCCCTTCAGTGGCATTTGCCCGTTCCACGGCGATTGCCTTGAAGGTCTTGCCTGCGGCCCGGCCATCGACCGCCGCTGGGGCAAGAGCCTCGACCAGTTGGGTGCCGACGAAACCGACCTGATCGCCTCCTACATCGCCCACCTCGCCAGCACCTTGGTGCTGCTGCACATGCCGGACCGGTTGATCTTCGGCGGTGGCGTCATGAAGGCACCGGGTCTGATCGAAGCTGTCCGCCGCGAAACTGCTGCCAGACTGAACGGCTATGTCAGCCATCCCCGTCTGGACGCGGGCCTTGAAAACTACATAGTCACGCCCGGTCTTGGTGATGACGCAGGCATCACCGGGGCTATCGAACTGGGGCGTCAGGCACTCACAGCAAGATAGCGCACAGTCATCGCGCCCTTACCGCGCAAGGCAAAGGCTTCGCCTGCGAGCCTGTGCTGCAAGGTCAGGCAGTCCGCTCCGCCGCTGGCGAGCACTTCGATGCTGCCGGTGTCGAGCAGCACCTGCACCGGCGCATCGGATGAAACATCCATCGCGCTGACATGGGCCAGTTGGGGCGTGATCGGATCGTGTCGTTCGACAATAAGCCTGCCATCGGCAAGGCTGCACGAAAGGCGGCGGCCTGCATCGTCTGACAACGTAAATGACCAGCCAGCGCTTTCCGGCAGTTCAAGAACGCTGGCCGCTGCCACGGGACGACAGCCTTCGTTCAACAAAAGCGTTTCACGCGGACCGAACAGTTCAAGGCAGGATGGCTCAACGGCCTGCACCAGACGCAGTGTTTCGCTCTCACGCCGCAACGAGAGCCGCCGGGGCGCACTCATGGCGCCGCGCCACCCCTGCGGCGGCAAGTGTTTCTGCACGGCGTGATTGCCCATCCAGCCAATCCACGCAGGCCGTCCCTGTGCATCGCGCGGATCGGTCCAGCCAATCGCGGCGTAGAACTCGTCACCATGATCTGCGATCTGCCATCCGGTTTCTGCCACGAAGCGCGTGCCATCGAACTCGCCTAACCGGTAAAGCGCCCCTGATCCCGGCGCGCCCGACAGCACATCAACCTTGAACAGCCAGCGTGTTTCGTCCGTACCTTCTATCGGCAGTTCGACGAGGAACGGGCATTCCCACAGATGCCCCGGCGCCCCGTCGCGCGGAATCTCCGAAAGTTCGCGCCACGCTTTGAGGTTAGTCGAACCATAGATCAGCGCCCGGTTCTCGTCCGAAAGCACGACCACCATGATCCATTGCCCTGACGGGGCGTGCCAGAACACGCTCGGATCCCGGAAATCAGCCATCTGAATATCGAGCACGGGATTGCCCGCAAACTTGGCGAAACTGCGACCGCGATCCGTGCTGGCTGCGATGCACTGGAACTGATGAGGCCGATCGGTGCGCGCGCCGGTGTAGATCGCAACCATTGCGTCATGCCCAAACCCGGCACTGCCCCCAGCGTCGATCACGGCAGAACCCGAGAAGATCATTGTGCTGTCTTCCTCGGCCAGCGCAACCGGCAGTTCCTGCCACTGCGCCAGATCGGAGCTGACGGCGTGCCCCCATGACATATGCCCCCAGTCCTCGCCGAATGGATTGTATTGATAGAACATATGCCATTCGCCATCCTGCCAGACGAGGCCATTGGGATCGCTCAGCCAGTTGGCCGCAGGGGCATAATGATAGCGCGGGCGCATTTTCAGACTTTCGGGTGGGGAACGACATCGAAGGCGATCGTCATGCGCTCGCCATCGTCGAACGGCACCGTGCCGTGCCACATGGTTGAGGGGAAAAGCGCCAACCTGCCGGGCCTGGGCATGACTTCGCCATAAGGTTCAAGGGGCAAGCCAAGTTCGGGCGGCGGGGCGCCAAACTGCAGACGTCCGGCGGGCGGCGCGCCGAGCGCGTCCATTGCAGGCACGGTAACGTAAAGCGCGGAGCTTATCCAACCCATCGGATGCGTGTGGACGGCATGAAATCCGGCGGGCCGTAGCCGGACTGACCAACTCCCCGCAAACAGAAACCGCCCGCGCGGCGCTGCGAGCAACGGATGTGCGGGATCGGGTTCGGGCAGTTCGTCAATGTATGCCCTCACCGCACCTTCGATCTTGCTACGCGCCCTGGCGATCACCGGATCAATGCGTAGCAAAAGCGGCCTTTCCGTCTGTGTCCCGCCGCGGACCGACTGTTCATGGTAGGGCTGCTGCATTGTGTGCAGGCCGCGAAGCATTGCGGCCAGTTCCGCCAGTTCCTCCGGCGTAAAGTCCAGATCGAAGCTCCGCACATGGCGCATTCCGCCATCGAGCCAGTCCGCCCGCCGATCGCCCAGCAGCCGCCATGCCAGCGAGAGATAGGGCCAGAATGCCCGCATGGAGGGCGTCCCCATATGTCTTGAGCAAACGTCGCGAGCGCGCTCCACCTGTCCGCCGCGCAGAAAGTGCCGCACCCGCGCAAGGTCCAGCCCAACGTCCTGCACATGATCCACGCCGTCGAACAGGGCCGGATCATCCGTCCGTTCGCCGCTCTCGCTGGCGATAAACAACTTTCCTAGCAGCGAGGCCTGCCGTTCACCCAGCGCTGTTTCCGCTGCCATGATTACGCCGCTTGCCGCCTCCCACGCCTTCGCCGTCGCCAGCACGTGGAACCACGCCATGCGCAGCCCAAAGTTCTCCGGCTCGCGCGCCACTGCCAGCGCAAAGCTGCGCGCGAAGTCTGCCTCGCCTGCCGTTGCCCGCATCGCGCACAGGCAGCGATGTCCATCGATCCACGCCGGGTTCGCGGTGAGTAAGTTTTCAAGCAACGCCTCACCTTCACCTTGTCGCCCTTCAGCGCCAAGCGCCGTTGCGCGGCTGCGCTGCAGGTCGATGCGATGGGGCGCCAACTCGGCGGCGCGGGCATAGAGATCGGCTGCAGGAAGCCCCGCTTCGAACGAAACCTGAGCGACACCTAGAGCGACATTAGCGTCACCTGGCGCAAGTTTGGCTGCGCCGAGGATGGCTTCAAGTGCGCCTGCCGTGTCCTGTTCGTCACGCAGCGCCACAGCGCGTTGCAACAAAGCCTGCGCGTCAGTCATACCGCTTTGCAGTTGGCCGAAATGAACTGTTCATGCGTGGGCTGTTGCAAGGCGGCATGGTGCATGGCTGCCCTCAATTTGCCCAGCCATTCGCGCCCGTCCACGCCACGATAATCCGCCAGTGGATCGGTGCGTTCGGGAATGTTGCCTTGCCCGATGTGAACTGCCAGCCAGGATGGGGGCCCAAACAGATCGGCATCTCTCTGCACCAATCGGCCATAGCGGCGGAAATGATCTATCTTGGTCTGGAGAGTGTCGGGAATGTCCATGTCCGCGCAATAGCGCCACAGTTCGGAATCGCTGCGGTCGGTCAGCTTGTAATGCAGGATGATGAAGTCGCGGATCCGCTCGAACTCGTTCACGGCGATGCGGTTGTATTCATCGATCACCATCGGATCGAATGTGCGATCAGGAAACAGCGCCAGAAGTTTGGAAATTCCAGCCTGAATCAGGTGGATGGAAGTCGATTCCAGCGGCTCCATAAATCCGCTGGAAAGCCCCACAGCAATCACGTTCTTTTCCCAGAACGTCTTGCGCCGCCCGGTGACGAAGCGCAGCGGACGCGGGTCTGCCAGTGCCTTGCCATCGAGCCGCGACAACAGCTTTGCTGCAGCCTCATCTTCAGACAGGAACTGGCTGCAGAAGACATAGCCATTGCCGGTGCGATGTTGCAGCGGAATGCGCCATTGCCATCCTGCCTCACGCGCGGTTGATCGGGTGTAGGGCGTTAGCGGATAAGCATTCTCGCAAGGCACCGCCATCGCGCGATCGCAGGGTAACCAGTGCGTCCAATCCTCATAGCCAGCCTTAAGCGCGCCTTCGATCAGCAGGCCGCGAAAGCCGGAACAATCGATGAAAAGCTCGGCCTCAACCGCGCGTCCATCATCAAGCGTTACGCCATTTACAAAGCCGGTCTGCGCGTCCTGCTGCACGCTGGCAACCTTGCCCTCCACACGCACGACACCCTTGGCTTCGGAGTACTCCCGCAGGAACCGGGCATAGAGGCCCGCATCGAAATGATAGGCGTAGTCAAACGTCGAAAGCACATTGCGCTGATCGGGCATCGGCGGGGCAAAGCGGTTTTCCTTTGCCAGCGCCCACGCCATCGAATGATCGTCCAGCGGAGCTGTCTCTCCCGCCTCTCGTGCACGCAACCAGTAGTGGTGCAGATTCACGATATCGAACGCCCGGCCATGCGGGCCAAAGGGATGGAAATAGCGATTGCCCAAGCTGCCCCAGTCGACAAACTCGATGCCCAGTTTGAACGACCCTTGCGTCTTGCGGACAAATTCGCGCTCGTCGATCTGCAAGGTTTCGTTGAAGGTGCGGATTGGCGGAATCGTTGCCTCGCCCACGCCCACGGTGCCGATCTCGTCGGATTCCACCAGTGTAATGCTGCAGTTATGCCGCAAGGCCTGCGCCAACGCAGCCGCTGTCATCCAGCCTGCGGTACCGCCGCCGACAATGGCAATGGAGCGGATCATCAGGTCGGGATTGCTCATGCGCTCGTGCCTCTCCTTGGGAACTTGCCAGTCCTATCGCTCTTGCGGCGATATTGAAATGAAAGGGCGAAGCACAGCTGCGCTCCGCCCTTTCTCTTGCGACCCGAAGTGGTGGGAGTAGACCGCAGCTGCAGTCTCTCCCACCATCATCAGAAGTTGTAGCGAACCGACGCCGAGACCGTGCGACCTAGCGCAGGCGCACCGCCAATTACCGTCGGCGTCACCGAAGCATCTGCAATGCCGCCGTTGCCGCGCAGATCGAACGTGTCGAACACGTTATAGACCTGAAGGCCCAGTTCGAGGTTCTGCATCGGATAGACACGCAGCGACGGGTTGAAGATCGCCTTACCCGGATATTCGAACCCGCCATCGTCGATCGCGCTAGTCTGCCCCGTCATGGCGAGGCCGAGCGTTGCGATATCGCCGAAGTCATAGTTGGCCGACGCGGTGTAGATCAGGTCCGGCAGATTGGGCGACCGTGTGAACGAAGTTGCCCCTGCCGACTGACGCTTGGCCTTGGAATAGGTTGCGTTGCCGGTGAAGCTGAAGCCGCCGTTGCGATAAGTCGCAAAGAACTCTGCGCCCGTGGACTTGAACTTTGCGTCGATCACGCAACCACCTGCTCCGCCGGGGCAGCGCGTTGCCGAAAGCTCGAACGTGGATTGCTTGAAGTTGCCCTGGAGCAGCGTCAGTTCCATCGTGAACCGCCCGCCCAGCAGGTCGCCACGGCTCTTCACACCCAGTTCGTGCTGCGTCACGAAGTCGACCGACGGCGTAACACCGTCCGCCGTGCAACCATTGCGACCGATATCGCCAGATGTGCAAAGCGCTCCATCGTTTCGGATCTTGCCGCCCAGCGTCTGGCGATCGCTGTTAAAGCGGCCACCGCGCGATGTGCGGGCAAAGATCGTGACATTCGGCGTAGCCTTGAACAGCGCGCCGACAGTCCACGAGGTATAGCTGCGGGTGTAGTTCAGGTTCTCGCGAGTGCCGTTGCTGGTGATCGCCGGGATAGTCACGCCATTGCTGTTGATGTTGAATTCGCTGCCGCCACCGATGGCATAACCGCTGGCCTTGACGCGTTCGAACCGCACCGAACCATCAATGCCAAACTGATCGTGATCGAAATCCAGTGCAACGTAGGGTGCGGTGTTGGCATAGGACAGATCGTAGTCACGCGCGCAGCATTCACCCCAGTTGTTGTTGTAGCCTGAGGTGCCAGCCTGCGTGAGCTTGTTGCCCGCGTTGTCGAACAGGTCGAGCTGCGAGGGGTTGTCGCCATTGAGTTCACGCAGCGACTTGTTGACGTGCCAGTCCATCGCGATCTTCTGGTTCATGTAGAACAGACCGGCGCGGGTGGTCAGCTTGCCCGAAGCCACATCGAACTTGCCTGCCAGCGTCAGGTCATTGGCGAAGCTGCCGATGTCACGGATATTGGTACGGACATTCACGTTGTTGTCGAGGTAGGTATCTGTGAACAACTGGCCCGCCTTTGGACCGCTCGCATACCGGATTGCCGCGACGGTCCGGCCATTGACGGTCGAGCCAAGGACTGTTGAAGTGCGCGCCGTGTTGAGGAACGGCGATGCAAAAGCGCCGCTCATATCGGTGTAGCGCATGTTGTTATCGACGGTGATGCCACCATCGAAATCGTAGTGGAACTGCCCGCCGAACGATGTCGCCTTGGTGGTGATGCCGTCCATCTTCACCCGCTCAAGGTTGCCCTCGCGGTTATAGATCAGAAAGTCCTGATTGTAGACCGAGTAGTTGGAAGCTTCGCGTCCATCAAACCCCGGATAGGGGCGAATGTTCGTGACCTTCTTGCCGCTGATCGTAGCCAGCGCCGGTGCGCCGGTATAATTCGGCTCTTGCGTATCGGCCGCCTTGAACAGCAAGCGGAAATAGCCGCGACCTTCGTTGAATTCCTTGGTCAGGCTACCCTTGATCTGGAACGAATCCGAGACGGTATAGTCTGCCTTGAGAGGGCCGCGACCGTTTTTCACAAAGCCGCCGACATGGAAATAGAGCGTGTCGCTGATCGGACCGCCATAGCGGAAATCGGCACGGGTTTCATCGTAGCCAAGACCGCGGCTGACGGAAACGTAGCCACCTTCCTGCTTGCCGGTGTGGCTGATGTAGTTGATGACCGCACCGGGCGCCTGCGAGGCAAAGGTGCCTGCCGAACCGCCACGAACACCTTCAACATTCGCCACCGACGCATCGAAACGTGTCCAGTAGTCGTTGTTGCCGAACTGGATATCGCCGAACAGAACGGTTGGCAGGCCATCTTCCTGAATCTGCACGAAAGGCGAACCGCCCGTGGCAACCGGGAGGCCGCGTACAGCGATGTTCGAGTTGCCGCCCGGCCCTGACGTGCCCGCAACCTGAATGCCGGGAATGGCACGAAACACTTCGGCTTCCGACGTTGGCCGGATCGCCTGAATTGTATCGGCAGAGATCGAGCTTACCGAAATCGCACTGTTCAGCTGGGTCTTGTCACGGCCCGATGCGGTAACAACGATGGCATCAAGACCCACCGCTTCGGGAACAGCCTCAGCCGTATCGGCCTGTGCAGCATCCTGCGCGATTGCCGGCGCAGCGATCATTGCTGCCGTAAGCGCAATGAATGAGGCACAGGCATGGAATGGAGACAGCTTCATAAATCCTCCCACCAAGAAGCTCCTGCATAGCTTGCAGGAATCAGTCATCGTTTGAATACGCCCACCAACAATCGTTTGCAACAAAAATAGCAATCGATTGCAAACGATCGATCCAAACGTGACTTCAGTGCAACATGGCCGTCATCCTGCGCATGAATGGCGCGCCCAATGCGGTTGACAGAACCGTCGGTTGCAACGCATCACACAGCCGAAAACGGTGCGCGTGAATGCGTGGACCAACACCGGACGGGATAGTCGATTGCACATGGAAGACGGCAAGAAGCCCGGCAAGATCAGGAATATCGCTGAATTGGCGCGCCTTGCGGGCGTTTCGGCCGGCACCGTATCGCGCGCCCTTGCCGACAAATCGCTGGTGAACAAGGAAACGCGCGAACGTATTCAGGCACTTGCCCGCGAATATGGCTTTCGCCCTAACCAGATGGCGCGACGACTGCGGACGCAGCAAACGGGCGTAATCGGTGTGGTCATCCCGCTGGGTCACGAGCGGCGTCAGCACATTTCCGATCCCTTTTTCATGACGCTGTTCGGCTATCTGGCTGACGAGCTGACCGAGAGCGGGCAGGATCTGATGCTCTCGCGCGTCATCCCCGGCGATGATGAATGGCTGGACCGGATCGTGGATTCAGGAATGCTGGATGGCGCGCTGGTGATCGGCCAGTCGAACCAGACCGAAGCGATCGAGCGGGTTGCCCAGTACTACAAACCACTTGTCGTCTGGGGCAGCCATCACGAAGGGCAGGTGCAGTGCACCGTAGGCGTTGACAATGCTGCCGGTGGCCGCCTTGCCGCACAGCGCCTGCTGGATCGCGGAGCCACGCGCCTCGCCTTTTTTGGCGATACCAAAGGCCCGGAAATCGCAGATCGGCTCGCCGGTGCGCAGCAGGCGCTTGCAGGGTCGCCTCAGGCCACGTTGCGTGCATTCCCCACGCATCTTGCCAGCGACGAGATGGCCAGCCAGATCGACGCTCATCTTGCTGAACTGGGGAATGACGTGAACGGCATCGTCTGCGCTTCGGACATCATCGCGATGACCACGATCCGCCTGCTTCACGAACGCGGTATCTCCGTGCCCGAACGTGTGGCCGTTACCGGTTTTGACGATCTGCCGCTTTCACAGCGTATGGTTCCGCAATTGACCACCGTGCGGCAGGATATCGCCGCCGGTGCCCGGGCAATGGTGGAAACGCTGCGTCGCCGCATTGCAGGAGAAGATGCCCCCTCCACTGTAATGCAGCCCGAACTGGTGCTGCGCGAAAGCGCCTAACCTATCGTGACGCTATCGCCTTCGAAGCACAGTGTGAATCGGGGCGCAGGCGTTCCGCCAAAATTGCTGCGCAGCAATTCGGGATGGCTCCCCGTAGTGCGGCCCTGCATTCCCCAATAGTCGACAAAGCTCCACACCTCGCCCTCGCCGGTTACCCACCAGCTGTAGGACTGCTTCGGCTCGGCGTCTGGGTTAGCCGCCACCAGCCCACCCTGATTGACCGGATGCCACGGCCCGGCAAGGCTATCGGCAACCGCACCGTAGAGTCCGTTCGGCCCGGCCACTGCTTCCGGTGCGAACGTATGGGTCTGGGTCGACCAGAACAGGTAGTAGCGCCCGTCCCGCACGATCACATGCGGCCTTTCGAGTTCATTGTTGACGCCAATCGCCTCGATCAACGGATCACCCAAGACCCATTCGCGGCCATCGAATGTGGCAATGCCGATGTTCCCGTTGAAAGCGTGGTCTGACCATGCCGCACTGCCCGTGAACAGCAAGTGGGCTTTGCCTGTCGCGGGATCACGCAGCCATGCCGGATCGCGAAATCCCTTGATAAGACCCGGCGTGCCCATGTCCTGCCGATCAAGAACATAGCGCTGACCATCGGCCACGAATATCTCGCGCGGAGCCTGCCAATCGCCGGGACCATCCGCGGTCAAGCTGCCAATGGCCAGGAACATGCGCTGCTCGCAAGTTTCATGCGCTTCACCGCGACGGCCCGCCGCAGTGAAGAAATGCTGCACCGTTTCGCCATCATCCATCAATACGCAACAACCGGCCCATTCCCGGCTTCCGGGCGTGAACGCATCGGCAAAGGCATTGCCATGATCGCGCCAGCCATCTGCTCCCAACGACAACAGCCGGATACGCGCGTGCCCATGCCGCTGCACCGGGTCGGGGAACACCGGAGCGGAAAGGAAGAACCACCACTGGCGATCCATGTGGCGCACGGTGCGCCCATCTTCATGCGCCAGCGGCCAGCAGTCCCAAAGATCCAGATCATCGAACAGCCGAACGACATCTCCTTGGCCGATCAAAGGGATACGTGGCAGGTCGCCATACCCGGACGGTGCCCAACGGCTTGCTCCATATGCGGCAATCGATTGAACTGGGGGTGGAGCAGATGTCATGACAAACTTTCCAGAGGGGCGTTCAGGCGCGCTTGCGCAAGTGGAACAGGGTTACAGTTTCCGCCTTGCCGGGGGGCAGCGGCAGGCCATTGGCAGAAAGCCAATCAGACGCGAATACCTGCGGCGTGACGCGCATGGCTTCGTGCAGCGGTGCGATGTGCGCGGCGTGGCCGCCTTGGCCCCCGGCGATGTGCAGCAGTTGCACCTCCCACGTGCCGCTCTGCCCGGCGAAAGGCAGCGGCAGGGGTTGCGGCCGCCTGTCCTGCGGCGGCTGATCGCGGATGACGAAGAGCAGCACCTCGTCGCTGCGGCCCTGCGCTTGCCAGACCAGTCCGTCATCCCCCTCGCCCAGCCAGACCTGCCCGTTGTGCAGCAGGCCGCGCCATTGCTTGTAAAAGGCAATCCAGTTGGTCAGTTCGCCACACTCAGCATCGTCAAGCGTGCGCGGGTCCATCTCCACGCCAAGGTGACCGGTTATTGCCATAGCAGCGCGAAAGCCCAAGCTGTGCCGCCGTCCTGTGGCATGGGCGGGGCTGGCCGCGATGTGCGATCCCATCACTTCTGGCGGAAGGAATGACAGGAACCCCCGCTGGATGCCGATGCGGCTTGCAGCGTCGATGTTGTCGCTGGTCCAATAGCGGTGACAATAGTCCGCCATGCCCGCGTCGTTGCGTCCACCGCCACCTGCGCAGGCCTCGATCTCAACGCCCGGATGCGCCGTCCGCACCCGCATCAGCAGGTCATAGCATCCCCGCACCTGCGCCGCTCCTCCCGCAGTGGACAGGTCGCGGTTGTGATCCCACTTAAGGTAAGTGATCGGCAGATCACGCAGCAGCGCATCAAGGCAATCGAACAGATAATCGCGCACATCGGCCCGCCGCATGTCGAGCACCAGTTGGTTGCGCGCAGTTGGCCTTGCCCGTCCCTCGCTCGCCAGTGCCCAATCCGGGTGCGCGCGGTAGAGATCGCTATCGGGATTGATCATTTCCGGCTCTACCCACAGGCCGAATTCCATGCCCAGCGCATTGACCCGCTCTGCCAATGGCCGCAGCCCGCGAGGGTACTTGGCCGGATCGGTGGTCCAGTCTCCCAGCCCTGCCGTGTCATCGTTGCGCCCGCGGAACCAGCCATCATCCAGAATGAACCGCTCTACGCCGACCAAGGACGCCGCCTCGGCCAATGCGACGATGCGCTCCTCGTCGTGATCGAAGTAGCACGCTTCCCACGAATTGAGGTGCACCGGTCGTGGCCGCATTGCACCGTCCGGCCAGCGCAGCCGCGCCCGAACAGCATCATGCATGGCCCCCGCTGCACCGTTGCGTCCAGCGGTGGAAATGGCAACGATAGCGTCGGGTGACACCCAAGCTTCACCGGGAGCAAGCCGCACTTCGCCCGGTTGCAACACGGCCCCGGCGACAAGCAGCCAGAACCCCTCGTCATCGCGCTCCACCGCGATACGGCTGTCTCCCGACCACGCCAGTTGCAGCGCGCGCACGGTTCCAGTGTCGAATGTCGCTCCCTCGTCCAGCACGAACAGTCCGCCCGGCCCGCCGTGGCCGGACAGCCCCCGCCGCCCCTCGCGCACCCAGGCCTGCTGCGGCATCGGCTCACGGCATTCCACCAGTTCGGCGTTGTGCCGCCCGCGCCATGACACGATCTCGCGCGCACCTGCCGAGATCGGCAGCATGGCGCTGGCCAGCCAATCTAAATCGACGTTTGCAGCGCCGATATTGCGCACAACTGTTCGGCATACGAATGCCGCACCGACAGCCTCGTATTCCAGTTCAAGAGCAACGCCCGCCAGATCGTCGCGCAGCACAAAGCGGACGCGCGCGGCATCCGCCACCACCTCTGCATGATCAAAGCACACCGTCAGCGCCGAACCATCAGCGGCCCGTGCCCGCACCATTTCCGGTCCGAACCAGCCCTGCCCGCCCACAGGCGCAACATCCAGCGGCACGTCCGCATCCATCGAATAGGACGCCGCCGTGCGTTGCGCAGCCAGCGCTTCCACCGCATCAACCGAAACACGCGGCCCGCAATGCCGCCACACAGGCGGCGCGCCCGCCCGCGCTTCCCACACCAGCGACCCCGTTCCTGCGTGCAAGGCAATCGCGCTGGCCATCAGGCTGCCACCGCCTGCGGCATCGCGCTCACCCTGCCTTCGCGCACCCACAGTACGGAAAGACCTGCCAGCACAAGGCAGACCCCGCAGAACATCAGCATGTTGCGGGGATCATTGCCCAGCGCCAGCTTGTAGGCATCAAACCCGATCGACACGAAGCCCAGGTCGAGACGGCTCATCACCACCGCGAAGATCAGCATCGGGATAACGATCATCATGTTGAAAATGCCCATGTATACGCCCGTCCGCTGCGGCGGGATGGAATTGCTGAGGATCGCATAGGGATTGCCCATGATGCTGCCCCAGGCGAGGCCGATGCCCACAGCCGGAAGGAAAAGCAGCGCCTTGTCGGTAATGCCGGGCAGCACAAACATGCCCGCCCCGCCCACAAACAGACACAGCGCATGAAGCGGCCCCGGTCCGATGCGCCGCACCAGCGGCACCATCGCAAAAGCCGTTACGAACGACACCGCGTTGTAGAACGCAGCCACTTCACCATTGGTCAGCACAGCCTCGCGGAACGCACCGCTATGAACGTCTGCCGTGCCATAGACGGTACGGCTCATCGAGTAGACCGCATAAGTCCAGTAACCCGACATGCCTACCCACTGGAACAGGCTCATCAACCCCAGCTTGCGCATGGCCACAGGCATTTCCACAATGGCCTCGCCAATTTCGCGCAAGGTAGCCCATGCGCCCTTTGGCTGCGCTGCAATATGATCCCGTTCTTGCGGCGTCAGCGGAAGTTCCGGCACGCGCAGAACCGACCAAACGATCGTTGCCAGCGAAAGCACGGCACCAATCATGAACACCACCCGCACGGTATAGGGAATGCCGTGATCGTCCACCCAATCGCGGCTCATCCCGAAACCCACCAGGAGCGAAGGCGTGAGGAACGCCAGCATCTGCGCAAGGCCGGTGAACGCACTTTGCGAAAGGAAACCCGCCTGCCGCTGGTCCGGGTTCAGCCGGTCCGAGACATAGGCACGATATGGCTCCATCGTGATGTTGTTGCCCGCGTCCAGTATCCACAACAGCGACATCGCCATCAGGATCGAACTGGAAAGCGGCATGAAGAACAGGCCAAGGCAGCACAGCACCGCCCCGATCAGAAAATACGGCGTGCGACGGCCCCACCGGCTCAACGTGCGGTCGCTCATCGCGCCGATGATCGGCTGAACCAAGAGGCCCGTGATCGGCCCCGCCAGTTGCAGCATCGGAAGCTGGGATTCATCTGCCCCAAGAAAGCTGTAGATCGGCCCCATGTTGCCCTGCTGCAAACCAAAGCTGAATTGCAGACCGAGAAAGCCGAGGTTCATTTCCAGGATACGCGAAAGCGGCAAATGAGGCCGCATCGCTGTTGCTGCGGCCTGTCCGCTGCCATCATGACTGCTGCTGAAGGTCACGATCGTACTCTCCCACAGGGCCTTTGCCTTTCCGGCTTGAATGGCCTCGGCAACGTCATGCCACAGCCCGCGCCTAATGACAACAATCGATTGCAAATCCTGACTGAGCATTTTGATGCAAAAATTTGTGCTCTCAATTCAACCGCTTTCGCCCTCTTTCCCAGCCCTGCCTGCTGACGACCGAAGGGTATCCACGCGTGCTCCGTTTGGATTGAGAGCATCGGGAAGGGAACGACAGGACATGGACAGACAATCAATCGATACCTGCGCAGGCACCGCGCACGATCACGCCGATGAAGGCCTCGCGGCAGACCTTGCCCGGATCGAACAGTTGCGGGTAGGGCGCCGTCGCGCGCTCGCCCTTTTCGGATCGGCAGGCGGCAGCGCTCTGCTGTTCGGGTGCGGTGGTAATGAAGGCGCAGCATCAACCACCGCCACGACCGTGACGACCAGCACTGCAACGGCGACCGCTACGGCCACGGCAACCGCCACAGCAACGGCGACAGCAACATCCGGCACTTGTACCGCCCCTTCGAGCGAAACCAACGGTCCTTACCCTGCGGACGGGACGAACACCTCGTCGGGCCTCACATCAAATGCCCTTACCGCCACAGGCGTGGTGCGCAGCGACATTCGCTCCAGCTTCGTCGGTTCGTCCACTACCACAGCCACCGGCGTTACGATGACCTTCACGATCACCGTGGTCGATGTGAACAACGGCTGCACTCCGCTTGCAGGCTATGCCCTGTACATCTGGTGTTGCGACAAGGACGGCAACTACTCGCTGTACAACCTGCCCAACGAAAGCTACCTGCGCGGCGTTCAGGTAACCGATGCGAACGGACAGGCCACTTTCACGCTCGTCGTGCCCGGCTGCTACAACGGGCGCTACCCGCATATCCACTTCGAGGTTTTCTCAAGCCTCGCCAACGCCACCAATGGCAATTTCGCGCGCCTGATATCGCAGTTTGCCATCCCCAACGCGGTCTGCGCTGCCGTCTATGCCACCAGCGATTACGCCACGAGCCTGCGCAACTACAACAATGGCAACAATTCGACCGCCAGCGACAACATCTTCAGCGACGCCACCAGTGCGCAGCTTGCGGTGATGACGCCGACGATGACCGGCTCGGTTTCAGCGGGCTACACCGCAACCACGACAATCGGCATCGCCACCTAACCGAACGGGTCGATCAACACCTTGCACTGGTGCGTGCGCTTGCGCAGACTCTCGAACACATGCGGAGTCGCATCCAGTGCGATGGTGTCGGTCACCAGCAGGCGCGGCTCCACCGCTCCGCGATCCAGCGCGTCCAGCGCGGCTTCGTACTCCTGCCGGGTGAAGAACGCCGATGTCACCAGTTTCACCTGCTTCGAAAGCATGGCAAAACTGTTAAACGTGTCTGGCCGCGTGCACAGGCCCAGCAGCACAATGGTGCCATCGTTGCGCACCTGATCCACGGCTTGCGCGATCAGGCCTGGCACTCCAACGCATTCGAATACCACATCGGTCTTGCCACCCAACGCGCGCTCGGCGCTGCCAACCGGGTCGGCTGCATCGACTACAAAGTCATGCGCGCCCATCTGCATTGCCCGTTCGCGCTGCCATTCGGCAAGATCCTGCACAACCACCCGGCCAGCGCCAAAACGTCGCGCCCAGAACGCCACGGCAAGGCCAATCGGCCCAGCCCCCAGCACCAGCACCCTGTCGCCGATGGTCATGCGGCTCAACGCCACACCATGCAAAGCCACCGCCAGCGGCTCGACAATGGCACCATCGGCCAGACTCGCGCTCTTCGGCAAGCGCACGCACTGGTTCGGTCGGGTCAACGCATATTCGGCATAGCCGCCGCCCTGCAGCCCGAACGCTTCGCACCACTGCACGGCGCCTGCCCGGCAGGCATGGCAATGCCCGCAACTTTTGAGCGGGATGACCGACACGAGATCACCCGTCCGAAGCCCTTCCACACCCTTGCCCAGCGCCACGACTTCGCCCGCGAACTCATGGCCCAGAACCGATCCTGCGCCTTGTCCATAGGCGGGGTCTTCGGTCATGTGCAGGTCTGACCCGCAGATGCCGCAGCGGCCCACCTTGACCACCACATCGCCCTCGCCCGGCGTCGGATCGTCGACGGTTTCGATGGCAAGCGGCTTGTGCAGGCCTTGCATGACGGCGGCGCGCATCGTTCAGGCTCCCTACTTGTACTTGCCCAGCATCATGCCGCCATCGATCACGCAGTGGCTGCCGGTCATGTAATCGGAAGCATCCGAGGCCAGCAGGAGCGCAAGCGGCTTCAGCTGATCTGTCTCGGCCACCTGTCCCAATGGCACGATGGCGTCCCACGCAGCGCGGGCCACGGGGTCTTTCTTCAGCCAC
This sequence comes from Novosphingobium sp., assembly GCF_049240505.1. Classification (GTDB taxonomy): domain Bacteria; phylum Pseudomonadota; class Alphaproteobacteria; order Sphingomonadales; family Sphingomonadaceae; genus Novosphingobium. The sequence continues at coordinate 19,802 of NZ_JBMLSM010000187.1, forward strand.
CCCCCGCCGATGTTGGTCACGAACGGCCCCGGCGCAATCGCGTTGATGCGGATACCGAACTCGGCCAGTTCCAGCCCCAGCGCGCGCACCATGTGCAGCACGCCCGCCTTTGCCGGCATATAGGGCAGGCCGACAATCGGCTCCGTCACCAACCCCGCGTTCGAAGCCGTGGTGATGATCGAACCACCTGTCCGGCCATTGGCGCGACCTTCCTGCTTCATGATCCGCACCGCGTTGCTCACGGTGTGGAACACGCCGTTGAGGTTCACCTGGATCGATCGCTCCCAGCGCTTGTGGTCATAGGTATCGACCTGCCCGTCGGGATTGCGGTGCCCCGCCGGGTTCCAGAAGCCCGCGCCCGTATCGATCCCCGCATTGGCAAAACAGATGTCCAGCCCGCCATAGGCCTGCGCATGAGCATCGAACGCGGCCACGACCTGATCCCAGTCCGAAACATCAAGCCGGTCGGCTCGCACTTCGTACCCTTCATCGCGCAGCCGTGCCGCTTCGCGTTCGGCGCCTTCGCCGTCGATGTCGGTCAGCGTCACTGCTGCGCCCGCCTCAGCCATCGCCTCGGCATAGGCAAGACCGATGCCCGAAGCAGCGCCAGTAACAAGCGCAGAGCGCCCCTTGATATCGAACCTGTCTAGCGTTCCCATCGGTATCCTCAATTATTGTAAGGTGTCATGCAGCGTCGCGCTGCTTTTCCCGCTCGATCAACCGCTGCAACATGCGCCTTGCGCGCACACCGCCACCGTCACCGCCAAGGATAAGCGGACGCAGTTCCCAGAAGTCGGCCCCGCGCATCAGTCGGTGGCTGTCGCGGATGATCGGCATGTCCTCCTGCTCGAACGCAAATTCCAGCGCGCCGCGCATGGCGGCGGTGAACTCCGCATCGCCCAGCCTGTAATCGCGCGCGGTCGCCCAGAAGTAATGCGTGGTATCCGGCGTTTCGGGCGTGAAAGCGTGGAGCGAAGGAAGCGTCACGCAATCTTCGCGCGGCGTACCCGGATCGCCCGCACGGAAATCGAAATAGAGTACGGCAGGCGCGTGCCACTTCACCATGCCGTAGAAATCCTGCGGTTGCCCTTCGGTGCCCATCACCGCCGATATGCCTACCGAAAGCTGATCGTTCAGCCGCACATATTCCGCATAGACGTTCTCGCCATCCTGCCAGAACTTGCGCTCACCTTCGGTAAAGGCGCTCGCCACCAACGCGGGATGCACAAAGTTGGCGTGGCTCAGATCAAGGATGTTGTCGCTGTAAAGCTCATAATGCCCTTCAGCCACCGTTGCGCCACGCACCACTTCCCACTTCGGCTCGGCAAGCCACGAAAAGTCCGGGATCAGCGCAGGATCGGCTTTGCCCGCCTCGCCCATCCATATCCACAGCAGCGCGTGCCGCTCGACCAGCGGGTAGACACGCAGCCGCGCATCGGGAAGCTGTCCTCCGGGGTGCGGATTGTGGACGCAGCGCCCTGCCCCATCGAACCGCAGCCCGTGGTATGGACACAGCAGCGTTCCCTCAACCACGCTGCCGTGCCCCAATGGCGCAAAGCGGTGCGGACAGCGCCCGCTGACCGCCTGCGCCACGCCATCCCCATCGCGGAACAGCGCCACAGGCTCTTCCAGAAACGTTCGTTGCTGCGGCTCTTCGCCCAGATCACCCGCCCACCCGGCAACGTACCATGTGTCGCGCAGATAGTTCCCGCGTGGTTCGGCCCCCAGTTTCGGGACAGGGATACGTTCGCCGCTCATACCCCCGCCCCTAAAGATAGAGCGCGGGATTGATCGCGATGCCGTTCTCGCGGCAATAGCTTTCATAGTGGTTCATGAACCACCACACGTCGAGCGTCTCCACATGGTTGCCGTTCTCGTCAAAGAACTCGTTCGCGCCCTGCATGTGGAACAACGCCTTCATGCCGTTGGGATCATCGGTCACGAGTGTGTGCGCGGTGCCCGGCGTTTCGGTGATGAAATCGCCTGCACGGCACACCCAGTCGTATTCAAGGTAGCGGAACGAGCCTTCCAGCCCCACCGCCCACACCTTGCCCCGGTGCTTGTGCGTGCCGATCACGCCCGGGCCCTTGATCCACAAAACGTTGACATAGACATTCTCGCGCACGTCGAACGCCAGATGCCGGATCGCAGCATTCTCGCCAAACGGCACCCACGGGCTTTCCGCCTCGGACGAGCCTACGTAAGTCCCCTCCACACCCTTGGCGCGGATAAGATCGCCATAGAGTTCGGGAACATTGACGATCTTGTAAGCGCCGGATGGCGGCGCAGTCATCGTGCCCATGATTGCCTCAGAGATAGAGCTTGGGGTTGATGGCGATGCCGTTCTCACGGCAGTACGTTTCGTAGTGATTGATGAACCACCAGACATCGGTGGTATCTACCAACACTGCGTTTTCGTCGTAGAAGTCGATCGGTCCCTGCATCCACCCGAAAAGCTTGCAGCCCTGCGGATGGTCGGTGACAAGCGTGTGGCTCTCGCCCGGCGTTTCCAGGATCAGCCCGCCCGGCGTCGCCACCCAATCGTATTCCAGATAGCGCACGCTGCCTTCGAGGCAGACCATCGTGATGGTGCCACGGTGAAAATGCGTGCCGATCACGCCCGGTCCCTTCACCCACAGGATGTTCGAGAACAGGTTCTGCCGCACGTCGAACGCCAGATGCTTGATCGCAGCATTGTCACCAAAGGGCACCCAAGGGCTGTCCACATCGGTCTGCGCATCGATATAGCGGCCCCCGGGGCTGAGCCGCGCCACCAGTTCCCTGTGCGCAAAGGGCACATCCACGATCTCGGCCTTGTTCGAAGGCGGCGCGGTCATCACGGTTGCAGTGCTCATGGTCGAAAATCCTCTCAGCGGATCAGGGTGTCAACATAGTCGGCCCCGATGCCGACCTTCTCGTAATGGTCGCGCGCGGCCTGCATGTAATCGAACACGTCGTAATGGCCGGTGGTGTTGCCATCTTCGTCCAGCCACATCAGCGGGCCGGAAACCACGAAGAACACCTTCATCGGATCTTCGTGTTCATAGCAGACGAGTGTATGGCTCTCGCCCGGCGTTTCGTAAACGAAATCGCCTGCGGTCGCGGTCCACTCGTGCTCAAGGTAGGCCCACTTGCCACTGATCGTGTAGGCCCAGATCGGATGCGGATGATAATGGCGGTTCACCAGCCCCGCCGATTTGCTCATCAGCACATCGGCCCACATGTTCTTCGAAGGGCTGATCCAGACGGGCTTGGAAAACACCGTCTCCGATATCGGCACCCAGTACCGCTCATCGCCCTCTGCGATCTTCGGCAGATAGACTTCGGGCAGTCCGCCTTCGCGGAACACCTTGGCGACCGGCTTGATGTCCTTCCAGAATTCGGCGTGCGGTGCCTCAGGCATCTGTTGTCTCCATAAAAAGTCGAACGCGGGTGGGGCTGAACGGGTCCAGCCCCGCCCGCGTTCAGATCACTCAGAACTCCACGCCAAGCCGCACGAACCATTCACGCGGACGGCTGTAGGTGCCGTAGAACTGGCCACCGGCAATCTGTGCCTGACCGGTCACCAGATACCGTTCGTCGGTGATGTTGGTCACGCCTGCGGTCAGATCCCAATGGTTGCCCGACTTGTAGGTCACGTTGCCATTGACGATATCGGTCGGCCCGCGCTGCAACAGGAAGGCACGCTCGGTATCGTTCCACAGCGACGTGGTGTGCGTCCAGTCACCCAGAATGACCACCTTGGCATCGCCGCCCACCGACAGCTCGTAACGCGGGCTGACGTTGAACTTCCACTTTGGCGTCTTGGGCAGATCGGCATTCGGGAACACCCCTGCCTGGAACGGATTGGCCGCAACCTGCGCACCAGCCAGCACCGCCGTGTAATAGGCATCGGTGTAACCGACCGAAGCATTGATCAGGAAGCCGTCGGTGGGGGCCGCAACAACCTCAACCTCGAAGCCCTTGATCCGCGCATCGCCAGCGTTCTGAATGGTCGGCGAAACGCCCTGCTGGAAGTTCAGCTGGATGCCCTTGTAGTTGGTCAGGAATGCCGCAGCATTCACCTGCAATCGGCGATCGAGGAACATCGACTTCACGCCAACTTCCCACGTGGTTGCCTTTTCTTCGTTGAAGTCGGGCGCGGTGGGCAGCGGGTTTGACAGGCGGGTTGTCCAGCCACCGGTCTTGTAACCCTTCGACCAGCTGGCATAGAGCATCGCGTCTTCGCCGGGGTGGTACTGCAAGCCGACCTTGGGCGCGAAGTTGCTGAACGACTTGCGCTGGGTTCCCGCAATGTAATAGCGCAGTGGTTCACCCTGATTGGGGAAACCGGCGGCGATGCGGCAAGCATCCGTGATCGGATTGATCGATGCGCAAGGCGGCACGCCAACCTGATTGAGGATCTTGTAGGTCAGCCCGTTGGCATCCGACTGGAAGCCTTCGAACGTCTTGTTTTCCTTGGTATAACGACCACCAACGGTGATACCGAACTGTTCGGTCGGACGATAGTCGACCTGGCCGAAGAACGCGTAGTTCTTGGTCGAAAGATCGTTCGGCCCGTCAACCTGCAGCAAGCCTTCGGCGAAGGTCACATAGTCGTGCAGGTCGCCCGCTTCCTTGAAGAAGTATGCGCCCAGCACATAGTTCAGCTTCTTGTCCATCGCCGAACCGTTCAGCTGCAGTTCCTGGCTGAACTGATACTGGTTCATGGTAAAGCTGGTGTGCAGGAAGTTCAGCGGCGACCCGTCAAGGTCCATGCCTGCATTCCAGTGCAGTTCGCGATAGGCAGTGATCGACTTGATCATCACCGTGTCGGACAGGTCGAACTCGATCGTGCCCGAACCGCCATAGGTCTTGAGCTGCGAGTAGTTGTTGCCGTTGGCATAGGACACGTCGATGTCGTTCGACACGAAGCGGTTGTCATAAGGCAGGCGGTTGTTGTTCGGGTTGGAATCCACATTCACGCCGAACACGGTCGGGTTGTCGAAGATGCTGTTCAGCCCGCCGATGCCGCCGATGTAGGCGAAAGAAGGCGGACCGCCCCCGCAATCGCCAGTGACAATACCCTGGATCGCGCAGTTATAGGTGCCCGCAAACACGGCAGGGGTCGTTGCGATGACGGTGTTGGGAAGCTGCGACTGGTCGATATTGCTGTAATCGCCCGAAAGCGTGATGCGCAGGTTGGTCTTGTTGTCGTAACGCAGCTTGCCGCGCAGGTTCCAGCTGTTGTCGCCGCCTTCGGTGCCATAGCCGATGTTCTTGTAACCGGCTGCCTTATAATTGGTGATCGGCGTTGAATCGAAATTGCTCGCACCTGGGAAAGCCACGCGCTTCACGTAACCATCGCGGTTCTTGGTCGAAAAGCTGACCGATGCGGCAAGCCCGTCGGTCAGTGGCAGATCGACCATACCGCGCGTCTGTAGCAGACCGAAGCGGCCCGTCGTCACATCGCCCTTGAAACGGAACTCGTCACCCGGATCATGCGTCACGATCGAGATCGCGCCGCCGATGGTGTTACGACCGAACAGCGTGCCTTGCGGCCCCTTCAGCACTTCGATGCGCTCGACGTCCGGCAGATCCTGGTTCGCACCGACCGAACGGGCAAGATAGACGCCATCAAGATAGACGCCCACGCCCGGATCAATGTTGAACGCAAAGTCGTTCGCGCCAATGCCGCGAATGAAGGCCGAAAGCACGGCAGACGAACCCGAGAACGGTGTGCCCGCGTCAAGCGTGACGTTGGGCGAAATGTTCGAAAGCGAAGCTACGCTGCCAACCGCACGCTCCTGCAGCGCATCTGCACTGAATGCCGAAATCGCAATTGGCACGTCCTGCACGTTTTCTGCGCGCTTCTGCGCCGTCACCACGATCTGCGCGATGCCGCCTGTGCTTTCCTCGCCCTGAGCGCTGTCTTGCGCAAATGCCGGTGCGGCGATAGCCGCCGCCATTGCGGCAATGGATACCGATGCAATTCTCATGCTTTTCTCTCCCTGTTGGTCTTGATGGCGGAGCACGGCCTTTCAGCCCTGCTCCCAAGATCTCGCCAGCGTGATAGATGCTGGTTCGATCAGTTGCTTGCACTCACGCGCAAGCCGATCAGGACTGCTGCGCAAATCCCGTGTTGCGCAGCATCCACTCCTTCACAAATGAGGCTGCCTGCCCATCCGCCAGTCCCTCGGCGCCACGCCAAACTGCTGGCGGAAGCACCGCGTGAAATAGGCGCTGTCGTTGAAGCCCAGTTCGAACGCGATTTCGGTAATGCTCGCATCCGGCCGCGCGACGAGCCGGTCCGCAGCGCGCCGCAACCGCTGTTCAAGGATATAGGCGGTGGGCGTCGTGCCCATCGCGGCAAACACGTTCTGCACTGTCCGCATGGAAATCCGGCAGGTTTCCGCGATCGATGCCGTGCGCAGCGAAGGATCTTCAAGGTGCGCCGCAACCATCGCAGTCACTTTCTTGCGAAGATCGATCTCCGGCTGGACTGACAGCGGACGTTGCGCCCCGCGCATGGCCATCGCTGCAAGGTCATAGAACACGGCGTTCATCCCGCATTCCCATTCCGGGTCTTCGCCCGCCCGTTCACCATGCTGCCACAACGAAAGCAGGAAATCGTGGAACACGCGGCCGCCCGGCGTGGCGCCGCACATACGCTGCATCAGCGCGTCGTCGATCCCGGGAAAACGCTCCGCCAACGGCTCGCGCGGGAACTCTACCACCAGCATTTCGTGGCCGGTCAGCTTGATCGAATAAGGTTCATGCGGACTGGCCAGCACGAAATCCCCTGGCTCCAGCGCGCATTCGGCCTGCTTCTGGTTGTGTTCGCTACTGCCACGGCACTGCAGGTGCAGGATCAGCCGTTCCTCATTCTGCGGCAAGGGCGTGCGACCCACGGCAGAATGCGTGGAATCCGTGCGGATCATGTCCAACTGGCCCACTCGCCATGCCAGCATCCGCCCCGAGAAATCCTGACCCGGCACGTTCACGAACGTCCCTGTAAAAACGCGGTCTGCGATCTCGTTCCAGTAACGTGCCCGATCTGGCGGAGCCACGTCGCCGGTATGAAACCTGAGAAGCGCACTCATCGTCGTTCTCCCGTAAACCAGCTCAGGCGAATGCCGGAGCGGTGCGTCGCGCAATCACGCGCGGCGCGGATTCAATCAGTCCCAGCGTGCAGACACCCGCCAGCACGGCGCAGACCAGCATCAGCCAGAGTGCCGCCGAAAGCCCATAAATGTCGGCCAGTGCGCCCGCCAGAAACGGCGCCAGCACGCCGCCCAGAACTTCGCCCGTACCCATCACCACGCCGGTAAGCGTCGCCGTAAGACGTGGATCGACCGACTCTGCCGGGATCGTCGCCATGAACATCGGAAACAGGCCGTTCAGCCCCCACCCGAAGAAGAAGATGCCCGCCAGCATCAGGGTTGAACCCTGATAGTACAGTCCCGCCAGCGGCAGGATCACACCAAGGAACGAAAAGAAGATCATCACCGGACGCCGACCGATCGCGTCGGAAATGGCGGGCACCACAAAGCTGCCCAGCCCCGCCGAAATGCCCAGCGTCGCCATCAGCCAACCCATCGTTTCGGGATCGAAACCGCGCACCTTGGTCAGGAACAGCGGCATGAACGCCCAGCAGACCACCAGATAGGACACCAGCAGGATGGAAATCAACGCACAGAGGATAACGTTACGGTGCGCAAACGCCTCGCGCAGAGTCACTTTCGGTGCAGCTTCGTCGTGCGCCTCGGCAGGTGGTTCGCGCAGTGTGAACCAGATCAGCGCCGCTGTCACCAGCCCCGGCAGCGCGGCAAGGTAGAACCCCGTGCGCCAGCCCACAGCCACGGCCACCGGCACCAGCAGGATCGGCGCAAGCCCGGAACCCAGCAGGTTGGAACCAAGGTTCTGCGCCACGCCCATCGCCAGCCCGCGCCGCTCGGGCGCCACTTCAGCCACGATCATCGAATGGCTGACCGGCATCACCCCGCCTTCCGCCGCGCCCATCAGCAGGCGCGCGCCCAGCAGCATCAGGAACGATGACGCCGCGCCCGATATGAAAGAGCACAGGCAGAACGCCACGGTAGCCACCACGATCACCGGCTTGCGCGATCCCAGCTTGTCCGAAATTCGCCCGACGGCCAGCCCCGAAAGCGCCCAGGTCAGCGACAATGCCGAACTGAACATACCGACCTGCGTGTTGCTCAGTTGCAGATCCGGCTGGACGAACGGCATCAGGAAATTGAGCGCGTTGCGATCAAAGAACAGGATGCCGAAATTCAGGCTGAGCAGCGCGGTTACCCAGATCTGGTATCCGCTCCCCCGCGCCGTTCCGGCTTTTGTGCCTGCACCTGCCAACATCACGTTCTCCCGATATCCTCGCCGCCGGTCGTTGCCGGTCTTGCCCTCACTCTAGGTCGCCTTTGCTCTCCTCTCTTGCATTGGCGCGCATCCCGACCGGGACCAGCGCGCAACGGATCAGATGAAGGGCCGCACCGGATCGGAACCGTCCCAGCCCTGGGAAGCCTTCCACATCGCCGTGAAATGCGCGTCCATGCCCGGCGTTGCGGGGATCAGTTCCAGAAATCCCGGAGCCGCCGCATCCCCACCTTCAAGATAGGCAACGCTTCCCCCGGTCGGCACCGCCGCCTTGAAAGCAAGCGCATAACCCCGCGCCAGATAGTCGGGCAGCGCAGCTTCCACGTCCGCGCAGGCAATCCCGAAGTGATGGAAACCAAACCCTCGCTGCTCGATCGTCTCGCGATAGACCGATGGATTGCTGTCGAGCGGTTGGATCAGCTCGATCTGCATGTGGCCGACAAAGCCCATCGCAATCGTGACATCGGCTGTCGAAGCCTCTCCACGATAGGTCTGGTCAGGCCCCAGAAAGTGATCGAGCAGAAAGAACGGGCCTGCAGCACAATCGCGTTGGAAGTGGGCAATGGAAGCGCGCACGTCCTCTACCACGAAAGCCGTCTGCATCACACCGCCAAAGGGCTGGCCGAAGCCAAGCAAGTTTGCCATTCCCATCCTCTCCTCGCGCCCCGCCTCTGTCGTGCGGCAACGCAAAAACTCTGAACTCTAAAGCGTTATCGCAACCTTGCCGAACAGCCCTGCCGAAGATTGATACGCATAGGCTTCGCGCGCCTCCTCCATTGCAAAGCTGCGGTCGACCACCGGCTTGATCTCATGCGTATCGATGAAGGCATTCAGCCGCTGTGCCATGCCCTTGGACCCCACGAAGATGCCCCGGATAGATGCGCCTTTGAACATCAGCCCATGCGGATTGGTATCGCCCTCGCGCGTCAGCACGCCTATCAGCGCGATCTCTCCGGCAAAGCCCACGGCGGCAATGGATTGCTTGAGCGTGCCCGCCCCGCCAACCTCGACCACCTTGTCCACCCCGCCACCGGCAAGCCGCGCAGCTTCCGCGCCCCACTCAGGCGTGGTGCGATAATTGATCACATGATCCGCCCCCATCGCCTTCACGCGCTCAAGCTTTTCGTCCGACGATGATGTGGCGATCACGGTTGCGCCTGCCGCCTTGGCAATCTGCAAGGCCAGCAGCGATACGCCCCCGGTGCCAAGCACCAGCACCGTATCCCCGGCCTTCACCGGACGCGGCCCCTCCATCAGCGCGTTCCATGCCGTTACCCCGGCGCAAGGCAGACACGCTGCCTGCGCAAAGTCCAGCGTTTCGGCCAGCTTGACCACGCCGCGTTCGGGCAGAACCACCATGTCCTGCAGCATTCCCGGCGCAGGCGGCGCGCCCAGCGCCACGCCCATGCCGGGGTTCGGCAGACCTTCCATCCAGTCCTGAAAGAAGATGCCAGCCACCCGGTTACCCACGGCAACCGAGGTCACGCCCTCACCCACCGCCACAACCTCACCGGCGCCGTCAGACAGCGGCACCGTGTCCTGCTGCACCACGCCGCCCATGTAGAAGCCCAGCGGAATGATCTGGTCACGATAGTTCAGCGAACAGGCCCGCACCCGCACAGCCACTTCGCCCGCACCGGGGCGCGGCTCTGCGGTGTCGACCAGTTTCAGGTCGTCAAGCGAGGTAGACCCTGCGGAAATCAGCCACTGACGCATTCTCGTTCTCTCCCTGTGGCCTGAACATCACCCATTCAGCGCCAAGAGATAATCAGCAGGACAAACTGATTTCACCAAGTGAAATTTAATTGGGGTTCTGTTCCAACGCCGTCCCAATCGCCCGAGCAGTCGCCTTCAACGCTTCGAGGTGCCGCTGCACCACGGCCTCATCCGCGCCCCGCCGCCCCGGCCACGTCACGTTGATCGTGGCGATGGGCGATCCGCCAACGATGATCGGCACTGCCATAGACCGCCGCCCGTCGCGCAGGATCATCTGCTTCGACCGGTCTGGCCACGGCAACAGCGGATCGCGCGTGGCATAGCCCCGCTGACGCACCGTCTGCAGCATCTGCCGCAGTTCCACGTCGCTGCCTTCAGCCGGATTGGCCGGACGCAGACGATTGATGATCGAATCGCGCTCCGCATCCCCGCATGCCGCCAGATAGGCGCGCCCTGTCGCGGTGTGGATGTACGATAGCTTCACCCCAACCGGCCCCAGAATTGCCGAATCAAGTCGAAACAGCGGGCTGTTCGTCTCCAGTATCTCCATATGGTCGAGTCGCGGCGCGGCCAGCACCGAAGGCCAGGCTACCCGCGTCGAAAGCGCCTTCATGTGCGGAGATGCAATCTCTGCGATATGCGCAGGTGACGTTACCGACGCCCGCTCCACGCGGTCCACATGCGGCAAATAGGCTCCATCAGCCAGCCTCTGCCACACCAGTCCCTTCTGCCCCAAAGTGACCAGCATTCGCAGCAGCGTCGCCTTGGGCAGGCCTGTTGCCTGATGCAGCTCGTGCAGGCTCGCCGCCTTGCGCGTCTGCACTTCGATCAACACGTCCAGTCCACGCTCCAGCGCGCGCACGGTTTTCACCCGGCGTTCCAGCATCTTTCCTCTCCCGGCAAAATCCGTGTTTCACCTTGTGGAACGCAAAATCCCGAAACCCTCGTGCAATGTCAACCGGACTGTCGCACCAAAGGCGGACGGAGAGGATAACCAAAAATGACCAAACCAAGCGTCCTGTTCATCTGCACACAGGATACCAAGGAAGAAGAAGCCCGCTTCACCCGCGCCGTGCTTGAGGCTGCGGGCGTCGATGTGGTCCACCTCGATCCCAGCGTTCGCCGCACGCTCGGCAATGCGGAAATATCGCCGGAAATGGTTGCGGAAGCTGGCGGCATGACCATCGATCAGGTCCGCGCCCTGCACCACGAAGGCAAGTGCCAGGAAGCGATGATTCGCGGGGCCATCGCGGCCGCCCACCAGTGGGACGAAACAGCCCCCGTTTCCGGCATTCTCGCGGTCGGCGGCTCGATGGGTTCGGCCCTCGCCGGCGCGCTGATGCAGAGCTTCCCATACGGCCTGCCCAAGCTGATCGTCTCCACGATGGCATCCGGTTTCACCAAGCCCTACATGGGGATCAAGGACATCGCGATGATGAACGCGGTGACCGATATTTCCGGCATCAACACCATCAGTCGCGATGTTTTCCGCAATGCCGCCAATGCCGTGGCAGGCATGGCAAAGGGCTATGACCGCGATAAAGGCCCGGACAAGCCGCTGGTCCTGATCACCACGCTTGGCACGACCGAAGTCAGCGTCAAACGCATCCGTCAGGCGCTTGAATCCGATGGCTGCGAGGTCATGGTTTTCCACTCCTCCGGCGCAGGTGGCCCCACGCTCGATGGCCTTGCACAGGACAAGGACGTTGCGCTGGTGCTCGACCTGTCGCAGACCGAAATTCTCGATCACCTGTTCGGCGGACTTGCCGATTCAGGCCCGGATCGTGGCAAGGCCGCGCTGGTCAAGGGCATCCCCACGATCATCGCGCCCGGCAATGCCGATTTCATCATTGGCGGCCCGCTTGATGCGGCAGAGGCGCAGTTCCCCGGTCGCCGCTATCATATGCACAATCCCCAGCTCACCGCCGTGCGCACCAAGGTGGATGATCTGAAGCGCCTTGCCGATCACCTCGCAGCCAATGTGCGCGAAGCGAACGGCCCGGTCCGCGTGTTCACCCCGCTCGGCGGTTTCTCAAGCCATGACAGCGCGCAGGGGCATCTGCAGGATCTCTCGGTCCCCGCCCCTTTCGCCGAATATCTGGCGCAGGTCATGCCCGAAAACGTGCCCGTGACCGCCATCGATTCCCACTTCAACGACGAGGCTTTTTCCGACGCGGTGATTGCTGCCGCGCGCGAAATGCTGGCCGCAAAGAACTGATCCGATCATGACCGATGACCTTCCCCTTACCCACGAAGACATCGCGGAAATCACCGCGATCCTCGAAAAATCGGGCTACCGCGAACTCGATCTCGCCACCCGCCGCTTCCGCCTGCGCGTGGCGCAGGGCGAAGGGGCCGATGGTGGGCTGACGCAGGAATGGCAATGGGCAGGCGCAGCGGGAGAAGCCGCCGCCGAAACCGCCACCATGCAAGCCGACCCTGAGGCGATCTGCTCGCCCTTGCCCGGCACGTTCTATCACGCCCCACAGCCCGGTGCGCCGCCGTTTGTAAAGCCGGGCGATGAAGTTGGCCCCGAAACCGTGGTCGGCATTGTCGAAACGATGAAGCTGATGAACCCGGTCCACGCCGGGCGCAGCGGCACGGTGGCCGAACTCCTCGTTCCCGATGGCACGCTGGTCGCCAAGGGCGCACCGTTGATCAAGTTGACCTGACCCATGATCAAAAAACTGTTCATCGCCAATCGCGGAGAAATCGCTCTCCGCGTTATCCGAACCGCGCGTCGCATGGGGATCGAAACCGTGCTCGGCGCATCCGAAGCCGATGCTACCTCACTGCCTGCAAAGATGGCCGATCATGTAGAGATCGTCGGCCCCGGCCCCTCGTCGCAGAGCTATCTGTCGGTTGATAAGGTGGTCGCCGCCGCCGTCCGTTCGGGTGCCGATGCAGTCCACCCCGGCTATGGCTTCCTTTCGGAAAACGCCACCTTTGCCCGCGCAATAGAAGCCGCAGGCATCCGCTTCGTCGGCCCGGATATCCGAACGCTCGAAGGCATGGGCGATAAACTCGCCGCCCGCGCGCTTGCGGTCGAAGCGGGCCTGCCCGTTCTTCCCGGTGGCGAAGCGGCCACGCGCGCCGATGTCCACACCCGCGCCGCACAAACCGGCTACCCGCTCCTGCTCAAGGCCGTATCCGGCGGCGGCGGCAAGGGGATGCGCCGGGTGGACCGTGCCGAAGACCTCGATACCGCGCTGGACATGGCGCAAGCAGAAGCTCAGGCCGCTTTCGGCAACGCAGCGGTCTATGTCGAACGCTTCGTTGCGCGCGGTCGGCACGTCGAAGTGCAATTGCTGGGCGATGGCACCAGCGCCATCCATCTCGGCACCCGCGATTGCTCGATCCAGCGCCGCTTCCAGAAGCTGGTCGAAGAAGCGCCTGCGCCCGCAATGCCTTTGGCCGCGCGGGAAGGAATCGAACAGGCCGCAGTCCGCCTCGCCCGGCACCTCAACTATCGCGGGGCAGGCACGGCGGAATTTCTCGTCGATGCAGAAGACTTCTCGTTTTACTTCCTTGAACTCAACGCCCGCATCCAGGTCGAACACCCCGTCACCGAAGCGATCACCGGCGTCGATCTGGTCGAACAGCAGTTGCTCGTCGCGATGGGCAAATCGCTCACGCTTACGCAGGCGATGATCCGCCCGGTCGGCCACGCCATCGAAGTGCGCATCAACGCCGAAGACCCGGACGCCGATTTCCGCCCTTCACCGGGCCGCGCCACCCGCGCGGCATGGCCTGCGGGTGAAGGCGTGCGCGTCGATACCCACATCGGTCTCGGCGGGGAAGTTCCCCCATTCTACGATTCACTGATGGGCAAGCTCATCGTCCACGGCGAAAGCCGCGAACAGGCGGTCGAACGCCTCGGCAAAGCGCTCGAATCGCTGCACGTCGAAGGCCTGCCGACCACCGCCCCGCTCCATCGCCGCATCATCGCAGACCCGCGCTTCATCGCGGGCGGCGTCGATACCGGCTTCCTTTCGGGACTAGCGCAATGACCGATATCCGCCTTGTCGACGTCACCATGCGCGATGGCAACCAGAGCCTTTGGGGCGCAACCGGCCTCAACACCGCGCACATGCTGCAAGCCGCCGCGCTCACCGAAGCCTGCGGTTTCCGCGCGATAGACTTTACCTCGTCCAGCCACATGGCCGTCGCGGTCCGCTATTTCCGCAACAATCCGTGGGAACGCTTGCGCCGCATGGCCTCGGCCATGCCCACCACGCCGCTGCAGTTCATCACCACGGGCCTGCGCTTCATCGCGTGGCAGCAGGCAGACCCCGAATTCATGCGCCTCGTCTACCGCGCGTTGCAAGTGAACGGTGTGGGCCGTTTCGTCCTGCTCGATCCCATGCACGAAGTGCCTGCCGTGATCGAAGCGGCAAAGCTGGTGAAGGAAGAGGGCAACGCCGAAGTCATGGCGGCGCTCACTTTCACCCTCTCGGAAATCCATACCGATCAGTTCTACGCCGATTTCGCCCGCGCCGTGGGGCAAAGCCCGAATATCGATCTGTTCTATATCAAGGATCCGGCAGGCCTCCTTTCGGTGGACCGCGCCCGCACGCTCGTTCCGGCGGTAAAGGCCGCCATCGGCAACCGCCCGCTGGAAATCCACGCTCACACCACGGTCGGCTTGGGCATGATGGCCAGCCTCGAAGCCGCAAAGCTGGGCATTTCGGCCATCCACGTCGGCGTCGGCCCGGGTGGCGATGGCTCATCGCTTCCCGAAGCCAACCGCATGGTCGCCAACCTTGAAGAGGCAGGCTTTTCCGTCGGCATAGACAAGCCCGCGCTGAAACGCCTGACCACCTACTGGCAGCAGGTTGCGCTAGCCGAAGGCCTGCCCCCCGGCACCCCGCAGAACTTCGATGCCAGCTTCCTGCGCCACCAGATCGCCGGTGGCGTCATGACGACGATCGCGCGCCAGTTGGAAGAACTTGGCCTGTCGGACCGGATGGACGCGGTGATCGCGGAAACCGGGCAGGTCCGCGCCGATCTTGGCTTCCCGATCATGGTTACGCCCTTCCCGCAAATGGTCATGACGCAGGCGCTGTTTAACGTGATCGGGGATCGCCGCTATGCTCAGGTTTCCGATCAGGTGATCCGCTATTGCATGGGCAAGTTCGGCAAGCCGACCTCGCCCGTCGATCCCAAGGTTCTGGCGACGATCATGGACCGTCCGCGTGCGCGTGAACTGGAAAATGAACCAATGTTTCCAGCACTTGCCGATCTGCGCCGTCAGTTCGGCACCAATCTGCCGGACGAGGAGTTCCTGCTGCGCGCAGTCATGCCCGCCGAACAGGTCGATGCCATGCTCGCCGCCGGGCGTTCACGCGCAACCTATTCACCCCACGCCGCGCCGATCCTGTCACTGCTGCGCCAACTGGCGGCAAGGCCCCATGCTCGCGACATCGTGGTCGAACGCGACGGCTTTCGCCTCGCCCTTCATGCAGGAGCATCGCTTTGAAACTGAACGCAGAAATCGCCGCACGCCTGCGCGGCGCGGCGGGCTTCATCTTCGATATGGACGGCACCATCGCATTGGGCGATGCCAAAAGCGGCGGCCACCGTGCCCTGCCCCATGCCATCGCAGTGCTGGAAGCGCTCAAGGCCAATGGCTCGCCCTATGTCGTCTTCTCCAACGGTACGGCCAAGCCGCCCGCAGCCTATGCCAACTCGTTGCGAAATGCGGGTTTTCCGGTTGAGGATGGTCAGATGCTCACCCCCTCTTCTTCTGCTGCGGTGTGGCTGGGGCAGAATGGCACCGGCAAGGTCCGCGTTCTCGGCAATCCCGGCTGCGCCGCCCCGCTGATCGATGCGGGGCTGGAAGTGGTCGGCCCTGCCGAAGAAGCCGATGGAGTGGAAGCAGTCTATACCGGCTGGTTCCGCGAGTTTGATTTCAATAGCCTGGAGGCGGCCTGCCACTCCTTATGGAACGGCGCGCGGCTGGTCACCGCCAGCAACGTCCCGTTCTTCGCCACCGAAAACGGCCGCGCCATCGGGGCGAGCTTTCCGATCAACGCCATGCTTACCGCGATGACCCGCAAGCGCCCGCGCATTCTTGGCAAGCCTGCCAAGGTCGCGTTTGACACCGCGATGAAGGTCATGAACCTGCCCCGGTCGGCTGCGAAGGACATGGTGGTGGTGGGAGACGATCCCGCGCTCGAAATGCGGATGGCGAACGCTGTTGGAGCGACCTCGATAGGCCTTGCGACGGGCATCATGGGCAGCGACATCAGCCTGCCTGAAAAAGACCGGCCTACGGTGCTGCTTGATGACCTCAAGCCGCTGCTTGATGTCCTCTAGGTGCGCCTAGGTGCATCTAGGTGCACTTCAGGATTTTACCGAAAATCGAAATCAAGCATATGAATAAAAACGGTTTTCACCCGACCTCACACCGCATTCGGTGCGCGCCCGGAATGCCAGAGATATAAACCCGCTGTAACGATAACGAGCGCGCCCACCACCGCCAAAAGGTCGGGCCGCTCGCCAAAAAGTATCCAACCCGATCCGCCAGCCAACAGCAGTTGGACATAAGTCATCGGCGCAATCGCCGCCGCCCCGGTCCGCGTGGTGGCAAGATAGATCAGCGCGTGCGCGATCGATGCGCTGACGGCGATCCCGGCGCTTTTCAGCAGGACCACCGTGGGAAGCGCGGGCACCGCGAACAAGGCTATACCGCTGAAATGTCCTGCAATTGCGGCGATGACAAGAATGACGGCCCCAATGGCCGCAACATTGAACTGCATCGACAAAGCGCTGCCCCGGCCCGCAACCTTCCGGTTGGCGATGATGAGCAACGCCATCCCGGTCGCCGCGAACACCGGCAGGGCCGCGACCGGTCCCAGCAAGGCCACATTCGGGCGCAGGATCAGCAACACGCCGAAAAATGCAATGAGACTGGCGATCAGGGTTTCCCGGCGCAAAGGCTCGCCCAGCATCACTGCCGCCAACAGCGCGGTGATCATCGGACTGGTGAACGCTATCGCGGTCGCCTCGCTCAACGGCATCAGGTGGAACGCCGTGAAGCCGGTGATGGCCGACAAGGCCACGCTTGCTCCGCGCAGGGTTTGCCAGCGCAGGCGGGGGAAGCTGAAACCGGCCCAACCTTCGCGCAGGAACAGGATGACGCCAAGGCCGATGGCCCCGAAAACATAGCGCAGCGCGGCGATAGCAGTGCCCGGCCACAGACCCGCCATGCTCTTTACCACGATGTCGCCAACCGACAGCAGAGCAAAGCCGCCGAGAGCGAGCAGGAGGCCGGACCTGTCGATATGTGCCAAGTGATACGTTCCACAATACGTCAACGCCGGGCACCAGGACCGTCGGCTGAGGGTCCGTTACACGAAGTGCAGCCGATGCGGAATTCCCGATTCTGAAAAGGGTTTTTCGCGCCACTTGCCAGCGCCAACATGCTTTACAGGTGGTTGATCCTTACGCTGATGAAAAGCGGCGTTAGGAATCCTTGAAGGTTTTCCAGTTACCTAAACCCGGTCAATGGCAGATTTGGCCCCGGTTCAGCCGGGCGGAACCTGCCTGAACTGGATTGGGGTCTGTTGATGAGCGCTTTCGGGCGAAAGACGGGGCTGGCGGGTGTGACGAGCGGTGGCGGAAGGCCATCCTTCGGCGTTGCACGGCCCATGAAATCGGGCGAGCAGGCTTCGACGCCATCTGCCGTGCCGGTGCCCATGCCAATAGGGGGCGATCAGTTCCCCCCGCTGCCCGCGATGGATGCCGATGATTCGGCAGTGAATGGCGCGGCACTGAAAGCTGACGCCATGACGCGACTGGCCGACAGGGCCAATGGCGTCAACGAAGGCAACTATCAGGCCGAAGGCTTTGAAGCATCGGTTCACAAGATCAAGGAACAGGTGCTGCCGCGCCTGCTGGAGCGTGTCGATCCCGAAGCGGCGGCAACGCTGACGAAGGACGAGCTTTCCGAAGAATTCCGCCCGATCATCCTGGAAGTGCTGGCGGAACTGAAAGTCACGCTGAACCGGCGCGAACAGTTCGCGTTGGAAAAGGTGCTGATCGATGAACTGCTCGGCTTCGGACCGCTGGAAGAACTGCTGAACGATCCCGACATCTCGGACATCATGGTCAACGGGCCAGAGCAGACCTATATCGAAAAGAAGGGCCGCCTCGTGCTGGCCCCGATCCGCTTCCGTGATGAAAGCCATCTTTTCCAGATCGCACAGCGCATCGTGAACCAGGTTGGCCGCCGTGTTGACCAGACCACACCGCTGGCCGACGCTCGCCTGAAGGACGGCAGCCGCGTCAACGTTATCGTGCCGCCGCTTTCGCTGCGCGGCACCGCGATCTCTATTCGTAAGTTTTCCGAAAAACCGATCACGATCGACATGCTGCGCGATTTCGGATCGATGAGCGACAAGATGGCAACGGCGCTCAAAATTGCCGGTGCCTGCCGCATGAATATCGTGATTTCGGGCGGCACGGGTTCGGGCAAGACCACCATGCTCAACGCCCTGTCGAAGATGATCGATCCGGGCGAGCGCGTGCTGACTATTGAAGACGCTGCCGAACTTCGCCTGCAGCAGCCGCACTGGCTGCCGCTGGAAACGCGCCCGCCGAACCTTGAAGGCCAAGGCGCGATTACCATCGGCGACCTTGTGAAGAACGCCCTGCGTATGCGTCCTGACCGGATCATCCTCGGGGAAATTCGCGGGGCGGAATGTTTCGACCTTCTCGCCGCGATGAACACCGGTCACGACGGTTCGATGTGTACGCTCCACGCCAACAGCCCGCGCGAATGCCTTGGCCGTATGGAAAACATGATCCTGATGGGCGACATCAAGATCCCCAAGGAAGCCATCAGCCGCCAGATCGCGGAATCGGTCGACATCATCGTTCAGGTCAAGCGCCTGCGTGACGGTTCGCGCCGCACGACCAACATCACCGAGGTAATCGGGATGGAAGGCGACGTGATCGTGACGCAGGAACTGTTCAAGTTCGAATATCTGGACGAAACCGAGGACGGCAAGATCATCGGCGAATTCCGGCCTTCGGGCCTGCGGCCCTATACGCTGGAAAAGGCGCGCCAGTTCGGGTTCGATCAGGCCTATCTTGAGGCTTGCCTCTGAGCGTTATTCCTCCCTGTTTTGCCAATGCACAGACGGGGAGGTTTCATCGGCACAGCCGATGACGGAGGGGTTTTTCCTTTGCCCCTCCACCACCCGCTTTGCGGGCGGTCTCCCTCCCCGCCTGTGCTTCGCAAAGGCAGGGAGGATTTCTTAGGCCGCGAACCATTCGCGCGCAGCCAGTCCCAGAAACACGCAGGCCGTGAGGAACGTGGTCAGGTAGATCACCGTCCACGGCATGAACCCGACTGCATCGAGATTGGCGCGGCGGAAACGGCGACGTTCGGCCCAGACAGATGTTATCGCCACCACAAGCGCTATGGCACCTGCTGCGATGTGGAATTGCCAGAGATAGGGAAACCAGTCTTCCATTGTCCGCCAGATGGGCAAGGAAGGGGTTGATCGCAAGGGGCATTGGCCTAAGGCCCTCATCATGCCTTCCCAAGACAGACCGATGTTTGCGCTGGCGCTACGCCTTCTTGCCACCGTGCTGTTTTCGGTCATGCTGCTACTGGTAAAGCTGACTGGCGAACGCGACATCGCGCTTCCCGAAACGCTGTTCTGGCGGCAGGCGCTCCCGGCCTTGGCTATCTTTGGATGGCTGGCGGCTCGCGGCGAACTCAATCGGTTGAAAACACAGCGCCCGTGGATTCACGCGCGGCGCGCGTTGATCGGCGGGACCGGGATGTTCCTGACACTGGGCGTGGTGCGATTGCTGCCACTGGCCGAGGCGACCGTGCTGGGCTTTACCACGCCAATGTTCGCGGTGATCCTTTCAGCATTCATGTTGAAGGAAAAGGTTGGCCCCTGGCGCTGGACGGCCGTGCTGATGGGCCTGTTGGGCGTGTTGATCACCGCCGGTCCCCAAACAGGGGATCTGCCAGCTTTCGGCGTTGCCGTCGGCATCGGGGCGGCGTTCATGGTCGCATTGGTGACTGTTCAGGTGCGCGATCTTGGCCGCACCGAAGAACCTTTGACGGTCGTCTTCTACTTTTCCGCAATCAGCGCACCGGTGCTGGGGCTGTTCCTGTTCCAGACCGGTGCGAGCCATGATCTGACGGGGTGGCTGATGCTGGGCGGTATCGGGCTGACGGGCCTGTTCGCGCAGATCGCGATGACGGCTTCGCTGCGTTATGGATCGGTATCCAGCGTGATCGTAGTGGATTATGTGCAGCTTGCCTGGGCCACCTTCTGGGGTTGGTTGGTGTTCAACCACATGCCTCCCGCAAGCACATGGGTCGGCGCGCCGATCATCATCGGGGCAAGCCTGCTGATCGCATGGCGCGAACATGTGCTGGGCAAGCGGCGAAAGGCGGCAGAGGCGCTGGAACCGGTCTGAGAATTTGGCGTTCTACCATCCAGATCGGGCATGAGGCGGATAGGCTCCGCTCGCCCAAGATGGAAAGGTGAAAGCCATGATCCGCAAGTTCGTTTTTGCCACGATGATGGGTGGCCTGCTGATGGGCGCAACCGCCTGCAACACCGTGCGCGGCGCGGGCGACGATTTGAAGTCTGCCGCCAATTCGACCGAGGAAGCGATCAACTGATCGCTATTTCCCGACGGGAACGGGCCGCTCCGATGTGTCGGGGCGGCCCTTTTCGTGTCAGTCTTCCTTCCACACCAGCTTCGGCTTGCGCGCAGCCAGTGTCTCATCGAGCCTGCGGCGCGGGGCGAGGTGCGGGGCTGATTTGAGAAGTTCGTCCCCTGCCCGCGCGCGTTCGGCAAGCGAACGCATCGCACCGACGAACTGGTCGATCCCGGCCTTGCTTTCCGTTTCGGTTGGCTCGACGAGCATGGCGCCGTGGACCACCAGCGGGAAGTAGACGGTCATCGGGTGGTAGCCTTCGTCGATCAGACCCTTGGCAAGATCGTTGGTCGAGAAGCCTTCGGCAAAGCCATCGTCCGAGAACAGCGCTTCGTGCATACAGGGGCCGGACGCGCCGAACGGGGCGTCGAGCACGTCATCAAGGCTGCGCAGCACGTAGTTGGCGTTCAGCACTGCATCGCCCGAAACCTGACGCAGACCATCCGCGCCGTGGCTGAGGATATAGGCAAGCGCGCGGGTATACATGCCCATCTGGCCGTGGAAGGCGCACATGCGACCGAAGGTCTGCGGGTGCTCCTCGTGCGCCTGCTCTTCCTCGATCAGCAGGACCGAACCGTCCTTCTGTCGTGCGGTGAAGGGCAATGGGCCGAACGGGCTGAGCGCTTCGGACAGGACGACCGGGCCGGAACCGGGACCGCCGCCGCCGTGCGGGGTGGAGAATGTCTTGTGCAGGTTGATGTGCATGGCATCGACGCCAAGATCGCCCGGACGCACGCGCCCGACGATGGCGTTGAAGTTCGCGCCATCGCAATAGACATAGCCGCCCACAGCGTGGACCGCATCGGCGATGATCTTGAGATCGCGTTCGAACAGCCCGCAGGTGTTGGGGTTGGTGATCATCACACCAGCAACGTCCGGGCCAAGCCGCGCGATGAGTGCAGCGGTATCGACGCGGCCATCTGGCGTGGCGGGGATGTTCTCGACCTTGAAACCGGCGAAGGCGGCGGTGGCAGGGTTGGTGCCATGCGCGCTTTCGGGCACGAGGATCACGGTGCGCGGATCGCCCTTGGCTTCCAGCGCGGCGCGAATGCACAGCAGACCGCAGAGTTCGCCGTGCGCACCGGCCTTTGGCGTCATGGCAACGCCGTGCATCCCGGTGAGTTCGATCAGCCAGAACGCCAGTTCGTTGATCACCGACAGCGCGCCCTTCACCGTTTGCACCGGCTGAAGCGGGTGGACATCGGCAAAGCCGGGCATCCGCGCGACCTTTTCATCAAGGCGCGGGTTGTGCTTCATGGTGCAGGAGCCGAGCGGGAACAGGCCGAGGTCGATGGCATAGTTCTGGCGCGACAGGCGCGTGTAGTGGCGCACGGTTTCCGGCTCGGACAAGCCGGGCAGGTTCGGGCTTTCGGTGCGCGCCATCGGGCCGAGCGCGGAGAGATCGATGCCATCGGTTTCCGGGAAATCGACGCCCGACCGGTCGGCATTGCCGAGTTCGAACAGCAGGGCTTCTTCCAACTGCAAACCACGGTTGCCGGTGAAAGTCTGGATGCCGGTTTCAGGCGTGTTTTCGCCCATGGAGGGACGCCATCCGGTGGGATTGATCGCGTTCATGCCAGCACCTCCTTGAGCGCAGCGGCAAAGGCCGCGATATCCTCGTCCGTCGTGCATTCGGTGGCGGCGACGACCATGCCGTTGGCCAGAGCGGTTTCCTGCGGGTAGAGGCGACCGAGCGAGACACCGCCAAGTACCTGCCGGTCGGCCAGATCGCGCACGACTTGCCGCGCATCGGATGGGACGGTGATGGTGAATTCGTTGAAGTAGTGCGTGTTGACCACGCTGACGCCGGGGATTTCGGCCAGCGCGGCGGCGGTCTTTCTGGCGGCGACGTGGCTGAGCTTTGCCATGTCAGACAGGCCCGATCCGCCGAGCAGCGTCATGTGGATCGAGAACGCCAGCGCGCAGAGGCCGGAGTTGGTGCAGATGTTGCTCGTGGCCTTTTCGCGCCGGATGTGCTGTTCGCGCGTGGAGAGCGTGAGAACGAAGCCGCGCTTGCCATCGGCATCAACCGTTTCGCCACAGAGGCGGCCGGGGATCTGGCGCAAATACTTTTCGCGGCAGCCGAACAGGCCGAGGTAGGGACCGCCAAACTGGAGGCCCACGCCGATAGATTGGCCTTCACCGACCACGATATCCGCGCCGAGGCCGCCGGGGCTTTGCAGGACGCCAAGGGCAACCGGTTCGGTGACGACAGCGATCAGCAGCGCGCCTTTAGCCTGCGCGGCAGAGGCGATGGCGGCAAGATCCGGGATGCGTCCGAGAATGTCGGGATACTGGACGACGACGCAGGAGGTTTCGCCATCGATGCGCGCGATCAGCGCGGCGTCATCGGGCGCAGGCGCCAGTTCGGGTGCGACCGTATCGAGAACGTCGCCGGTGAACTTTGCCATCGTGCGCGCGGTTTCAACGTAGTGCGGGTGGACGCCGCCCGAAAGCACGGCCTTGCCGCGCTTTGTAATGCGGCCTGCCATCGCGATGGCTTCCCAGCACGCGGTCGAGCCATCGTAGAGCGAGGCGTTGGCGACGTCGGTGCCGAACAGGCGCGCGACCTGGGTCTGGAATTCGAACAGAACCTGCAACGTGCCCTGCGCGATTTCGGGCTGATAAGGCGTGTAAGCGGTCAGGAATTCGCCGCGCTGAATCAGGTGGTCGACGCTGGCGGGGACGTGGTGGCGATAGGCGCCAGCGCCAAGGAAGAACGGCACCGAACCTGCCGTGACGTTGTTGGCGGAAAGCCGGGCCATGTGGCGTTCGACCGCCATTTCGCTGGCGTGGTTGGGCAGGCCCGCGATGGGGGCAGAGAGGCGGGCTTCGGCAGGAACGTCGGCGAAAAGGTCGTCGATCGAACCCGCGCCGATGACCGAGAGCATGGCGCTCCGGTCATGGTCGGTCAGGGGAAGATAGCGCATGGAATCAAAGCTCCGCGACGAAAGCCTGATAGGCCGCGTCGTCCATCAGGCCATCGAGTTCGGCGGGGTCGGACAGGGTCATCTTCCACAGCCAGCCTTCGCCTTCGGGATCGGTGTTGACGAGTTCCGGCTGATCTTCGAGCGCGGCGTTGGCCACGGTGACCTTGCCAGAGACAGGCGCATAGACATCTGACGCAGCCTTCACGCTATCGACGACAGAGGCGCTGTCACCCTTGCCGACTTCACTGCCTTCACCGGGCAGTTCGACAAAGGTGATATCGCCCAGTTGGCTCTGCGCGTAGTCGGTGATGCCAACGGTGGCTTCGCTGCCTTCGACCGCAATCCATTCGTGGTCCTTGGTGAAATAGCGGGTCATCAGACGGCTCCTTTGCGGTGATAGCGATGGGGAACGAAAGGCATGGGCACGACGCGGGCGGCAAGCTTGCGGCCGCGCACGTCGATGGTGAGTTCGGTGCCGGGGGCGGCGAGCGCGACAGGCACGTAGGCCATCGCGATGGGACGTTCGAGGCTGGGCGAGAAGCCGCCGGAGGTTACGGTGCCGACTTCGGTATCACCGGAGAGAACCTTCGCGCCCTCACGGGCGGCCATGCGGCCTTCGATGGACAGGCCAACCCGGCGGGTTTCGGCACCGCTGGCAATCAGCGGCAGGATCACATCAGCGCCGGGAAAGCCGCCTTCGCTGCGGCGGCGCTTGTTGATGCCAAAGAGCAGATCGGCGCTGACCGGATCGACGGTTTCGGTCATGTCGTGGCCGTAGAGCGGCAGACCGGCTTCAAGACGCAAGCTGTCACGCGCGCCGAGGCCGATGGGTTTTACCTGCGGTTGGGCACAGATGAGATCGGCCAGTTCTGCAGCGTTTTCAGCCGGGACGGAGATTTCGAAGCCGTCTTCACCGGTGTAGCCCGAGCGGCTGATCCATGCGTCGATCCCGCCAAGTTTGAACGCTGCGCCGCGCATGAATGTCAGCGCGGAAAGTGGATGTTCGCCGGTGACCAGCGGCTCCAGCGCCTCGGCAGCCTTGGGGCCTTGCAAGGCGAACAGCGCGCTGTCCTCAAGGTGGTTGAGCGTGATCGCATCCGGCAGGCGTTCGCGCAGAACGGCGATATCGTCCCACTTGGTTGCGCCGTTGACGACGAGATAGAAGCCGGTGCCCCAGCGGGTGACCATCAGGTCATCCAGAATGCCGCCTTCGTCGTTCAGCAGCAGCGAATAGCGTGCGCCGCCGAGCGGAAGCGTGGAAAGGTCGATGGGCAGCGCGGCTTCGAGCGCGGCTTCTGCGCCTTCACCCGATACATAAAGCTGGCCCATGTGGGAAACGTCGAAGAACCCGGCAGATTCGCGGGTCCAGAGGTGTTCCGCCATGATGCCTTCGAACTGGACCGGCATCCAGTACCCGGCGAAATCGACCATGCGGCCGCCGCGCGCGCGGTGCCACTGGTCGAGCGGAAGGGTCTGCGGACCGGTGGGTGCCATCTCCACTTCTTCACAACCGTGAATTTCGTATGTGTCGCTCACAAATATCGTTCCCGTACAGTTCAGACGCCATTCGGCGCCCCCTCTGTCACGGAAACCTGAGAGCTTTCCCCCGCCCGCCTCTCCAGACGGGTTTGGTTGGGGTTACCCCTTCGGCGGCCCTTCCCTTTGCGGGAAGCGACTCTTTCCAGAGTGTCGCTATCGACCAACGCGGTCCATTATGCCTGAGAGATTCCGGGGCGGTTGCTCCTTCGGCGTCTCTCGATCCTGAACGAATCGAGAGAACTCTCCCGCGCGATCAGCGACGGTTCTTCATCGCTGCACTGCAGCGTGAAGTCAACCAGCCCTTCCTGCCCTTATCAACGGCGCAAGAGGCGACGAAATTCGTCATGATGATGGATGAAACGGCCCCGCTGCTTTGCACCTGCTAGCGACAGGATCACGCGGGCAAGATCCCTGTCCCGAACCGAGCGATACTGCCGCAGCTTGCCCAGCATCAGCAGATCGACAAGCGGACTGAGCATCATGCCAAGGCGTTCGGCAGGGCGGGCCGGACCATCCCGATGGCCCCGCAGCAGACCGGGACGCAGCAGATCGAGCCGTTCGAAGTGCAGTTTGGCCAGCTTGTCCTCAACCTCTCCCTTGACCGAAAGGTAGAAGTTTTTGGACGCGAACTCTGCTCCAACGGATGATACCACTATCAACTGGCGCGCACCTGCGGCTTTGGCGGCGGCGGCGCATTCCAGCACCAGATCGTGATCTACGGCGCGGAATGCTACTTTATCGCCGCCTACTGCCTTGATCGTTGTGCCAAGCGCGATGACGACCGTGTGGGGGCGTCCGGCGGCAATGGCATCAGGCCAGTGTTCCGTATCGGACAGCAGCATTTCCAGGCGCGCGCCCTTGGGCAACGGCACTTCGCGACGGGCGACAGCAACGAGATGAATATCGGGACGGTCCACCGCCTCGGCCATCACCACGCGACCGATCAGCCCGGTGGCACCGACAAGGACGATGCGCGTAGGTTCAGACATTTCGCAGGCCTTCGGGGGTTTGGCCGAACAGTTTGGCGTAAGCATCAATGGCGTAACGATCGGTCATTCCAGAGATGAAATCGGCAATGTGGCGTGTGCGCGCAGGTTCGGCTTCAGGTAGCGTCGAACGCCAGGACTCCGGCATTTCCGCAGGGCTTTGCGCATAGGCGGCAAAGAGCGCGGCAATCACTTCGCGCGCACGATCGGCGGTCTGGCGCTGCTCTTCGTGCAGGTAGAGGCGCTGATACATGAACTGTTTTAGCGCACGCTCTTCCTCTCCCATCGCTGCTGAGAATGTGGCGAGCGGACGGCCCGCCGCGCGAACGTCGTCCACGCTGGAAACGCCAGTCGCAGCGATGTTGGCTTCAGCCGTAGCGATGACATCGTTGACCATGTGGCCGATCTGTCCGCGCACCAGTTCGCGAAGCATCCGGTCCTGCGGCGCACCCGGAAAACGGCGTTCGATGGCACGCCACTGCTCGGCCACGCTGGGCAGTTCAAGCAGTTGATCCAGACACAGAAACCCGGCGCGCAAACCATCGTCGATATCGTGATTGTCATAGGCGATATCATCGGAAATCGCCGCAACCTGCGCTTCGAGCGAGGCGAATGAGCCAAGGTCGAGCGGGAATGCCGCGTTCAGTTCCTCAAGCGCCCAAGTGGGTTTCAGGATCGGGCCGTTGTGCTTGGCAAGGCCTTCGAGCGCTTCCCATGACAGATTCAGGCCTTCGTGCCCGCAATAGGGGCTTTCGAGCCGCATCAGCACGCGCAGGGTGTTGGCGTTGTGGTCAAAGCCCCCTGCTCCGGCCATCGCCTCTTCCAGCGCGTCTTCTCCGGCATGACCGAACGGCGGGTGGCCGATATCGTGAGCCAGGCACAAGGCTTCGGTCAGATCCTCGTCCAGACCAAGCGCACGGGCGATCACGCGCCCGATCTGCGCAACTTCGAGGCTGTGGGTCAACCGGACCCGATAGTGATCGCCATCCGGTGCAATAAACACCTGCGTCTTGTGACGCAGGCGGCGGAAGGCGATCGAATGGATGATGCGATCACGATCGCGCTGAAACGCACTGCGCGGGCCGCGCGAGGCCTTGTTATCAATGCCAAATTCACGCCCGCGCGTGTGTGCCGGGTTGCTGGCGTAGGAAGCGCGGCCCTCTATCATGCTGAGATTATCCAAGAATCCAGTCGACCGCCGCTTGTGCGTGGATGCGTGTGCCATCGTAGATGGGCATGACGTTGGCATCGACATCGATCACCATATCGAGTTCGGTACAAGCCAGAACTGCGGCCTGCGCTCCACGCTGTTCCATGTTGGTGAGCATGGTCTTGAACATGCGTTCAGCGGAACGGGTAGCCTTGCCCTGCATCAGTTCATCGTAAATGATCGCATCGGTCATATCGACTTCTTCGACAACCGGCGGCAGCAGACTGATTCCCTGCGCGATCAGGCGTTTGCGATAGAAGCTTTCCATCACGACATAGCGCGTGCCGAGCAGGGCTGCGGTTTCTATGCCATCGGCTTTCATCTTGGCGGCTACCGCATCGGCGATGTGGATGACCGGGACCGAAACCGCCTGCGCCACGTCATCGTAGACCTTGTGCATGGAGTTTGCGCCGATCAGCAGCGCAGTTGCTCCGGCCTGTTCGAGGCGGCGTGCGCTTTCGCCAAGCGTTGCAGCCGCATGGCTCCACTGCTCCGGCGTGGTCAGCCGGGCGAGGCCTTCGAAATCGAGGCTTTCGATCAGCAGCGGGGCGCTGGAAAGCTTGGAGGTGCGTGCCTGCACCAGCTGATTGATATCTTCATAGTAGGTGCGAGTGGAAAACCAGCTCATGCCGCCGATAAGGCCGATCTTGCGCAAAGCGATAACTCCCCGGGCTGAAAACACCCCTGTCGGGCACGGCCTTACGAAAGGTGGCGGGCGAGGTCCAGTGCGCTACTTCTTCTCTGGCGCGAAGCCGCTGGCGCAAAGCGCTGCGGCGCTGGTGGTGACGCCGAGCAGTTCGGCATCGCCAAGGCGACGGACCGAAACCACATAGTCCGACAGGCTACGCTTCGGAGTCTGCAAGGTTTGCAGGCGCGAAAGTTGCCCCAGCGTGAGGCGGTCGGTCATGCGCGTTGCCATGCAGGCCGCGTTGGCATCGGAAAGGCCCGCGTCGACGAGCGCCGAGCGGACCTTTCCATAAGCCAGTTTCGATGGCGTGCAGGCCCCTGCCGCAATGACCAGTGCCAGAACGGCAGGGATGAGCCTTCTCATCAGTGCTGGAGTGCCTTGACGATATCTTCGACCATCTTCTTGGCATCGGCCAGAAGCATCATGGTCTGGTCCATGTAGAACACATCGTTGTCGACGCCCGCATAACCCACGCCGCCCATGCTGCGCTTGACGAAGAAGATCGTCTTGGCCTTGTCCACGTCGAACACCGGCATGCCGTAGATCGGCGAGGACTTGTCGGTCTTTGCCGCAGGATTCACCACGTCGTTCGCGCCGATGATGAAGGCAACGTCGGCCTGCGCGAACTCGCTGTTGATGTCTTCCAGCTCGAACACTTCATCGTAAGGCACGTTGGCTTCGGCCAGCAGCACGTTCATGTGGCCGGGCATACGACCAGCGACAGGGTGGATGGCGTATTTGACGTTGACGCCTTCCTTCTTGAGCACGTCGCCCATCTCGCGCAGCGCGTGTTGCGCCTGGGACACGGCCATGCCGTAGCCGGGGATGATGATGACGTTTTCGGCTTCCTTCATCATGTAGGCGGCGTCTTCGGCAGAGCCACGCTTCCAAGGGCGCTGCTCCTTGGCCGTGCCGCCACCGGCAGCGGCTTCTGCACCAAAACCGCCTGCGATGACGGCGAGGAAGCCACGATTCATGGCTTTGCACATGATGTAAGAAAGGATCGCACCCGACGAGCCGACCAGTGCGCCCGTCACGATCATCGCGGTGTTGTGGAGCGTGAAGCCCATCGCCGCCGCAGCCCAGCCCGAGTACGAGTTGAGCATCGAGACAACTACCGGCATGTCCGCGCCGCCGATCGGGATGATCAGCAGGAAGCCGATGATGAACG
>NZ_JBMLSM010000188.1:0-4497 GCF_049240505.1 Novosphingobium sp.
CCCGCGGCGCCTATCCGATCGAGTTCATCCCGAACACCAGCGAGAAGAACCTCGGGCCGCCGCCGTCCAACATCATTTTCCTGACGGCTGACGCCTTCGGCGTTCTGCCTCCGATCGCGCGGCTCACGCCAGAGCAGGCGATGTACCACTTCCTCTCGGGCTACACCGCCAAGGTCGCCGGAACCGAGATTGGCGTGACCGAGCCGGAAGCCACGTTCAGCACCTGCTTCGGCGCCGCGTTCATGCCGCGCCACCCGTCAGTCTATGGCAACCTGCTGAAAGAGCGCATCGCCAAGGGCGGCGCGCAATGCTGGCTGGTCAACACCGGTTGGTCGGGCGGCAAGGCCACGCAGGAAGGCATCAAGCGTATGCCGATCAAGGCCACCCGCGCCCTGCTGAACGCCGCGCTCGACGGTAGCCTGAACAATGCGACCTTCAAGAAGGACGCAAACTTCGGCTTCGAAGTGCCAGTCGAAGTGCCGGGTGTGGACACCAAGCTGCTCGACCCGCGCGCAGCCTGGTCTGATGCCGAGGAATACGACAAGACCGCGCAGGAACTGGTTCACAAGTTCGTCGACAACTTCCAGCAGTTTGCTGAATACGTTGACCAGTCGGTGCGTGACGCAGCGCCTGCCACCGCCTGATCCCAGCGCGTCACCACAAACCGTTTCGAGGCCCCTTACCGGGGCCTCGTTTCGTTTCAGGCAAGTCAAAATCAGGCGGCGAGAAACGCCTCAAGGAAACTGCCAACCCCGCCGAAATTCATCGGCAGCGCCGCCACCGGGCGCTCATACCCTTTCAGATCCACGTCGATCATGTGGCCGGGATGGAACCGCACGTCGCCCAGCGCACTGAACACGTCGCCTGCCACAAGAATGTCGCAGCCGGTTTCCTTCGTCGCCGTTTCCAGCCGGAACGCCGTGTTCACAGCCTCGCCCATCGCCGTGAAGTCTGCCGACGCACCGCTGCCGATGTTGCCGACAGAGGCGGTGCCCGCATTGTATCCGCAGCCAAAGCGCAAAAGGGCAGGCGGTTTGTGCTTCTTCTCGGCCAGCCGGAAGATTTCCTGATAACCGCTGATCACGTCCAGCACGGTCACCACATCACGCCGGGACAGCGCGTTGGCCGGATGCAGCCAGATCGCCATGATCGCATCGCCAATGAACTTCACCGACCACGCGCCTGCCGCATCGAGCAACTGCCCGGCATCACGGTTGATATCGCTCATCATCGCGGCAATCGCGCGTTCGCCCATCGCCGCCGAAAGCTGGGTGAAGCCGCGAATGTCGATCACCATCGCGCTGACCAGTTGCTGGTCCATGAAAAACTGCGTGCGCCCCGCCATCGGATCGGGCAATTCCACCGGAGCCGCCGCCTGCACGAATTCGATGGTCTGACGGCCTATCTGGATGCGGTCGCCCGATTTGAGCTGCGTCGGCGTTTGCACCGGCCTGCCGTTCAGCCAGGTGCCATTGGTGCTTCCAAGATCGTTGAGCGTGCAATGGCCGCTGGCGTTGCGGCGGATCATGGCGTGTTCACGCGATGCGAGATTATCCTCCAACACCACGGTGTTGGAGGGTGCGCGGCCAAAGCCGCAAATGCCCAGACGGGCTACAGGGATCTCGCGAACGGCGCCCCCAGCCTCCATCCGCAGGTACGTATCGCAATCGTCGGTCGCCACAGCCCCCTCCGCAGATCGACATATCTTGTAACGATCCCGCAAGGCTTGGAATGTGCCGTATAGCACGCCTTTACCGTTTTTGTATCAAGCCGGGATGGCATCAGGATGGCGAATCTGCAAGCCTCAAAGCCCAAAAGCCTTATAATCAGCCACTTTCAGCCAAAAAGAGCGCTGCCTTTCAACAGGTTGTAAGCCTCCACAACTTCCTGCAGCCGTCCTTCGTAACGGCGATCGCCGCCGTTACGGTCCGGGTGATACTTGCGCACAAGCTCTGAATAGCGGCTGCGCAATGTCCGTCGATCCGCGTCATAGGCCAGATGGAGCGCATCATAGGCCTTGCGCTCGTCCGGGCTGATTCCCCGCCGCGCGGCGTCGGCAGCCTTCTGGTGATCGGCCCGGCGCGCCTTGGCACGCTGCGCAATCGCCTCCAGCGGATCGGCAAAATCGCTCCAGCGCGGCGCCTGGTCGATGCCCGCATCGGGCCGGAACGCGCGCGTTTCCCTCTCCCACCCGGCGATGGGCGATTGCGCGCGCAGGATTTCGTCCGGCGTCATCCCGGCAAAGAAATCGTATCCTGAATTGAACTGTCGCACATGATCAAGGCAGAACCAGCGGTAGTCGCCCGGACCGTCAAACCCTGATCCGCGCGCGCCGGGCGCACGGAACTCGCCCGGCTCGTCACAACCGGGAGCATTGCAGATGCGTCCGGTATCCTGAACGCGGCCGTGGAACTTGTCATGTCGCATGTGGCTTCCACATGGCGATCAAAGCGCTAGAAGAAAACCCATGACCGGACCAATCGCACAGGAAATCGAACGGCTGCTGACCGCCGCCCTCACCCCCACCCGCCTCGCCGTGATCAACGACAGCGCCAGCCACGCAGGCCACATGGGCGATGATGGCACCGGCGAATCGCACTTCACCGTGGAGATAGAAAGCCCCGCCTTCACCGGCCAATCGCGCGTCAACCGCCAGCGCATGGTCAACAAGGCGCTGGGCGATCTCCCCGGCCAGCGCGTCCACGCGCTTGCGATCAAGGCGACCGCGCCCGGTGAGTGAAATGGCGGTGGCCACGCGCCGCATCCGCCGTGCCGCGCGCATCCTCTTGATGGACGAGCATGACCGCCTGCTCCTGATCCGCTTCGCCCCCAAGGACCGCCGCCCATTCTGGTGCGGTGTCGGCGGCGAATGCGATCCGGGCGAGGATTTCCACTCAGCGGCCATTCGCGAACTGTTCGAGGAAACCGGCCTGCGCGTGGAAACCTGCGGCGCAGAAGTCGCCGCCCGCGCCGACGATTACCTGACGCTCGAAGGCGAACCCATCACCTCGGACGAACGCTTCTTCCGTGTCACCACCCGCAGCTTCACGCCCGATAACACTGGCCACACCCAGATCGAACGTGAACTTATCAAGGAATTTCGCTGGTTTACCCGCGCGGAACTGGCAAACTGGCACGAACCGCTGTTCCCCGTGAACGTGCTGGACCTGCTCGATCTTGAGGCTGACGCATGACCGATTCCATCATCCAGACGATCACCCCCGTCGCCCATGATCTCGGCGCGTTCGAGGTTCGCCGCGCCATCCCCTCGCGCCAGCGCACGATGGTCGGCCCGTTCATTTTCATCGACCAGTTCGGCCCCGCGCACCTGCCGCCGGGCACGGCGATGGACGTGCGCCCGCACCCGCACATCAACCTCGCCACCGTCACCTGGCTGTTTGAAGGCGCAATCGACCACCGCGACAGTCTCGGCTCCTTCGCCACGATCCGCCCCGGACAGGTCAACCTGATGACCGCGGGCAGCGGCATCGCCCATTCCGAACGCTCGCCCGAAACCGAGCGCCCCAGCGGCCCGCATCTCTACGGAATGCAAACCTGGCTCGCCCTGCCCGATGGCAAGGAAGAGATCGCCCCCGCCTTCGAACAGGGCACCAATCTGCCGCTGGTAGAAGACGTATGCGTCAGCGCCCGCGTGATCATGGGCACCCTCTGGGGCCAGACCGCCCCCACCACCCAGCACGCCGCCACGATCTACGCCGAAATCCTGCTGGCCCCCGGCGGCACGCTCCCCATCGACGCCGAAGCCGACGAACGTGCCGTCATGCTCGTCGGCGGCGAGGCCAGCATCGACGGCGTGCCGCTCGCCCTCTACGACCTCGTCGTTCTCGCCCCCGGCGCAGTGCTGAAACTGCAATCCGAAACCGGTGGCCGCGTGATGCTCATGGGCGGCGAAGCCTTCACCACCAAACGCCACGTCTGGTGGAACTTCGTCAGCTCCAGCCGCGACCGTATCAATCAGGCCAAGGCCGACTGGCAGGAAGGCCGCTTCCCGAAAGTGCCGGGCGATGAGCAGGAGTTCATCCCCCTGCCCAAGGTGGCGACTACGGTGAGCTATCCTTAGCCTGAGGGCTTACGCCCCCAACCACTCTGCCACGATCTCCCCCCGATGCCCCTCCGGCGCCAGTGCGGCGCGCAGGGCTTCAAGCATCGGCGCCAGCGCCTGCGTAAAGGCATAAGGCGGGTTTACGATGAACAACCCCGCGCCGTTGTAGATGCCGGGCTGATCAGCATCGTAGAGCCAATGCTCCACCACCAGAAACTTCGGAATGCCAAGCCTGCGCAGCTTTTCCTTCCAGTGCACATGCGCAGACCGGTCTTTCAGCGGATACCAGATCACCGTTACGCCATGTGCCCATTTGCGGTGCGCAGCGGCCAACGTCGTCACGATCCGCGCGCGCTCGTCCGTCTGCTCATAGGGCGGGTCGACCACCACCACCCCGCGCGGGGTGCGGGTCGGCAGCATCGCCAGCCAGAACT
>NZ_JBMLSM010000189.1:0-2067 GCF_049240505.1 Novosphingobium sp.
AGAGCCCTGCTGGGCGATGACGATACCGATCAGGAAGCTCATCAGGCCGATGATCGGCAGCGCCGACACGCCGACCAGTTCCATCTGGTGCACCAACGCCTTGCCCGGAAAGCGCGTCGGGTGGCGCAGCAGGCTTGCAGCTCCGATCAGGATCTGCCCGAAAAAGCCGATCACGCCGTAGATGCCGCTGCGCGCGGCGTAGATCTGCTTTCCCAGCGCCAGCGGCACACGTTCCCACACCGGCAGGCGCGGCGCGTGGATATCATGCCCGGCTTCGATCGTGCGCACCGCGTCCAGCAGGCGGTGGGCCGCCGGGCTCGCGCCGGTTATGTCGCAATCATGGGCTTTCGCCAGCTGGCAAATCACCCAGGCGCCAACCGTGTCGATCTCCTCCACCCCGGCCAGATCGATCGCGACAAGCGGAGTGGTGACAGTCTTCAAACTGCGCTCGAACGGGCCGATCACTGCCAGCGTCAACGGGCCGGAAAGCACCAGCCGCGACTTGCCCGCGCCGTCATCTTCCAACGAATATTGCGCGGTGTGATCCATTGCGCGGCAGGTATGGGGCTGTTTTCGCGCCCTCGCAAGGCTCTCGGGACCAATGACGCACTGCTTCTACATTGCATCGCAGCATGGGTGCTGGCATGGCGCGGCCCATCATGAGCGATACGACGAACCCACCTCTGGCCACCACTTTCGACCCCGCCGATATCGAGGCACGCTGGTATTCCCACTGGGAAGCGAACGGGTTGTTCCGCCCGCATCGCCCCGGAGCGGAACCCTTCACGATCGTCAACCCGCCGCCGAACGTGACGGGGAGCCTGCATATTGGTCATGCGCTCGACAACACGCTGCAGGACGTGGTGGTCCGCTATGAACGGTTGCGCGGCAAGGATGCGCTGTGGGTGGTCGGCACCGATCACGCCGGGATCGCGACCCAGATGGTGGTCGAGCGCCAGCTGGAAGCGGCGCAGGACAAGCGCACCAATTACAGTCGCGAGGATTTCGTCGCCAAGGTGTGGGAATGGAAAGCCGAAAGCGGCGGCACCATCACCCACCAGTTGCGTCGTCTGGGCTGCTCGATGGACTGGAGCCGCGAGCAGTTCACGATGGACCCGCACTTCACGCGCGCGGTGATCAAGACCTTCGTCGATCTCTACAACGACGGGCTGATCTACCGTGACAAGCGGCTGGTGAACTGGGACCCGAAGCTCAAGACCGCGATTTCCGATCTCGAAGTCGAGACGCAGACGCTTGCGGGCAGCTTCTGGCACTTCCGCTATCCGCTGGCTGACGGCGAGCATCTGACCGATGGTCGCGATTATATCGAAGTCGCCACCACCCGGCCCGAAACCATGCTGGCCGATATGGCGGTGGCAGTGAACCCGGCAGACGAACGCTATGCCAGCGTCGTGGGTAGCCACGTCATCCTGCCGCTGACCGGTCGGCGCATTCCGATTGTGGCGGATGAACACGCCGATCCGGAGCTGGGCTCGGGCTGCGTCAAGATCACCCCGGGGCATGATTTCAACGACTTCGAAGTCGGCAAGCGCGCCGGGTTTGCGCCCGCCGAGATGCTCAACATGCTCGATGCCGAGGCGAACGTGTGCCAGACGGCGGACGGGCTGGTGCCAGCGGAGTTCATCGGGCTCCACCGTTTCCGCAAGGACGGTGTGGACGGTGCGCGCGAGTTGGTCGTGGCGCGGATGAAGGACCAAGGGTTCCTCATCCCTCACGTGGCGAAGAGCAAGGATGGCGAAGAAGTAGAACACGACGCCGAACCGCGCCAGATCGCCACACCGTTTGGCGATCGCGGCGGCGTGGTGATCGAGCCGTGGCTGACCGACCAGTGGTATGTAAACGCCGCGCAACTCGCCAAGAAGCCGATCGAAGCGGTGAAGTCCGGCGAAATCGGGATCGTGCCCAAGACCTGGGAGAAGACCTTCTTCAACTGGATGGAGAACATCCAGCCATGGTGCGTCAGTCGCCAACTTTGGTGGGGTCACCGGATTCCGGCTTGGTTTGCCGATGATGGCCGCTGCTTCGTTGCCGAAGACGAAGCCGCCG
>NZ_JBMLSM010000190.1:0-5469 GCF_049240505.1 Novosphingobium sp.
CCCTTCACGCGGCCGAAGATCACGCCTTCAACGCGCTTGCCTTCGCCGAATTCGTTTTCAAGCTTGTCCCATGCGGCTTCGCGGCGAGCGCGGTCGCGCGAGAGCATCGCTTCGCCGTCGGCGTTTTCAACGCGGTCGACGTAAACTTCCACTTCATCACCGACCGAAAGGCCGTGCGGCTGGCCGGGAGCGGCGAATTCGCGCAGGGCAACGCGGCCCTCGCTCTTCAGGCCCACGTCGATGACGGCCTTGTCGTTTTCGATGGCGGTGATGGTGCCCTTGACGACGCGGCCTTCAAAGCCCCCGTTGGCGGCTCCGCCAAGCGATTCGTCAAGCAGCGCGGCGAAATCGTCGCGCGACGGGTTGGTAGCCATTATCAAAGCTTCCTGTTTCTCAAGTATCCCGGCCAGGCGGTTGTTTCCGCCGGTCTTTCCTCCACGTCCCGCACCATGCGAACCGTGGGCCAAAAAGGGCCGAACCGCCCCCGAAGCCGAACGCTGGCGGAGGCACCCGCTCAGGCCAGAGCCTTTGCGGACGCGCGGCGCTTAGGCGCATAGGGCGGGAAAAGCAAGGAAAATGGGGCGCATAACCTTGATGCCCCGGAAGGGTAAGGCTCCCAAGAGCAGCGCAAAGGCATGAGCAGGCAACGCTGCTCATGCCTTTGCTTCCGGCAAACATTACTCTGTAGTTTCAGACCTTGCTTCTAATGTATTCAAGTGCAGCCGCCCAAGAAATTTCACCGGTTCTAGCAATTTCTTCTAGTGCGCCTATGTACCTGCTCCCGAGACCCTTTGTGAGCGTCAAAGCGGTTGAACTTGCAATCGTGGTCCCCAAAGCAGTGCCTACACCGGGTACAAATTTCATGATGCTCGCAACGAAGGTGCGACCAAGGAGGGTAGCGCCAGTAATTCCAAGTATTGATGTCACCATTGGAATTGCCATATCCTTTTTGACATCAATTCCGTAAATCTCACTGATTTTCGCTATCATTGCACCTTGAATCGGAACTAGAGCGAACGCATCCGAAAAAGGGATAGGAGTCAGTGCAATCGCGCTTGCAGTTCCTGCTGCAAGATTGACTACATTCTCTGCCTCTAGCCTTTTCGCATCCATCGCCGCCTTATTTTGTGCGGCCAAAGCGTTTGCAAAGGCTCGCTTTTGAGAGTCAGGGATGAGGCGATAAGACTGACTTACCAACTCATCGATTCCTTGTCTCGGGCGATGGCCGACAATATTCTCGTCATCATCATATTTTGGCTCTTCGATTCCCCGAGTTAATACAACTTCATTGGCTATATTCGAAAAAATCTTTCTAACTTCAATTTCAAAAGGATTATCCTTGAACTTTGAGCATTTCGTAATAACGACAATCACTTCAAGGCCCAATTTTTTTAGCTCTTGTGCTAGTTCAATATCTCCGTCTTCAATGCGGTCACCGGTTGCAGATATACAAATCCAAGCAAGGTGTATGTAAGTGTCAGGGTTTTTGCCTCGACGCGATTCTACTTCATCAACGATTTGCTTTTTTATCTCCTTATAATCTTTCATCTCCAGACCCTTGGTGTCTAAAATACTAATAGGCCAATTTGGTTTGGTAATTTCCTCAATTCCAGAAGTTACAGGTTTGCCGCTGCCGGTTTTTGCTAATTCGTCTCGAAAAACAGCATTAATGAGAGTGCTTTTCCCAACACCTGTTTTGCCAACAATTAGTATATTTGCACGTTTATGATTTTCAGAAAGGTCCTCCCAATATTTTTTGGCCTTCTGGTGAAGGTCAAGAAGGATATTTTCTCCCTGCTGATTCATTTTGAACCCCTTCTAATTCGATGTGCTGTTCTTTTTGTTTAATATTCTTGGACAGCGTGAACAAAAGCTCTCGCCATTTCAACCCAATTTTGTGGCGGGTGTCGAGAATTGCAGACAGTTGCTCTTGAGCATCTGATAAAGTGGTCGTTCTGGATGTCGTGCAAGATCACAGCCTAAAATCATTCTTAGTAGGCGTAGCCACCTGCTTCTCTACCAGCGCAATCGCCGTCGCCACCGCCATCTCTTTCGTCAGGTTAGACGTATCCAGCAACGCCGCGCCTTCTGCCTGCCGCAGCGGAGCCTCCGCGCGGTTCCGGTCGCGTTCGTCACGCTCGGCCAAGTCCGCCTCAATCGCCTCGCGCGCCACGTCCTTGCCCAGACCCTTCATTTCCACCCAGCGCCGCATCGCGCGTGCGCTGACGCTGGCGGTGACGAACAGCTTGGCGTCGGCGTGGGGCGCAATCACCGTGGCGATGTCGCGGCCATCTAGCACTGCGCCGCCGGGTTGGTCTGCAAAGGTCTGTTGCCGCGCCAGCAGCGCTGCGCGCACGGCAGGGTGCACTGAAACGCGGCTGGCATAACCGCCGCTTGTCTCGCTGCGCAGTTCGGGATCGTCCAGCAGGCTTTCGGGAAAGGCGCAGGCGGTCAGCGCGGCGTCCGCATTGTCCGGGTTGCCGCCGCTCAGCATCACCTGCCGCCCCACCGCGCGATAGAGCAGGCCGGTGTCCAGATGCGGCAGGCCGAAATGCGCGGCGAGCGCCTTGGCGATGGTGCCTTTGCCCGAAGCGGTCGGGCCGTCCACGGCGATGATCACGTATTCTTTCTCCGATTCCTGAACGCCTTCACCAGTCCCCAGATCGCGATGGAGGCCCAGAAGAACTCCAGCACGAACGAGGCCGGGTTCATGTTGACCAGCAGTGAAACCGTCAGCAGCGCGGCGCCCAGCAGGTTGACGCCATGCTGCACGAACGGGTTGGGGCGGTCGTACCGGGTGGTATAGGCATAGGCAAAGATGATGCAGGCCGTGCCGCAGAAGCCGACGATGTTGGCAATCGTGGGATCAATCAACGGCTTGCGCTTTCCAGCAGGCTTTCGAACACCGGGAAGCTGGTGGCGATGGGCCGCGTATCGTCCACCTTGACGCCGCGCTTGCTGGCGATTCCGGCAATCGCCATGCTCATGGCGATGCGGTGGTCCAGATGCGTCACCACGCTGGCACCTTCGGCGGTGCCGGGCAGGGGATCGCCACCGGTGCCATCGATGATCAGCCCGTCCTCGGTTTCGGTCACGGTCGCTCCGGCGAGTTCCAGCGCCGCGCGCATTGCGCTGATCCGGTCGCTTTCCTTCACACGCAGTTCTTCAAGCCCGGTCGTCACCGTGCGCCCCTTGGCCAGCGCTGCCGCCACGAACAGCACCGGGAATTCGTCCACCATGCTCGGCACCACGGCGGGATCGACAGCGATACCGGTCAGCAGCGAATGGCGCACGCGCAGGTCGGCCACCGGTTCGCCGCCCACGTCGCGCCGGTCCAGTTCCTCGATGCTGCCGCCCATCAGCCGCAGCACATCGAACAGCGCGGCGCGGGTGGGGTTCAGGCCCACGTTTTCCACCACAAGGTCTGACCCTTCGACCAGCAGCGCGGCCACTACGAAGAACGCGGCAGACGATGGATCGCCCGGCACCACGATGTCCTGCGGCTTCAGTTCCGCCTCGCCGCGCACCCGGATCACCCGCGCGCCGTCATCGGCGATATCCACCGTCAGTTCCGCGCCGAACCCGCGCAGCATCCGCTCGGAATGGTCGCGGGTGGGGATCGGTTCGATTACCGTGGTAATGCCCGGCGTGTTCAGGCCTGCCAGCAGGATCGCGCTTTTCACTTGTGCGGAGGCGACCGGCAGGCGGTATTCGATTGGAACGCCGGGCGAAATGCCGCGCAGGGTAAGGGGCAGCCGCCCTCCGGGGCTGGAAGTGAACTCTGCGCCCATCGTGGACAGCGGATCGATCACGCGGCCCATCGGGCGTTTGGACAGCGAACCATCGCCCACGAATGTCGCGGTGATCGGATGCGTGGCGACAAGGCCCATCAGCAGGCGGGTGGATGTGCCCGAATTGCCCATGTCGAGCGCGGCTTGCGGCTGGAGCAGTCCGCCCACGCCCACGCCGTGAACATGCCACATGCCGTCCGCA
Organism: Novosphingobium sp.; assembly: GCF_049240505.1. GTDB lineage: Bacteria > Pseudomonadota > Alphaproteobacteria > Sphingomonadales > Sphingomonadaceae > Novosphingobium. Next base: position 3,994 of record NZ_JBMLSM010000190.1, read on the forward strand.
TCACGCTCGATGGTGGCACCCATCGCGCGCATGGCTGCGGCGGTGGACAGCACGTCCTCACCTTCCAGCAGGCCCGTTACGCGCGTTTCGCCCACCGCCAGCGCGCCGAGCATGATCGAGCGGTGGCTGATCGATTTGTCGCCCGGCACGCGGATGCGGCCTTTCAGCGGGCCATTGGCGGTAAAGCGGCGGGGGTGCATCTGCGCAAGGTCGTGTGAGGACACGTTGGCTCTTTCAGGTCGGGGAGGGGCAATAAAGCGCGCGGCTTTTGACAGCAGCGCGCCGCTATGGCAAGGCGCGCGCTCTCTTGATTCCGCGGATGCGCGGACCCATCAAGCGTGCAGTTTCTCCGCCCGGCCATTTTCCTGTTGTGCCGGGCCAGTCTTGAGGAAGTTTCATGGTCAAGCCGGAATGGGGCGCCAAGCACGGTTGTCCGAAGTGTGGCACCCGCTTCTACGATCTGGGCAATGCCGACCCGATCACCTGCGTCGAGTGCAAGTACACCTGGACCGCCGAACCGGTGCTCAAGTCGAAGCAGCCGATTCCCTATGAGGAAATCCAGAAGGAGAAGGCCGACGCTGCGCCTGACGTCGATCTGGCCGATGAAGATCTGGATATCGACGAAGACGGCGATTCGCCCGACAACGATGTCGACCTTGGCGGTGACGACGATCTGGGCGTTGCCGGCCATGACGGTGACGACGACGAAGTTTGATGTGTTTTCGGGGCCGGTTTTCGGACCGGCTCCAACAAAATTTCCGGATTGGAAATTTTGGTCTTGTCAGCCGCAACACTCTCCCTTAGAGGCGCGGCTCCCGGCGAGAGACACCCGCCGGAACAGCCCGCCTCCCACGGTGGACCTGTTGGAAAGATGGGGCCTTAGCTCAGCTGGGAGAGCGCCTGCATGGCATGCAGGAGGTCAGCGGTTCGATCCCGCTAGGCTCCACCATTTCTCCGTAAGAAGCCGCCTTCGGGCGGCTTTTTGCGTTTCTGACCAAGTGTTTGCGTGGTGTTTCTGAAGTGCACCTAGATGCACCTAACTGCACCTACGCGCACTCAAGACGTCGCAAGACGCCTTGAGTGCGGTGTTAAACGCTACTTCTTCAGCCCGATTTCGCGCAGGCGTTCCTGCAGGTAATCGTCCGCCGTGATCGACACCGGATAGCGATCAGGATTTTCGGGCGTGATGCACTGCGGCAGTGTCCTGAACGGAAAATCGCTGCGCAGATGTAGGAAGAATGGCATCGAATAGCGGCTGTGCTTTGCCCGCTCGCCTTCCGGGTTGCGAACGCGGTGCGTGGTCGATGGCAGGACGTGATTTGTCAGTCGTTGCAGCATGTCGCCGATGTTTACCGCCAGCGCGCCCTCGGGTGGGGAAACGCTGATCCATTCGCCTGATTTCGCAAGCAATTCCAGCCCGGCTTCCTCAGCCCCCAGCAGCAGCGTGATGAGGTTGATATCCTCATGCGCGCCCGC
>NZ_JBMLSM010000191.1:0-6250 GCF_049240505.1 Novosphingobium sp.
GTTCTATACCCGTTCGCATGTCCGACGACCTTTTCGACAAGCTCCCCGCCACCAGCTCCGCTGAAAGCTATGATGGTTCCGCGATCGAGGTTCTCGAAGGCCTCGAACCGGTCCGCCGCCGCCCCGGCATGTACATCGGCGGCACGGACGAGCGCGCGTTGCACCATCTCGCCGCCGAAGTGCTCGACAATGCGATGGACGAAGCGGTTGCAGGCCATGCCAATCGCATCGAAGTCATGCTTGAAGAAGGTAACAGGCTGACCATTTCGGACAACGGACGCGGCATCCCGGTTGACGAACACCCCAAATATCCCGGCAAATCCGCGCTGGAAGTGATCCTCACCACGCTGCACTCCGGCGGCAAGTTTTCCGGCAAGGCCTATGCCACATCGGGCGGCCTGCACGGCGTCGGCGTCTCGGTGGTCAACGCGCTGTCCACCCTTACGCGCATCGAAGTTGCCCGGAACAAGGAGCTTTACGCGCAGGAATTTTCGCGCGGGAACCCGACTACCAAGCTGATGAAAATCGGCAACGCTCCCAACCGGCGCGGCACGCAGGTCACATTCGTGCCCGATCTCGAAATCTTCGGAGCCGACGCAAAGTTCAAACCCGCCCGCCTGTTTCGGCTGGTGCGGTCAAAGGCCTACCTCTTCGCCGGGGTCGAAATCCGCTGGAAATGCGCAGCCTCACTGGCCAGTGATGATGTGCCTGCCGAAGCCGTGTTCCAGTTCCCCGGCGGCCTTGCCGATCATCTTGCCGAACAGGTTTCAGGGCGCGAATGCGTCACCTCGGTGCCGTTTGCGGGCCGTCAGGATTTCCCGCTCGGCCCGAATGGTGAGGAAAATGGCCGTGTCGAATGGGCCATCGCCTGGCCGCTGTGGTCGGACGGTTCCTACAGCTGGTACTGCAACACCATCCCCACCCCCGATGGTGGCACGCACGAACAGGGCCTGCGCGCCGCGCTGACCAAGGGCATCCGCGCCTTCGCCGATCTTATCGGCCAGAAAAAGGCCAAGGACATCGCGCCTGAGGACATGATCACCGGTAGCGAGATCATGCTTTCGGTCTTTATCCGCGACCCCCAGTTCCAGAGCCAGACCAAGGACCGCCTCACCAGCCCCGAAGCCGCGCGCATGGTCGAAGCCGCCGTGCGCGACCATTTCGACCACTTCCTCACCGACAATATGGAGCGCGGCAAGGCCCTGCTCGGCGCGGTGATGGAGCGCATGGACGACCGTTTGCGCCGCAAGGCGGAACGCGAGGTCAAGCGCAAGACCGCCACCAACGCCCGCAAGCTGCGCCTGCCCGGCAAGCTCACCGATTGCAGCGGCGAAGGCAGTGGTGAAACCGAACTGTTCATCGTCGAAGGCGACAGTGCAGGCGGCAGCGCCAAGCAGGCGCGTGACCGCAAGACGCAGGCGATCCTGCCCATTCGCGGCAAGATCCTCAACGTTGCCAGCGCCACGGCCGACAAGATCCGCGCCAATCAGGAAATCGCCGATCTGGGGCTGGCGCTCGGCTGCGGGATGCGCAAGGACTGCAATCCCGATGCGCTGCGCTATGACCGCGTGATCATCATGACCGACGCCGACGTTGACGGCGCGCACATCGCTACACTGCTGATGACGTTCTTCTTTCAGGAAATGCCAGAACTCGTCCGGCGCGGCCACCTCTACCTCGCCCAGCCCCCGCTCTACCGCCTGACCAGCGGCAGCACCTCGGCCTATGCCAAGGACGACGCGCACCGCGCCGAACTGGAAGCCACCAAGTTCAAGGGCAAGAAAGTGGAAGTCGGCCGCTTCAAGGGCCTTGGCGAAATGAACCCCGGCCAGTTGCGTGAAACCACAATGGCCCCCGCCACCCGCAGCCTCATCCGCATCACCCTGCCCCCGGAATACGAAGGCCGCGCGGCGGTGAAGGACTTGGTAGACCGCCTGATGGGCCGCGACCCGGCGCAACGCTTCATGTTCATCCAGAACCGGGCGAGCGAGATCGATCCTGAGTTGATTGATGCTTAGGTCTGTGGCCCTTGCAGCGATTTGTTTGGTTCGCGTGCCTCAACCGATCCAGCGTCCAACATCCATAGATTTGTGCAACACTCGCACGATGACAATCGTATCATCTGTTAGTTCATAGTAGATGCGGTGCGCCTCGCATGAGGTTGAATACGTGGTTCCCGACAAGTCTGGCTCGATCCGGCCACTGCGGGGATAATCCAATAACTTCTGGAATCGGCTCTGGATGTGATCGAGGTAGGCCAACACCCGGTCAGAGCCAAAGTGCAATAAGCCGTATTCGAAAATCGATTCCAAGTCCGCTTTTGCAAGACAGCTCTGTTCAAGCCGCATCGCGTCCGGCTGCTCGCGCCCGCCCCCGTAGCTCTTCCAGAAGTTCGAACGGGTCCGTGTCACTTACGCCCGAAGCCCGGCCCCGTTCGATTTCCGCCCGCAGCCGTTCCAGCTTCTGCTGATCACGCTGATCCTGCCGCACCAGATCGCGCACATAATCGCTGCTGCTTGCGAACGAACCATCGGCCACGCGGCCTTCAATCCACTCTTTCAGCTTGTCAGGGATAGAAATGTTCATCTGGGCCATGCGCATTTAAATACAAATTTGCGCGCTTATTGTCAAAGATTGAGGTCTTCGCCCACAGCACCCTTCTTCGGCCGAAAATCGAACCGTATCCGCACCCATTCCCCCACCTGCGGCTTGCCGTTCACGCGCGGGGGCCGCACCAGAAATTGCCACGATGCCTGCCGAATAGCCCGCGCAAGACCAGAGCCCGGCGGGCTTTCGTCCAGTTCCTGGCAGTCCTCAACGTGGTATTTCTCCACCGTCTTGCACGCGATCATCGCCCAATCGCCCTGCATCCGGCGTTGCGGCAGGTAAGGCCCGATCTCGGCGTCGGTCGGTTCACGATACCATTGTGCTGCATAGAGCCGGACCCCGCCCGGCCCCTGCCCCAGACTGGCCGAATCTCCAGGACTGCCGCCGCCCGATGGCGCACCGCCGCCTGATTCCTGCCGCTTCATCTGGGAGATATCGCCCGCGCGATAATCGTTGCGCGATAGCTCGATAAATCCCTCAGGCCACTGCACTTTGCCCGGAATCGGCACAGCTGGCGGCGCTGCTGCAGGCTGGACCGGCATGGCTTCAGCGTTCGTCGCCTGCTTTGCCTGTTTCTGCTCGGGCTGCTTTTCCGCAGCCTTCGTCTTGTCCTGCCCTTCGTCGGAAAGATCGATCGCGGTCAATCGGGCACTCTCGCCCCCGCCGAACCCCGTCACCGCACCCATCTTCCACATGATCAGGAACACCAGCGCACTGGCCACGAGGGCAAAGACAAACGACCCCGCCCGCTCGCGCGGCGACGCCTGATAGCCTTGCCTCAAAGGATCGATGCGCCACGGAACCATTGTTCGCTCGACTACACGCCGCCATGCTTCCGGGCAATCGAGCACCGTCGTGCCATCGTGATCAGCGACACTTTGATACCGATCTTTCCTGACGGTTCAGTCAACAACAACGCACATATCTGACGCGAACGTCAATAACGTCACAAACTCCTGACGTATTCGTCAGCCAACCAAGCCTCTTGCGCTGCGCAAACCCGCGCCCTATCGCTTAACCAAACGATTAAGACACAGGAATCGCCGATGCGCTTTGAAGGCACCAGCAATTACGTCGCCACCGAAGATCTCAAGGTCGCGGTCAACGCCGCCGTCCTCCTCCGCCGCCCGCTGCTGGTCAAGGGCGAACCCGGCACCGGCAAGACCGTGCTGGCGCATGAAATCGCCAAAGCCGTAAACGCCCCGCTGATCGAATGGAACGTGAAATCCACCACCAAGGCGCAGCAGGGTCTTTACGAATACGACGCGGTTGCCCGCCTGCGCGACGGCCAGTTGGGCGATGAGCGCGTCCACGACATCCGCAACTACATCAAGAAGGGCAAGCTCTGGGAAGCTTTCACCAGCGAGCGCCTGCCCGTCCTCCTCATCGACGAGATCGACAAGGCCGATATCGAGTTTCCCAACGATCTGTTGCAGGAACTCGATCGGATGAGCTTCGACGTTTACGAAACGCAGGAGAGGATCGAGGCGAAAGAACGCCCAATCGTCGTCATCACGTCGAACAACGAGAAGGAACTGCCCGACGCATTCCTGCGCCGCTGCTTCTTCCACTACATCAAGTTCCCCGATCGCGAGACGATGCAGGCAATCATCGACGTCCACTTCCCCGGCATCCAGAAGACCCTCGTCGCCAAGGCGATGGAAGTGTTCTACGAAATCCGCGAAGTGCCCGGCCTGAAGAAAAAGCCCAGCACGTCCGAACTGCTCGACTGGCTCAAGCTACTGCTGAACGAGGACATGCCGCTCGACGTGTTGCAGAACCGCGACCCGACCAAGGCCATCCCCCCGCTGCACGGCGCCTTGCTCAAGAACGAACAGGACATCATGCTGTTCGAAAAGCTCGCCTTCATGGCGCGCCGTCCGGGGCACTGACGCCAAGAGAAGCTTGGCCTTCCCCCTCCTCTTTAGAGGAGGGGCCGGGGGTGGTGCCTTCAAAACTTCTTCAATCCTGAAACGCAAAACACCACCCCCAACCCCCTCCTCTGAAGAGGAGGGGGCTTAGAACGCCGCGTCACTCGCGCGGCCCAAGCTTTTCCAGTTCCACCTGCGCGAACATCGCCTTCACCGCAGGCCGGTCGTTGATCTGTTCGATCCAGCGCAGCAAGTGCGGCGTGTCAGCCTTGTTGACCAGTTCCGCAAAGCCGAACTGCATCCCGTTGGCGATGGCGAAATTGCAGATGTCGGCCAGAGTATATTGCCCCGGCACCAGCCATTCATTGTCGGCCAGATGGTCGTCCAGCTTGCGCACGGAATAGGCGATCTTGCGCATTTCCTCGTCCAGCATGTCCTGCGGAAAGCCTTCGCGTGCGCGCCGCCATTTCACCTGCTGTTCGATCACGGGAATGGCCTTCACCTTCTCCTCGAACTCGGCGTCGCTATAGCTTTTCACCATGTTGCCAACGTACCGGTGCCAGCCGATGGTGGAGACACACCAGCAGAAGTATTCGTCCACCCATTTGGTCCACACCCGCATCTGCGCGCGGCCAAAGCTGTCGGCCGGACGCAAGGAGACTTCGGTCGGATACTCGTCCTCAAGATATTCGCAGATCACCGTCGATTCGGTGATTACCTTCCCGCCATCGACAAGTGCCGGCACCTGGCCGCGCGGATTGATCGCCTTGAACCAGTCAGTATGATGTTCGAACTTCGCCGGATCGAGCCGGTGCTTCTCCACGTCCAGCCCTTTTTCGAACACTGTCAGCAGCGGCTTCATCGAATTGGCGGCGGGACCGAATGAGTAGAGCTTGAGCATGGTGGTGTTATCCTCTCCGTTTGGATGCACCATAAACAATTGTATGTAACACTAACAATACCCAATTGCGTGCACCACGAAAGGACAAGCCCGAAATGCCCGATACCGGCCCTTATACGGGACAATGCGCGTGCGGCGCACTTACGCTGACCATCGCCGGAGAGCCGGTCGGCACGCGGCAGTGCTGGTGCCGCCAGTGTCAGCAGATCGCGGCGGGCGGCCCCACCAACAATGCCATCTTCAAAGGCGAGGACGTCACCATCAACGGCCCCCTTGCCCACAAATCATGGACCGCCGCCAGCGGCAACACCCTCACCTTCCACTTCTGCCCATCATGCGGCACGCAGGTCTACGCGCAAAGCTCAGCGCGAATGCACCTCAAGACCGTGCGCTTCGGCGTGATCGACGAACCCCACGGCCTCGCCCCGCAAGCGGTAATCTGGACGGACGACGCCCCTGCATGGGCAATGATCGACCCGGCGCTCGAATCATGGCCGCAGCAACCGCCCGCACCACCGCCGACAAGCTAACTGACGTTAAAGCAATCCTGCCCGGCGCGCCGCAGCGATGCGCAATAGGCGTGTGCGCCCGGTGCGGTCGCCCGCAGGCGCCAGTACCGCCGCGTCCCGACAACCGCTGGCACTACAACCTTTCGGAAACCGGCGAGTTCGGGATGGCGGGCAACCATGCCTTGCCAATGTGCTTCTGCCTCAGCCGGGCTAAGCGCTGCGACAAGCTGGATCGTCTGCCCCCTGCCCGCAAATTGGGGCAACGATGGCAACTCCGGTTGTATCGCAGCAGGCGGCGCGCCAACGGGCTGTCAATGGACACCCAGTTTTACGAGCTAAGGCGACACCCAGTGTTACGAGGT
>NZ_JBMLSM010000192.1:0-13820 GCF_049240505.1 Novosphingobium sp.
CACCTCGTAACACTGGGTGTCGCCTTAGCTCGTAAAACTGGGTGTCCATTGACAAACGGCGCCACGATTGCCACCTGCTGGTATCTTGTCGATGGAGAGCGCGTTGAGTGCGAGGGCGTGACCAAAGATCACGGGCGGATTTCGCGCGTTGCCACCGCGCCACGACCGATCCAGTTTCTGGGCACGCATCCGCTGACGGGGGACAGCGTCATTGCAGCCGCGCGGGGCACGGACGAACCCGGCGTAGAGCGTCCGGTGATGATCGCGGCAAATTCGCTGGCCCATCTTGGGGACGAAGGGCTGGACGTGCAACTGCTGCAACCGCTGGTGGCCTTTGTGGCCGAGGAGTGCATCGAGGTGGCGGCAGGCCGGTTCGACGCCCGCCGCTACACCATCCGATGGAGCGAGACGATGCCGCACAAAACCGATTTCTGGGTCACCGCTGACGATTGCCTGCCGCTGCTGTCGCTGGTGCCCGCGCTTGGCGAGCGGTATGAACTGGCGGAGTTTGAACGGTTCTGACGGGGAGAAATCACGCCACCGCCCCCCGCAAAACCGCAGTCCCACGCATCATGGACATGATCGGATACATGCGCTCGCTTCGGAACGGCGCTGCGCACAATCAGGATATCTTGATGTTCGAAGCGCTACGCTTCCGCAAGCTGGGGAAGGGGTGCTGAACGAGATCAGTTTGGCTTGATTTACACGATTGCTTTCAGCGTTGCTTACGGGTTTAAACAGATAAAGGGGATGGGGCGACAATGCGGCGGTCCTCATTGCAATATCTGCGACAAGGGCCAACAATGGACAAACGTATCTCTACTCTGTTCGTTTTGGCACTGCTGACCGCTTGTAGTCAAAAGCCCGCTGAGTCTGCCGCAGAAGAAGTGATTGCGCAGATCGAACCATCGCAAGATGATGGAGATGCGCCTCAGAACAAATTCGGTTTTCAGGAAGCATTGCAACCGGGAACACCAGACTTGTTCGGCGGAGAGGCACATCAAGCACGAATGATGGCAGTAAACCTGAGCGAAGAAAAGCCAGCAGAAGCGTCGGTAAACGTTCAGCCAGCGTCCACCGCTTCCGAACCCCAGATCGCTTATTCATATGGCTTTGGATTTCAAATCAGTGGCGAGAAGGTTGCGCAATTGCAGCGGGCTCATACCGCAATTTGTGAGCGGATGGCGCCGAAATGCCGTGTGATGCGGACTTCGCAAGCCAGCAGCGATGAAATTGATGCATACGGTGAAGTCGAACTTCACGTTGCTGCGACCGAGGCAGGGGCGTTTGAGAAGGCACTATCAAAGCCTGCCACGGAACTTGGCGGGGAATTGGTATCGTCCATTCGTGACGGAGAAGACCTTTCGGACAGTATCATCGATACCGAAGCGCGGCTTCAATCACGCCTTGTGTTGCGCGACAAGCTGACCGAAATTTTGAAGAACAATCGGGGCGGGGTTGAGGAGTTGATTGCGGCTGAAAAGGCCATTGCTGACGTGAATGAGGAAGTCGATGAAGCGCGTTCCAAATTGCAGCAATATCGTGGCCGAATCCGCTACAGTGCCGTCAAAATTGAGTATCAGCCTTACTTTGGTGACTCTCAGCTTGGGTTCGGGCGGCCAATCCTGACGGCGCTACGGTCAACTAAGACAACAATTGGCGTTTCCATTGCAGCTATCGTCTATGCAGTCGCGGCTTTGCTTCCTGTTGTGCTGCTCATCCTTGCGTTGCGCTGGATGTTGCATCGTTTCGGTATGCGTCTCCGTTTCTGGAAAAAACGATCGAAAGACGAAGAAACTGCGCAAATCTCTGAAGCAGACTAACCTTCCACCGCCTCCCGCAACACCGCGATCCCCCGCTCCCGCTGCTCTCGCAACTCGCGCTTCAGCACCGCCGGATCGCGCGCGATGATGAAGCCGAAGCTTACCCCGCCTTCCTTGCCGATTGTCGCGTGGTGCAGCTTGTGGGCCTGCACCAGTCGCTTGGCGTAGCCGCGTTTGGGTACCCAGCGGAACCAGCGTTGGTGGACGAGGCCATCGTGGACCAGCGTGTAGATCGCGCCGTATGCCATCACGCCAAGGCCGATGAAGGTGGCGGGCCACCATGCGTCCGCACCCATGATCAGCGGGCTGCCGATGATGAAGAAGCTGATGGAGATCGCCGCGCCGACCAACGCATAGAGGTCGTTCTTTTCGAAGAAGCCATCGTGCGGTTCGTGGTGATCGCGGTGCCAGCCCCAGCCGAAGCCGTGCATCACGTATTTGTGGCTCGACCATGCCACAAATTCCATGACCAGCACGGTGCCTGCGATGATGAGGATGGCAACAAGCGTCTGCATGGGCGCTCCATACACCGCGCAAATCGGCTCCGCGACACATTCTTACACTTTGCCCGAAAGGCGCGACGGGTTGTTTTTCTGGCGTTCAGGCGGGCGGCGGCAATTTGGCTTCACAGACAACGCCAATTCACTGGCAGGAAATGAGGAGCAATCCAATGCGCAAGACCATTATCGCCGCCGCTCTTTCGACCATGCTCGCCGCCGGCTTCGCAGGCACGGCATCGGCCCACGTCGGCAACCGCGACAATGATCGCTATCCCGGCGGCAACCGAGCCGAGGCATCGTATCTGACGCCGGCACGCAACGCCGATATTCGCCGCGACATCTATTCGCTCGACGCCCGGATTGACCGCGCCCGCGCCAACCGCGTGATTTCTCATCAGGAAGCGCTGGGCCTGCGCCGCGACGTTCGCGACATTCAGCAGACCTACACGCGCTATGCCAACCGTGGTCTGACCGTGACCGAGCATCGCACGCTGGAGCGCCGCGTTGCCGCTGTCAACTCGCGCCTCCATTCGGAAAAGCGTGACCGCGATGGCCGTCGCTATTGATCCGACTGGCAGATAATGACGGCCATGCGTAACAAAATTACGCTGGCAACACCTCAGGCCCGCCCTTTCCTGCTTGAATTGCGGGGAGGGCGGGCCTAACCGCGTGAGCCATGTCGAACACCGCAGCACCTCGCACGCTCTACCAGAAGATCTGGGACGCCCACGTTGTCGAACAGCGCGATGATGGCACGTGCCTCATCTATATCGACCGGCATCTGGTTCATGAAGTGACCAGCCCGCAGGCGTTCGAGGCGCTGCGCGCCGCCGGTCGCAAGGTGCGCCGCCCCGATCTGACGCTGGCCGTGCCCGATCACAACCTGCCTACCACCGCACGCCGCACCGCCGATGGCGCGCGTGTGCCGATCGCCGATCCTGAGTCGGCGCAGCAACTCGAAGCGCTGGAGCGCAATGCGCCCGCGTTCGGCATCCGCTATATCGGTGATGCCGATGCGGAGCAGGGCATCGTTCATGTTGTCGGGCCAGAGCAGGGCTTTTCGCTGCCGGGTGCAACCATCGTGTGCGGCGACAGCCACACCGCCTGTCACGGCGGGCTGGGCGCGCTGGCCTTCGGCATCGGCACCAGCGAGGTGGAACACGTTCTCGCCACGCAGACGCTGCTGTTGAAGCAGTCGAAGAGCATGGAAGTGCGCGTCGAAGGCACGCTGCTGCCGGGCGTGACGGCCAAGGATGTGGTTCTGCACATCACCGGCGTGCTGGGCGCGGCGGGAGGCACCGGATCGGTCATCGAATATACCGGGCAGGTGATCCGCGATCTTTCGATCGAGGGCCGTCTGACCATCTCGAACATGGCGATCGAACATGGCGCGCGGGCTGGGCTGTGCGCGCCGGATGAAAAGACCTTCGCTTACCTTCAGGGCCGCCCTTATGCGCCCAAGGGTGCGGATTGGGACAAGGCCGTGGCATGGTGGACCAGCCTCGTCACCGATCCGGGCGCGTCTTACGACAAGGTTGTGGTGATCGATGCCAAGGACATTGCGCCTTCGGTTACCTGGGGCACCAGCCCGGAAGACGTTCTGCCGATCAGTGGCCTCGTTCCCGCGCCGGAATCGTTCGCCGATCCTTCGAAGCAGGAAGCCGCCAAGGCCAGCCTCGCCTACATGGGCCTCACACCGGGACAGCGCATGGAAGACGTGGAGGTGCAGAACATCTTCATCGGTTCGTGCACCAACAGCCGCATCGAAGACATGCGCGCTGCCGCTGCTGTGCTGATGGGCCGCAAAAAAGCCGACAACGTGAAGTGGGCCATCGTCGTTCCCGGTTCAGGCCTTGTGAAGAAGATGGCCGAGGACGAAGGGCTGGACAAGATCTTCACCGAGGCCGGTTTCGAATGGCGCGAGCCGGGCTGTTCGGCGTGCCTTGGCATGAACCCGGACAAGGTTCCTTCGGGCGAACGCTGCGCTTCCACTTCGAACCGCAACTTCGTCGGTCGCCAAGGGCCGGGTGCGCGCACGCATCTGGTCAGCCCGGCGATGGCGGCAGCAGCAGCGGTGACCGGGCGGTTGACCGACGTGCGCAAGCTGATCGGATAAGATGGCGGGTCTGCCCACCGCTGCGCTCCAGTTGGCGGGGTTTCTGATGGCCCATGCCTTCTGGTCAGCGTCGGACCTGCCGCCGGGCGGAACCTATCAGCCGCAATCGCTGTGTATGCGCGGCGATGGTAGCCGCCAGTTGCAGAGCTTCGATGGTGCAACGCCCAAGGAGCAGGACGACAAGGCGCGGGCCTTCATCACGGGCGGCGCCGCCCAATGGCCTGATTGCGCCATAGCGCGGCAGGTGAAAGTCGGCACGCCTGCGGGCGATGTCGATGCTCTGGTGATCGATGTCGTGCAGAACGGCGGCAATGTGCTGACCGTGGTGCAGGCCTTCCGCCCCGCTGCGCAGGGCTTCCGTCTGCTGGGCGATGAACTGGTGATGGGTGATGGCGGCCCACTGCCGCCACTTCCCGCCGCGCAAGCCGCCGCCGCCATGCGCGAAGGGGCGATCGATCATCCCGGCCTTGGCGAGAAGTGGCAGGAATGGGAAGCCGGGCGCGACCGGGTAAGCCCGCTGGTGCAGCGGTAAGAAGTAAAAGCAAACCAAATCAAATCAAATCAAATCAAATCAAATCTTAAACCCGCTCATGCTGAGCCTGTCGAAGCATCTCGCACCACAGTTGCGTCAGCACCCTTCGACAAGCTCAGGGTGAGCGGGGCTGGGGGGCAGGGCGAGCTGTGTCTGATTTACAACTCAGTGGCGAACGCATAGCCTCGCCTGCAAAGAGGAGGGATCAGCAATGGACGTAATCAAGGGCGTGCGTGTGCCGGAGCGGCTCTATCGCGGCGTGCTGTGGCTGGTTTCCATCGTCTTTGCCGGGTTCGTTATCGGCCTTGGCAATCTGGTGATCGGCGATCTGCCGATGGTGGAAAGTCAGGTCTACACCGCCGCACCCGAGGATACGCCCGAAGTTCGCACGATCCGCGAGCAGGTGCGCAAGATCGAAGTGCAGCGCACCGCCATCGATGACAAGCTGGGCATTCAGCGGCTGCAACTGGAACAGGCGCAGCGTTTGTCGGGCAATGCCGAAGAGACGTTCCGAGCGTGGATCGCTGCCCGCACCGCCACAACCAATCCGCAACAAGACCCTGAAGTCATCAGCCGCACGCGCGAACTGGAGCAATTGAAGGGCAACGAGCGCGCGATCCAGCAGGCCATTGCTGAACTGGAGAACCAGCGCGCCCCGCTAGACCAGCGGGAAAATGCGCTGCGCACGCAGGAAAACAAGCTGATCGATGCCGCGATCCCCGCGCAGGAACGCGCGATGTTCTGGCAGGAGCTGCGCGTTTTCGGTCTGCGCTTGGCTATCACCCTGCCCATGCTGGCCGTGGCCGCATGGATGGTGATGAAGAAGCGCAAGAGCGATCACTGGCCGCTGATGCGTGGCTTCGTGCTGGCGGCGGTCTTCGTGTTCTTTGTGGAACTGGTGCCCTATCTGCCCAGCTATGGCGGCTACATCCGCTATATCGTGGGCATCGCGCTCACGTTTGCGGCGGGGCATTTCCTCGTCAAGAACATGCGGGCCTATCTGGCTCAGCGGCAGGAGGCCGAGGCACAGGCCGAGCAGGACCGCCGCGCGCGTGTGAGCCATGACGAGGCGTTCAAGAAGATGTCCGCCAAGGTCTGTCCCGGTTGTGACAGGCCGATTTCCACGACCGGCGATGCCGAAGCAAACTTTTGCGTCCACTGCGGCATGACGCTGTTTGATCATTGCCACGCCTGCAGCACGCGCAAGATGGCATTTTTCCGCTTCTGCATGACTTGCGGCACGCCCGCCAAGGATGAAGGCGCGAAGGTTGACGCAAAACCAGCGCCGGCGTGATTCTCCTTCACTCGTCATTGCGAGCGTAGCGAAGCAATCCAGAGTTGCTGTGCCGCACTGGGTTGCTTCACGGCGTTGCCGCTCGCAATGACGAACGGTTCGGAGGATTGAATATGGAGCGCAAGTCCTCATTCGCGCCCTTGGTGGACTGGGGCACGCGCGTCCTGATTCTTGGCAGTCTGCCTGGTGAGGCAAGCCTTGCCGCCGCGCAATACTACGCCCACCCCCGCAACCAGTTCTGGCGACTGGTCGGCGCAGCGATTGGGGTGGAACTGGTGACGATGGACTACGAAGCCCGGCTTGCCGTCCTGCGCGATCATCATATCGGCCTGTGGGACTCGATCGGGTCCGCCACCCGTCCCGGCAGCCTCGATACCGCGATCCGGGACGTTGAGGTCAACCCGCTTGCCAGCCTGGTGGCTACGCTTCCCGCCTTGTGCTGCGTTGCCTTCAACGGTGCAAAATCGGCCAGCATCGGTGCGCGGCAATTGGCCGGGGCAGGGGGCTTTGCGTTGCTGCGCCTTCCATCCAGTAGTCCCGCACACGCAGCGTTGAGCTTTGACGATAAACTGGCGCAATGGACGAACCTGCGGAAATTCCTGCGCTGATCCTTGCATTTGTGTGACACGCGGCCAATCTTGGCCCTGCAATTCAAGGAGTTTCCAAGCGTGACCAAGAAGACGGACTGGACTGGCAAGGCAGCAATGGCGGGCGCGGCAATCGGCTCGGCAGCGCTGGCTGCGGCCCTGCTCTATGCCTCGCGCCGCAAGGAACGCGCCGAGAAGACCGAGCCGAAGGTGCCGCCTGCCGAAACTCCCGAAACGGATTGATGCCGGGTTCATTGCAGTTCCCGACAGGCGGGAATCGCGAAACAATGTTGCGCAGGCCATTGCATCGGTATTCGTGCAAGCTATAGCGCGTGCATGGAACCGGTGAAGCAGATCGAAGGACGGGCGATCCCGTTCGGCCGCAAGAACGTCGATACCGACGTGATCATTCCTGCCAAGTGGCTCAAGACCATCACGCGCCAGGGTTTGGGCCGTGGTGCGTTCGAAGCCCTGCGCGAAGATCCGAACAACATTTTCGACAGCGCCGAATTTTCCGGTTCGCCGATCCTTATCGCGGGTGACAACTTCGGCTGCGGTTCCAGCCGCGAACACGCAGCATGGGCACTGGGCGATCTCGGCATCAAGGCCGTCATCGCGCCATCGTTCTCGGATATCTTTTCGGGCAATGCTTTCAAGAACGGCATCCTAACCGTGGTTCTGCCGCAGGAAGCGATCGACCGGCTGATGGAAGTGGCACAGACCGATCCGGTCTCCATCGATCTCGAAGCGCAGAGCGTGACCACGCCGTTTCAGGATCGCTTCCAGTTTGAAATCGATCCGTTCCGCAAGCACTGCCTGACCAATGGCCTTGATGAAGTGGGCCTGACGATGGCGCGGGGCGATGCCATTTCGGCGCACGAGGCAAAGATGCGCGATGGCCTGTCGTTCCTTGCCAAGGGTACGGATGCCGTAGCGGCGGCTTAATCGTTCACTTAAAGGGGCTTCCCAAGCCTCTGAAAACTTGCTTCCCTGTCGCTCAAGCGGACCGATTCCGCACTGGCTTTGGGAGACAGGTGAATGAAAGCTCTGCGCACGCACGCGGCAGGTGGACCGGAAACGCTGGTCATGGACGACCTGCCTGATCCGGTGCCGGGCAGAGGCGAAGTCGTCGTGCGCGTTCACGCATGTTCGATCAATTTCCCCGACACGCTGATGATCCGCGATCTCTATCAGTTCAAGCCGGAGCGGCCCTACGCCCCCGGCAGCGAACTGGCCGGAACGATCGAGACACTGGGCGAAGGCGTCAGCGGATGGAGCGTGGGCGACCGCGTGATTGCCATGATCGGCAACGGCGGCCTTGCTGAAAAGGTGGTGGCACCGGTCGCGCGGCTCTTCCCACTGCCCGATGACGTCGATTTCGCCACCGGTGCATCACTGCTGATGACCTACGGCACCACAATCCACGGCTTGAAGGATCGCGGCCACATCAAGGCGGGTGAAACCGTTCTCGTGCTGGGCGCTGCGGGCGGCGTCGGTCTTTCGGCGGTGGAACTGGCCAAGGCTTTCGGTGCGCGCGTGGTGGCCGCGGTGTCCAGCGAGGAAAAGGCGGCTGTCGCGCGCGAGGCGGGGGCCGACGATGTGGTGATCTATGGCCGCTCGCCTTTCGACAAGGCGCAGTCCAAAGCCCTGGCCGAACAGTTCAAGGCCGCCTGCGGCCCGAACGGTGCCGATATCGTCTATGACATCGTTGGCGGCGACTATTCAGAACCCGCCCTGCGTGCCATCGCGTGGGAAGGCCGCTTCCTTGTCGTCGGCTTCCCGGCGGGTATCGCCAAGCTGCCGCTCAACCTGACACTGCTGAAGTCCTGCGACGTTTGCGGTGTGTTCTGGGGCGCATGGACAGCGCGCGAACCTGCCGCTTTCAAGGCTGAGGTCGAGGAACTGTTTGCGCTGCTGAAAGCTGGAAAAATCAATCCGCGCGTGTCGCAACGCTTCTCGCTGGATGAAGGGCGCGAGGCGATTGCCCTGCTGGAAAACCGGCAGGCAATGGGCAAGGTCGTGGTCGAAATGATCGGATAGACGAAGCTACCTGCGCCCCCGCGCAGGCGGGGGCCTCAGTCGGCCTCGCGCAGCCCGGATGTATAAACCGGCAGTCCCAGGCGCCAGTAAATCGCGGCACCGCGCAGCCCAAACCCCGCCACCGCCGCCACGGGCCACACCACCGCATTTGGCAACCCCAGCGCTGCTCCCCCTGCGCAAAGCACAGAGGATAGCGCGCCCGCCGTCACATAGAGTTCGGGCCGCATCAGGATTGACGGCCTGCCTGCCAGCACATCGCGGATGATGCCGCCCACGCAGCCGGTTATGACGCCCATTAGCACCGCTGGAACGGGCGGCACCCCGAATGCCAGCGCCTTGGCCGTGCCCAATACCGCGTAAGCACCAAGGCCCACCGCGTCAGCCCATTCGAGCACCGGCTTGTCCCACCAGCGGTGCGGGGTGAACCACGCCACCAGCGCAATACCAAGGCATACCGGTGCCACCCAGGGATCGCGCACCCAGAACACGGGCGCGCCGATCAGCAGATCGCGCACCGATCCGCCACCCACGCCCGTAACCAGCGCGAAGAACGCCATCGTCACGAAGGTCTGCCGCAGTTGCGCGGCAAGGAGCGCGCCGGAGAGCGCAAATACGGCGATGCCGGCAAGGTCGAGCAGGCCGATCAGTGGGGCGATATCGGCAGTAGGGACGGTCAGAGGCATCTGCCAAGGCTTATCGCCTTGCATCGGTTTGCGCTAGCGCGAGAGGCTGACCATCACCTGCACGGCATCGCGGTCACTGCGTGAAAGGCGGACTTCATACGTGCCGGGCTGGAGCGCAAAGCCCACGATCTTGCGAATACCGGAACAGGCCGGACCGTGCCCGTGGTTGATGGAGGTAAGAACCACACCATCCTTTGCTACGTCGATCCATGCGGGGTTGCCCAGCGCGACTTCATAAGTGCCCGGTTGAGTCACGCTGATCGCGGCGCTGCCGCTGTATTTGCCTTGACCGTCAGCCTGCAAAGCCAGTTGGGCAGGTGTGCCCAGCGTGAGCGTGGCGTCGACAGAGCGAGGCGCACCTTGCGGCCACAGCGCATCTGCTGCTGGCGGCGGGCATTCGGGCGTGGATTGGGCTTGGGCAGGCGTGGCGAGGTGGCAAAGCGTAGCCAGGGCGACAATTCGAAGAGTCTTCATGATCTATATACTGTCAGATATAGCTTAACTGTCCAGCACCTTTATCTGTCTTCCGATGCGGCCGCCCGCAGGGCTGGCAACAGGGCGCGCTGGCGGTAGAACAGTGCCATATCATTGCCGCAATGGCCCATGATCACGCCGCTTTGCCGATCAATCTGCACTTCGGCATACCAGCGTGTGTTCGATCCATTGTGCCACAGGCTGCCGCCGGGGGCAGCAAACCAGCCCAGCGCCATGTCGCTGCCGAATTTCGGCGTGTGCAGCATTTTCCAGCTTTCAGGGCGAAGCAGGGCAGTGCGGTCGCGGTGCACTCGCAGCCATGTGGCCAGATCGCCGACACTCATATGCAGGCCGCCTGCAGGAGCCATCGCAGCGGGATTGTCAGCGAATACAGGCTTCCCCTGATCATGCCCCCAAGGCTGGTCGAAACTGTCCGCTGATCCGGGTGGACCGAACCCGACGCTGGAAAGACCCAGCGGTTCAAGCACTTCGCGCCGCAGCAGTGCTTCCCACGGAAGACCGCTTGCTTCCTCCAGCATCCGCGCAGCCAGAACATAGCCAGCGTTGGAATAGATCATGCGGCTGCGCGGCTTTGCTTCAGGCTTCATTGCCAGTGCAAGCTCGGCAAAGCGGCGGCGGCTCTGGCGGGGGTCGGCCTCGCGTTGCGGCATGGCAAACAGCGCATCCAGCGGGATATCCTTGGGAAGACCCGAATGATGGCTGAGCAGATCGATCGCGGTCAATGCCCGATAGCGGCGCGGCACCTGGGGCAGGGCGCTGCCCAGCGTCGTATCCCATCCGATTGCGCCTGCTTCAACCGCGCGGGCGAACAGGGTGGCGGTAAACGATTTGGTGATCGAACCGATGTGCCACTTGTCACGCGGGGTCACTGGCTCAACGTGGCCGACAGCGCGCAACCCATCGGCAAGGAACGCTGGCGGCGCTGCGCCGGTCTGCCAGAACACGGCCATCCCCGGCGTGCCGACCGCTCGGCGGATCGAGGTGAGCGAGAGGGACGACATGGGCACGGCCAGCCATTCGTCCAGCGTCATGTCCCGCCGCTGTGCCGCGATCCGGCCGGGCAGCAAGCCGCCCGCAGCCAGAGCGCCAACAACAAGGCGGCGGGTCAGGCGCATCGGCGCGGTTATGCGTCGATCAGCGCTTCCAGCTTCGTCTTGAGCGCCTGAATGCGTTCTGCCGCTTCGGTGAAGGTCTTCACATCTTCACGGTTGTTGTTGCCGCGCGCTTCCTTGGTCGCTTCGACATAGCCTTCCATGTCGGCTTCCAGAGCGTCGATCAGGATTTCAACTTCGTCTTCGGTCAGGTTCAGCTTGATGGCCATTGTGGCACTCCTTCGATTCAAACCCTGCGGTTACCGCCGCGCGGGGCGGGGCACAAACGAAAGGTGCGCAGGTGTCAGGCTTTCGTGGCGAAGAAGATCACATGTTCCAGCGGTGACCTGCCCGGCTTCGGCGCTTCGCCCGCATCAACATTCACGACTTCTACTGCAAAGCCGGTCTTCTCCAGCAGTTCGACAAAGGTTTCATCCCTGAACGCCGACCATACGGCCAGAATGCCACCGGGGCGCAGCGCGCGCGACGCCGCTTGCAGCCCGCTTTCGGAATAGAGCCAGTCGTTCACGCGGCGTGTCAGGCCTTCGGGGCCGTTGTCCACGTCCAGCAGGATAGCGTCATAGCCGCCACACGCGGCATCGATCAGCATGGCCACATCATCGTGGACAAGCTGCACGCGCGGATCGTCGAGACATCCGGCGGTAATCTGCTGCATCGCGCCCCGCGCCCATGCGACGATTTCGGGCACGATTTCCGCCACGGTGACGCTTGCGCTACCATCCAGTTCGGCCAGAGCCGCACGCAGGGTAAAGCCAAGGCCGTAGCCGCCGATCAGCATTTGCGGCGCGGCACGGGCACCCAGACGCTCACAGGTCATCACGGCCAGCGCTACTTCCGATGCAAAGACATCGGTGCTCATCAACTCGTTGCGGTCCAGCAGAATGACGAAATCCTCGCCATTGCGCACCAGCCGCAGCCGCGCACCATTGGGCACGCGCGCAGTGTCGATCAGTTCGTCGCCATCTTCCAGCTCCCACATCGGGGGAGGAGCGGCAGGAGCGGTGTGTGCGGGTTGCCGTGCCAGCGTTGCGTCGGTCAAAACCTACTTCTTCCGCGCCTTGCGGGCGGCATAACGTGCATCGCGTAAAGCCTTGCGCTGCGCGTCGAGTTCGGCCTGGCTGGGCGGCGGGGGAACGTTTGCCTTCTCGGCGGCAATGCGCGCCTTTTCGGCCTTTTCCTCTTCGCGACGCTGCTTGATGGCCGCGCGCTTTTCGGCTTCCGCCTTTTCCTTGGCTTCGGCTTTGGCAATACGCTCTGCCAGAATTGCTGGATCGACTGGAGCCTTCGCCTTGGCTTTCAGCGCCTCGATCGCCTTGGCGCGCGCTTCGGCCGAAGCGTTGCGACGGTCGCCGAGACCGGGTTCTTTGTATCCTGCCATGATAGTCATCTGCTTTCTTAATTTAGCTTGGCCGCTAGCAGCGTCGGCCAAGGATGTCACGCCGCAACGGCCCCGTGGTTCGCGGCAAAAAAGAAAAGGGCCGCCCTCACGGACGGCCCTATTCAATCGGTCGATGCCGGGCGATCACATATGGATCGGCTTGCCCGTCACCGCCATCGCGGCTTCCTTCAGCGCTTCCGAATGGGTCGGGTGCGCGTGGCAGGTATAGGCGATGTCTTCGCTCGTCGCGCCAAATTCCATCGCCTGCGCGGCCTGCGCGATCATCGTGCCCGCCACTGACGCGATGCACCACACGCCCAGCACGCGGTCGGTCTTGGCATCGGAGATCACCTTCACGAAGCCGTCCGGTTCGTGGTTGGTCTTGGCCCGGCTGTTGGCCAACATCGGGAACTTGCCGACCTTGATGTCACCACGTTCCTTGGCGGCTTCTTCGGTCAGGCCCACGCCTGCGAATTCCGGCATGGTATAAACCACGCCGGGGATCACGTCGTGGTTCACGATGCCGGTCAGCCCGGCAATGTTTTCGGCCACCGCGATGCCTTCGTCCTCGGCCTTGTGTGCCAGCATCGGGCCGGGGATCACGTCACCAATCGCCCATACACCGTCGATCTTGGTGGCAAAGTCATGATCGGTTTCGATCTGGCCGCGCGCGTTCAGTTCCAGCCCGATCTTGTCAAGGCCGAGGCCATCGACATTCGGGCGGCGGCCAATGGCCACAAGCACGCAATCGGCTTCCAGCGTGGCAGCATCGCCGCCCTTGGCCGGTTCAACCGTCAGCGTGGCTTTTCCGCCATCCACGGTAACGCCGGTAACCTTGGTGCCGAGCTTCAGCTCCATGCCCTGCTTCTTGAAGATCTTGGCGGCTTCCTTGCGCACGTCGCCGTCCATGCCGGGCAGCAACTGGTCGAGGAATTCCACGACGGTCACCTTGGCACCCAGACGACGCCAGACCGAACCGAGTTCAAGCCCGATCACGCCGCCGCCGATCACCACCAGATGATCCGGCACCTTCTTCAGTGAAAGCGCGCCGGTGCTGTCGACGATGACGCCAGCATCGTTGTCCACGGTCACGCCGGGCAGTGGGGTGACGCTGGAACCGGTGGCGATCACTACGTTCTTGGCGGTAACCTTCTGGCCCGCAACCGTAACGGTGTGCGCGTCTTCGAACGAGGCATAGCCTTTCAGCCAGGTCACCTTGTTCTTCTTGAACAGGAATTCGATGCCGCCGGTCAGGCCCTT
>NZ_JBMLSM010000193.1:0-11679 GCF_049240505.1 Novosphingobium sp.
GGCCGGATCAGCAGGTTCGGTAGCAAGCTCACGCGGACTCACCTGGTTTCGGCTGCCACCGTCTTGCTGTGCTCGACAAAGACGGAAAGCGCACTGCAGGCATGGGGGCTGACACTGAGGAAGAAAGTAGGCTTGTCGAAAGCCAGGGTTGCTGTGGCTCGAAAGCTGGCGGTCGTCATGCTTCACATGTGGAAGTCTGGATCCTCCTTTGACCCGGCTCGCACATGACAAGTTCCTCCTGACGGAGGGGCAGGCCTGGACCCCGCATCGTTTTCTGGGGCTCTCACCCCGGCGTAGGTAATTGGGCCAGGCCTGCCGATCACAGCCGCCAGACTATCCATTCCAATCGCGTGTTGGACGAGATCGCCTGAGAGTACGCGGGCCAAGTTGGAACGCTTCATGAACGGTTTTCTGCGGGCCTTTCGGTCCCTACAAGGCTAGATTTTCTGCTTTTGTTCACGGTGCAAAAATGGCGGAAATCCGCCATTTTTTGAAGATTCGAGTCCTAGCAAAAGACTCGAACCTCTAAACCACACCGAAATGCGGGCTTTTGTGCGGGCCTTCGCAAAAACCACATCGTCTATGTTGCTGTTATAACACAGAAAAAATTATTCGATGCGGGTCCTCTTCTGCACCACTACTTCTCAAAGCATGAAAATGCAGGAGTATCGCTTTCCGGGCGATACTCCGAGAGTATCCTCAGAGCCGCGCGCCAGCGCCGTTGCATGACGAGCGCGCTTCGCCGTCCTTATGCAAAACTTACGCACTTTTGCCCGATCTCACATGGCAATCTAATGGCGCTTTCATCGAAGGATGTTCCTAAAGGAGCATCCTGACGTGCAATCTTCCTATCCACCTGTCGCCGTTTCATCGCCGCCCGCCCAGAACAGGCAACCCGCCCTTGCCGCACTGACGCTGGGGGCCATTGGCGTGGTCTATGGCGATATCGGAACCAGTCCGCTTTATGCCTTCCGTGAAGCACTGGCACAGACCGGGAGCGACGGCATTTCGCAGCCGGAAATCCTTGGCGTGCTGTCGCTGGCACTGTGGGCGCTGATCGTGGTTGTGACGCTAAAGTACGTTCTGTTCCTTTCACGAATGGACAACAACGGCGAAGGCGGCGTGCTTTCGCTGATGGCACTGGCGCAGCGGGCGACCGATGGCCGGTGGCCGATCGTGCTGTTGCTGGGCGCAACGGGCGCAGCGATGTTCTATGGCGATGCGATCATCACGCCCGCGCTTTCGGTGCTTTCGGCGGTGGAAGGCCTGCGCACCATACCAGGGCTTGGCGACATGTCCGAACCCGTCATTCTGGGGTTATCGATTGGCATCCTGGCCGCTCTTTTTGCTTTTCAGGCAAAGGGAACTGCCGGGATTGCATCATTGTTTGGCCCGGTATGCCTGATCTGGTTCGGCGCGCTGGCCGCGCTCGGCGTGTGGCACATCATCCTTGCGCCGGAAGCGCTGGCCGCGTTCAACCCTCTTTACGCCGTCACCTTCGTGACCACCAACGGCGTGACCGGTCTGTTCGTGCTCGGTGCGGTGTTCCTCACGGTGACGGGTGCAGAAGCGCTGATTGCCGATATGGGCCACTTTGGCCGCCGCCCTATCCAGCTTGGCTGGCTCACGCTGGTGTGGCCAGCGCTCAGCCTCAATTACCTTGGCCAAGGCGCAATGTCGCTTCAGGCTCTCGCCGCCGCGCAGGCATCGGGCCAGACTCTTGCCAATGCCGACTGGTTCTTCCTCATGGCTCCCGATGCCCTGCGCGCACCGCTGGTGATCCTGGCCACGCTCGCCACCGTGATCGCCAGCCAGGCCGTGATAACCGGCGCCTATTCGCTGACGCATCAGGCGATTGCGCTCGGCCTGCTGCCCCGGCTTACGATCTGCCAGACGTCCGCTCATCAGATCGGCCAGATATACATGCCTGCCGTCAACTGGCTGCTGTTCGCAGGGGTGGTCGCGCTTGTCTTCGGGTTCCGCAGCAGTTCGGCAATGGCAGCTGCCTATGGCATCGCGGTTACCGGAACGATGGTGGTGACGACCTGCCTCGCCTTCGTGATTGCGTGGCGGTACTGGGGCTGGAACCGCGTGTGGGCCGGTGCGGTGATCGCGCCGTTCCTTGCGCTTGACCTGTTCTTCTTCGGCGCAAACATGCTGCGCGTTACCGAAGGTGGGTGGGTGCCGCTGGTTGTCGCCGCGATTATGGGCCTGGTGATCCTGACATGGCTGAAAGGACGGAAGGCCGCTGTCGCCCGCACCGCAGAACAGGGCGCAGCGATGGAAGACATCGCACAGGCGCTTGCTCAGCGTCCCCCGGCCCGGATCGAAGGCACTGCCGTGTTCCTCACGCAGAATCTCGAGATCGCCCCGGCTGCACTTCTGCACAACCTGAAGCACAACAAGGCGCTTCACCGCCTGTCCATCCTGCTCAAGGTCGAAACGGTGACGCGCCCATGGATCGATCCCGCCGAGCGCCTGAGCATGGATCGCATCGACGAGAATTTCGTGCGCGTCCGCCTGCACTACGGCTATCTTGATCATATCGACGTGCCGAGCGATCTTGCCCGCAGCAAAGGCCTGCTGGATCGCACCGGGGGCACATCATTCTTCGTAGGTCGCAGCGCGATCCGCTTTGCAACCAAACCGGTTCTGCCGCGCTGGATGACCGTGGTCTACATGACACTGCATCGCAATGCGGCCGACCCGACAGCATGGTTCGCAATCCCGCCGAACAGGGTGGTCGAACTTGGCAGCCAGATTGAGCTATAGGTCGTTTCGTGAACCGCACCCTCACCGCCAGCCTTGTTGCCCTTGCCGCCGTGGCAGCGGTGACTGCGGTTACCGTGGCGCTTCTGCCGACGCTGGGGCTGGCATCGGCATCGCTGCTGTTCCTGCTACCGGTTCTGCTGGGCGCGGCGCGAGGCGGACTAGGCCCCGGCCTCGTCGCGGCGCTGGCAGGGACGGCAGCCTACAACTTCTTCCTGCTCGAACCGCGATACACCTTCCGCGTGCACCAGATCGACAATCTGGTCAGCATGTTCGTGCTGGGCGCGGTGGCAATCGTGACCAGCCGTCTTGCCACGCGCCTCCTCGAACGCGAGGCAGAGGCAAACGCGCGGGCAAGGACGAGTGCGGAAGCCGCAGCGCTCGCCACCATCCTTTCGGCAGACCCGCCTGATCGCGCGCTTCACGATGGTGTGGCGTTCCTGTCAGATCGCTACGGCGCAGCCCTGCTGCTGGATGAACCAACGCTGGGCACGGATGACGCCGCCCTGTCGCCCGTCGATCGCTCCGCCGCCGCATGGGCACTGCATAATGGCGATGTTACCGGCCACGGCACCGAAACGATGGCCGCTGCCGAATGGACGTTCATCCCTATTCATCCACGCAGCCGCAGCGATCAGATCGTCCTTGCGCTTTCGCGGCCATCCAACGGAACCGTGCAAAGTGCTGAAGCGCTCGACCACGTCGGCCAGCTGTGCCAGTTGCTCGGGCAGTGCCGCGACCGCGCAAGCCTTGCGCAGGAACGCCGCAGCCGCGAACTGGCCGAAGCGAAAGACCGCTTGCGCCAGACACTGCTGGCATCGCTTGCGCACGATTTCCGCACACCACTAACGGTCATCACCGGCAGACTCGAACTGCTCGCCGCGCAACGGCAC
Organism: Novosphingobium sp.; assembly: GCF_049240505.1. Taxonomy (GTDB): domain Bacteria; phylum Pseudomonadota; class Alphaproteobacteria; order Sphingomonadales; family Sphingomonadaceae; genus Novosphingobium. Next base: position 3,663 of record NZ_JBMLSM010000193.1, read on the forward strand.
GATGCGCAGGACGCGCTGCAGGCGGCGCGACGGCTTGACCGGATGATGGCTGACCTGCTGGGCGCTGCGCGGATCGAGGACGGAACGCTGGTGGCCGTGACCGAGAGCATCGATCTGGTCGATGTCGTGGCGGCGGCGCTGGACGGTTCGGTTCCGCCGGCAGGTATTGCCATAGTGCAGGATATCCCTGCCGATCTCCCGTTTATCGAAGGCGATCCTGTGCTGCTTCTGCATGTGTTCGCCAATCTAATCGACAACGCGCTGCGCCATGCGTCTGCCACGATTGCCATCAGGGCACGGGCACAGGGCGATCTCGTGATGATCGCCATCGAGGACGACGGGCCGGGCATACCGCTGGCCGAAAGCGAACGGCTGTTCGAACGCTTTGCACGAATTGAAGGTTCGGATCGAACCGAGGGCAGCGGCCTTGGCCTTGCCATCGTTCGCGGATTTGCCGATGCAATGGGCATGACGGTCACGATCACCAAGGGGCAATTTGCCGGGGCCTGCTTCACAATTGCGGCCCACGCGCGCCCGGTTGCACCAGTATGAGTGCGGTGCTGTGCATTGACGATGAACCGGCAATCCTGCGCCTGCTGGATGTCGTGCTGGGCCGGGATGGGCATTCTGTGATTGCCGCAAAGGACGCCCGTGCTGCGCTGGCCACGTTGGATTTGCAACCGATCGATGCGATCGTGCTGGACCTCGGCCTGCCCGACCGCGACGGCATTGAACTCCTCGCCACCTTGCGGGCGCGCACCCCTGCCCCCATCATCGTTCTGTCGGCCCGAACCGATGTGTCGGAAAAAGTCACCGCACTCGATCTTGGCGCATCGGACTATGTGACCAAACCGTTCGAAGGCGACGAACTGCTCGCCCGCCTGCGCGCAGCGCTCAGAAGTGCCGGGCGAGCGACGCCAAACGCCGAGATCCTGATGCATGGATCGCTCTACATGGACGTTGCACGCCACATACTGAAAGTTGGCGACAGGCCGGTTGCGCTGACCCCGAAGGAGTTCGCCGTTCTGCGCGAACTGATTACCGCAGGCGGGCGCGTGCTGACCCACACCGCAATTCTGGAAAGCATATGGGGTAAAGCCCATCGCAACGACGTGGAATACCTGCGCGTCGTAATTCGCGCGCTGCGGCTCAAGATCGAAGCAGACCCATCTTCACCCGCGCTGATCCGCAATGAACCCGGCATTGGCTACAGACTGGCATAGCGGCAGGTTCGGCAATTTCAGGAATGGTGAGCCCTGCTGGGTTCGAACCAGCGACCTACTGATTAAAAGTCAGTTGCTCTACCGACTGAGCTAAGGGCCCGCTCTGTTGCGCCGTGTTTGGCGCATTGCGTGGCGCGTCACCTAGGGGGCGGGGCGCGAACGGTCAACCCTGTGCTTCGCGCGATGCGCAAGTTGCTTTACGGTGAAGCCGGAAATCGGATCACGCCAGCGAGAGCCGACGCTGGACGCAGGCCCGACAACGAACAGGCGATTGCGAAATTCCGGGTGGGGTACGGTCAGCCGATCATCGTTCCAGCAGCCACCGGACCACAGCACCACGTCCAGATCGAGCGTGCGCGAACGCCAGCGCTGGCCCTGGCGCTTGCGGCCAAAGCGCACCTCGATGGCCTGCAGCGCATCAAGCAGCGCTGGAGGATCCAAGTGTGTTGCGATTGTCACCGCGCCGTTGGCATATTCGCGTTGCGACGGGCCGATGGGGCGGCTGCGAATCAGCGGGCTGATGGCCAGCACGGCAATGCCCGTTCCCGCCAGCGCTTGCACCGCTGCAGCCAGAACCGCGCGCGGCGCACCGTGGCGGGGGTGCCGCTGGTTGGAACCGAGCGCGACGAGATAGCGGTGCAGCTTCAGATATCCTCGGCCAGACGCCCGTAGAGCTGCGGGCGGCGATCACGGAAGAAGCCCATCCCTGCACGATGCGTTGCCGCGCGCTTCAGGTCGATTGCAGCGTGAAGCACGCCGGTTTCACTGGCACCGAATTCGCTGATGAAATCACCCCATTCGTCGCTGATAAAACTGTGGCCATAGAACTTCTGGCCTTCCTCGGTCCCGATCCGGTTGGCGGCGATCACCGGCATACAGTTCGAAACAGCATGGCCCAGCATCGCGCGACGCCACATGCGGCTGGTATCCAGATCGGAGTCATAGGGTTCGGACCCGATGGCCGTAGGATAGAACAGCAGTTCCGCGCCCATCAGCGCCATTGCGCGCGCGCATTCGGGATACCACTGATCCCAGCACACCCCCACGCCAATGCGTGTGCCGAACACATCCCACACCTTGAACCCGGTGTTGCCGGGCCGGAAGTAATACTTCTCTTCATAGCCGGGGCCATCGGGGATGTGGCTCTTGCGGTAGATGCCCATGATCTCGCCATCCGGTCCGATCATGGCGAGCGTGTTGTAATAGTGGTGTCCGTCGCGCTCGAAAAAGCTGGTGGGGATGGCGATGCCGTGCGCTTTTGCCAGCTTGCGCATCTCGCGCACCGAAGGGTCTTGCGCCAGCGGATAGGCCAGCGCGAACAGCGCTTCGTCCTCTACCTTGCAGAAGTAGGGACCGGCGAACAATTCCGGCGGCAGCACAATCTGCGCACCGTCCAGCGCCGCCTGTTCGACCAGCGCAGCGGTGGCGGCGATGTTATCGGCCTCGCTCCCGTTCAGGGCGAGTTGCAGGGCGGCGACGGTAATCTCTGTCATGGCAGGTGACCTAAGCCCCCTGCCCCGGCAATTCAACCGCCGCCGTCAATGGTCATATCAATCCCGCGATCAGGGGCGCTTGCGGAACAGCAGAGTCATGCGGTCGCTTTCGCCGATGGCGGTAAGGCGGGCCTTCTCTTCGTCGCTGACTTTGACCTGAAACGTGGGTGGCAGGGTCCACACACCTTCGGGCCAGTTGGCCGGATCTTTCGGGTTGGCATTCGCTTCGCTCTTGCCCACAAACGTGAAGCCGTGGATTTCCATGAACTTGATGATGTCCGCTTCGCGCAGATAACCCTTGGAACCATCGGTGAAGGCATAGGGAGCATCGGCCTTGGCACGGTGCTGTTCGATCCCGATCATGCCATCGGGCTTGAGCAGTTCGCGCATTTTCTTGATTTCAGCGTCGGCAACGTTCGCGCGTAACAGGTTGTGCATCATCCGCATCACGAGAATGCGGTCGAACGTGCCCTTCTCGCCATCGGGAATTGCGCCGAGGTGGAAGGCGGTGAACTTGTTGGCGGGTTGCTTTGCCCATTCGGCCACTTCGCCGGGGAACTTGTCCACGGCGGCCTGTGTGGCAGCCTGACGCTGGGCATTGGCACTGCTGGCATCAGCGAAGAGGCCGACGAGTTTGCCCTTGGGCGCAAGGTAGATGCCAAGCAGGCGCGAATACCAGCCGCCGCCCGGCGCATATTCGCCCACCTTCATTGCCGGGCCGACATCGAAGAACGCCAGCGTCTGATCAGGCTTGCGATACTTGTCGCGCGCGCTGTCGTCCTTGCGCAGTGGATCGGCAACGGCGGCGGCCAGTGCAGGATCGATCTTTGCCGCTGCGTGATCGGCGTGTTGCGCGAAAGCGGGAACGGCAAGGCTGCTTCCAGCAACGAGGGCAAGCAGGGCGAGGCTCATTCTGCGCATCGGATAATTCTCCAAAAGGGGGCGATGACAAGCGGGGTGTGCCTGCCTATCTCGTCGTCTTACAAGGAGAATAAGGCGCATGAGCGAACAAGCAACGGCCATTCTGGCAGGCGGATGTTTCTGGTGCACCGAAGCGGTGTTCCGCGACGTGATCGGCGTGAGCGAAGTCGAGAGCGGCTATATCGGCGGCAGTGTCGAGAACCCGACCTACAAGCAGGTGTGCAGCGGCACGACGGGCCATGCCGAGGCTATTCGCGTGACATTTGATCCGGCTGTCATCGGGCTCGACCAAATACTCGACATCTTCCTGGCCACGCATGACCCTACGCAACTGAACCGTCAGGGCAACGATGTGGGCACGCAGTATCGCTCGGCCATGTTCCCGGCGGATGATGATCAGAAGGCTGCGATGGACGCGGCGATCGCACGCGCACAGCCAGACTGGCCGCAACCCATCGTCACCACGATCGAGCCGATGTCCACGTGGTATCCGGCGGAGGATTACCATCAGGAATACTGGGACGGCGAAGGGCAGCGCAACCCCTACTGCCTCGCCGTGATCCCGCCCAAGCTGATGAAACTGCGCAAGAGTTTTGCGAACAAGGTGAAAGGCTAGCCCGCCAGCGCGGCCAATGTGATCCGGCGGTAGATGCGTTGGAGGACGCGGAGGTCTTCCAACGCCACCGCTTCGTCCTTCTTGTGCATCGTGGCGTTGCACAGGCCGAATTCCACGACCGGGCAGACCGCGCGCAGAAACCGCGCGTCAGATGTGCCGCCGCTGGTGGAGAGTTCCGGGTCCAGACCGGTTTCTGCCTTCACTGCATCGGCGATCAGCGTGGAATAATCGCCCGGTAGCGTGATGAAGCTCTCACCCGAAATGACGGGACGGACTTCGCCCTTGTGGCGGCGAGCGATGGCTTCGACCTGTTCGATCAGGCTGGCCCCGGTGTGCCGGTCGTTAAAGCGGATGGAAATGCGCGCGCGTGCCTCTGCCGGGATAACGTTGGTGGCGGGGTTGCCGACGTCGAGATCGGTGATCTCAAGGTTCGATGGCTGGAACCATTCGGTGCCTTCGTCCAGCACCAGCGCATCCAGATCGCCTAGCAGCGCCACGAGGCGCGGGATCGGATTGTCGGCAAGATGCGGATAGGCGACATGGCCCTGCGCACCCTTGCACGTGATCCACATGTTCACCGAGCCGCGCCTACCGATCTTCACCATATCGCCCAAGCGATTGACCGAGGTGGGTTCGCCCACAAGGCACAGGTCCGGTTCGGCCTTCATCTCGCGGATCAGTTCGATCAGCGGCACAGTGCCGTAGCGGGCAGGGCCTTCCTCGTCTCCGGTAATGATGAAGCTGATCGTGCCTGCATCCGCGGGGATTTCCGCCACAGCCGCGACCATTGATGCGATCGAACCTTTCATGTCGACCGCGCCACGGCCGTAGAGCAGTTCGCCCCGCCGTTCCGCCTTGAACGGGCCTGAGGTCCAACCCTCGCCCGGCGGCACGACATCGAGGTGCCCGGCAAAGGCAAAGTGGCGTGAACCTTCCGGCCCTTTGCGGATGGCGAACATGTTCTCGACCGGGCCATCGGGCGCTTCGCCCGCGATGAAGCGGTGGATCTCGAAACCCAAGGGCGTGAGCATGGCCTCGAAGCAATCAAACACCGCGCCGGTGGCGGGCGTGATGCTTTCGCAATCGATCAGGCGTTCAGCAAGAATGACGGGATCAAGCGCGGGCATCAGCGGGCAGGCTCCTCAAACTGTTCGATCGTCCAGTCTTCGTTTTCGGCAGCATCGATCCAGGTCTGCATCCAGTCATGCGTCCAGACCGCTTCCATATAAGTCATCGCAAAGCCCGGTACCGGCACACCGTAGGTCATGAAGCGGGATACGACCGGGGCGTAGATGATGTCGGCGGCGCAGAAAGTCCCGAACAGGAAGGGACCGCCCTTGCCAAAGCGGGCGCGCGCTTCTGCCCATAGCGTCAGGATGCGGACGATATCGGCGCGGACTTCGGGCGTGATTTCAACGCCTTCCACGCGCTTGCGGATGTTCATCGGCAGCGTGCTGCGCAACGGCAGATAGCCGGAGTGCATTTCTGCAACCATCGAGCGGGCCATTGCACGGGCGGTTTCGTCCTTGGGCCAGAAACGATCGCGCCCCACCTTGTCCGCAAGGTAATCGATGATGGCCAGGCTGTCCCAGACCACCGGGGCATCGGGGCCTTCGCCGTCCCACAGGATCGGCACTTTGCCCGACGACGGCGCAAGATCGTCGGCGCGGCGAAGATGATCCCATTCCTCACCATAGAGAGGGACGGTGATTTCCTCGAACATGAGGCCTGATTGCTTGGCCGCCAGCCAGCCGCGCAAGGACCAGCTTGAGTAGTTCTTGTTGCCGATGATCAGCTTCATCGCATTCGCCCCGTTTCGCTTTTTGGGCGCGTAGCCGTTCAGGTTTGCTGTGTCGAGCATGAACAGGTTTACACAGTTTACACGGTCCTGAGGAGAAAGTGTCCGGTCGCTTTCGGGGAGTTCGAGAAGGCGCTTTTGGTCAAGCGCGGGCGCGAGATTGCCGTCACGTGCGAGGATGTTGCGGGCGGTGTGGCGGGTGAGGTCGATAGGGTCGCTGTGGGGCATGGCACGCGGGAGCGTGGGTCAGCGCGCTGCTTGTAGGACAGCGGGATTTGCGCCGGAATGGCGGCATGTTGGAGATTTAGGCGAGTGGGGGAACATACCCTCCCCAACCCCTCCCGCCAGCGGGAGGGGGGAGTTGTCCCACTCACTCTCGCTCAAACATCCTCGTCATGCTGAACTTGTTTCAGCATCCATTTCGCCAATCAGCCCACCGCTCTGGACCGAAAAATGGACCCTGAAACAAGTTCAGGGTGACGAATTGGAAATTGGAACTCGGTGGCCGATGAGCCGTCGCTAACGCAAGGCGATCAGATCAGCGAGTCCTGCAAAACCGCTGCGCGCAGTTCTTCTATGCCCATCTTCTTTTCGGAAGAGGTGACGATGATCTCTGGATAGGCGGCGGTGCGTTTGCGGGCGGCGGCGATGGTGGCAGCCGTGACCGCTTCCAGTTCGCTGGCCTTGATCTTGTCCGCCTTGGTCAGGACGACGCGATAGCCGACGCCCGCTTCATCGAGCATCTGCATCATGTCTTCATCGACCGGCTTCACGCCGTGGCGGCTGTCGATCAGCAGCAGCGTGCGCTTGAGCACGACACGACCGCGCAGGAAATCGCGCACCAGACGGCGCCAGTTTTCGACCACCTTGGGCGGGGCCTTGGCGAAGCCATAGCCGGGCATATCCACCAGGCGCAGGCGGGTGGGTTCGCCCACTTCGAAGTAGTTCAATTCCTGCGTGCGGCCCGGCGTGACCGAGGTGCGCGCGATGGACTTGCGACCGGTCAGCGCGTTGAGCAGCGACGATTTGCCGACGTTCGACCGGCCTGCGAAAGCGATTTCCGGCACATCGGGATCGGGCAGGAATTTCAGCGCCGGGGCCGACTTGATGAACTCCACGCGGCCCGCAAAAAGCAGGCGCGCCTGTTCGATCAGTTCGGCGCGGGCGGCCTGTTCTTCTGGTGTCACGGGGCCTTCGGCTTCCGCGTGGAAGCCGCCTTCTGATCACGCGCAACAACACGATCGACGTCGAGCTGGTCCTTGTCGGCCTGCGCCTTCAGTTGCGGGTGCTTGCTGTAGAGATACTTCTGCTGCGCGATGGTCAGCACGTTCGAGGTGATCCAGTAGATCAGCAGGCCAGCCGCGAACGGTGCCATCACGAACATCATGATCCACGGCATGAATGCGAAGATCTGCTGCTGCGCCGGGTCCATCGCCGCCGGTTGCAGCTTGAACTGCGCCCACATCGTGATGCCGAGCAGGATCGCCAGCACGCCGATGGCAAGGAAGCCGGGGGGATCGAACGGCAGCAGGCCGAACAGGTTCAGGATGTGCGCCGGATCGGGCGCGGACAGATCCTTGATCCACAGCGCGAAGGGCTGATGACGCATTTCGATGGTCAGCGTCAGCACCTTATACAGCGCGAAGAACACGGGAATCTGCAGGAAGATGGGCAGACAGCCTGCGAGAGGATTGACCTTCTCGCGCTTGTACAGCTCCATGATTTCCTGCTGCTGCTTCTGCTTGTCGTCCTTGTAGCGTTCCTGCAGCGCCTTCATCTTGGGCTGAAGCGCGCGCATGGCCGCCATCGAAGCGAACTGGCGCTGGGCAATCGGGAACATCACGCCGCGCACGATCAGCGTGAGCAGGATGATCGCCACGCCGAAATTCTTGACCAGCTTGAACAGCGAATCGAGCAGCCAGAAGATCGGCTTTTCGAACCAGCGGAACCAGCCCCAGTCGATCGA
>NZ_JBMLSM010000194.1:0-1697 GCF_049240505.1 Novosphingobium sp.
TCGAAGTGATCTGCTACATCCCCGGCGAAAAGCACAACCTTCAGGAACACTCGGTCGTGCTGATCCGTGGCGGCCGCATCAAGGACCTTCCCGGTGTCCGCTACCACATCCTGCGCGGTGTGCTGGATACCCAGGGCGTCAAAGACCGTCGTCAGCGCCGTTCGAAATACGGCGCGAAGCGTCCGAAGTGAGGATTTAGGAAATGTCCCGCCGTCACGCCGCTGAAAAGCGCGAAATCCTGCCCGATGCCAAGTATGGCGACCGCATCCTGACCAAGTTCATGAACAACCTGATGATCGATGGCAAGAAGTCGGTTGCAGAAGGCATCGTCTATTCCGCGCTGGAACGGGTCCAGACCCGTCTGAAGCGCCCGCCCATCGAAGCCTTCCACGAGGCGCTCGACAACGTGAAGCCATCTGTCGAGGTGCGCTCGCGCCGCGTCGGCGGTGCCACCTACCAGGTTCCGGTCGAGGTTCGCCCGGAGCGGCGCGAAGCCCTTGCGATCCGCTGGCTGATCATCGCCGCCCGCAAGCGCAACGAGAGCACCATGGAAGAGCGTCTTGCAGCCGAGTTGTCGGATGCCGTCAACAACCGTGGCACCGCCGTGAAGAAGCGCGAAGACACCCACAAGATGGCCGATGCCAACAAGGCGTTCAGCCACTACCGCTGGTAAGGAAAGATGGTCGGCGAATCCGTAACAAGCGAGCTTCTCTACGAACTGCTCAAGGCCATACGGGGCGACATTGCCCGCCTGGGAGAGCGTCTGGAGCGGGTTGAAGGTGAATTGCGTGTGCTTCGCGGGCATGTGGCTGCGCTGGTGCAAAGCGATCTGAACCGTGGATCGGAATTCGCTTCGCTGGTCATGCGCGTTGACCGGATTGAGCGCCGCCTCGAACTTCAAGACGGGAATTCCTGAGCTTCGGCTCAAGGTAATCAAGGATCGTAGCTATGGCACGCGAATACCCCCTGAACCGCTACCGTAACTTCGGGATCATTGCCCATATCGATGCGGGCAAGACCACGACGACAGAGCGGATTCTGTTCTACACAGGCAAGTCCCACAAGATCGGCGAAGTGCACGATGGTGCCGCGACGATGGACTGGATGGAGCAGGAGCAGGAACGCGGGATCACCATCACCTCTGCCGCCACCACCACATTCTGGAAACGCACGGTGGATTCCGGCAGCCAGTCGAAGGATGACCTGTACCGGTTCAACATCATCGACACCCCCGGCCACGTTGACTTCACCATCGAGGTGGAACGCTCGCTGGCGGTGCTTGACGGGGCGGTGGTGCTGCTGGACGGCAACGCCGGGGTCGAGCCGCAGACCGAAACCGTCTGGCGTCAGGCCGACCGCTACAAGGTTCCCCGGATCGTCTTCGTCAACAAGATGGACAAGACCGGGGCCGATTTCTTCAACTGCGTGAGGATGATCGCCGAGCGTACCGGTGCCAGGCCGATGCCGGTCCAGCTGCCGATCGGGTCGGAAGACCGTCTTGAGGGCATCATCGATCTGCTGACCATGGAAGAGTGGGTTTATCAGGGCGAAGATCTGGGCGCGTCCTGGGTCCGCCAGCCGATCCGGGCCAGCCTGCTGGATCAGGCCAGGGAATGGCGCCACACGATGCTGGAACTTGCCGTCGAGCAGGACGACGCTGTGATGGAAGACTATCTTGAAGGCAACGAGCCTTCGGT
>NZ_JBMLSM010000195.1:0-15737 GCF_049240505.1 Novosphingobium sp.
GAAATCTACCGTGGCGCCGAATATTCGACCAACATGCTGCCGAAGGTGAAGATCGAAATCGCCGCGAGCGACGACCTTGCGCCGCAGATCGTGGAAACGATCCAGCAGGCCGCCAGCACCGAAGCCATCGGCGATGGCAAGGTGTTCGTCCTCGATCTCGCATCGGCCACCCGTATCCGCACCGGCGAAACCGGGGATACCGCGCTGTGAGCGTGCCTTCCATTTCCGACCTTAGGGGAACCAACATGATCCGTAAGATGATCGGTGGCTTGGCGGGAACGGGCGCTTCGCTCTTCGCCGCTACGGCCGCCCACGCGCAGGAGGCGGCTGCCGCCACTGTAGACAAAGGCGATACCGCCTGGATGATGACGTCGACCGTCCTTGTCCTGATGATGATCCTTCCCGGCCTAGCGCTGTTCTATGGCGGTCTGACCCGCACCAAGAACATGGTCGCCACGATGACGCAGATCGGCGCGGTGGCGTGCCTCGCGATGCTGCTGTGGGTGATGTACGGTTATGGTCTGGCATTCGGACCTGAAGGCAATGCCTTCATCAGCTGGGGCAAGTTCTTCCTGTCCGGCGTCGATGCTTCGAGCCAGGCGGCAACTTTCACCGCTGGCGTCGAAATTCCCGAATATGTGTTCATCTCCTTCCAGATGACTTTCGCCGCGATCACCGTCGCGCTGGTGCTGGGTTCGGTGGTCGAACGCATGAAGTTTTCGGCCATCATGGCATTCGCAGCTGTCTGGCTGACGATCGTCTACTTCCCGATCGCACACATGGTCTGGGCTGCTGGCGGCCTGTTCTTCGACATGGGCGCGCTCGACTTTGCTGGCGGCACCGTGGTTCACATCAACGCTGGTGTCTCGGCATTGGTGGCGTGCCTCATCCTTGGCAAGCGCATTGGTTTCCAGAAGGAAATCATGGCACCGCACTCGCTGACCATGACTGCCATCGGCACGGGTCTGCTGTGGGTGGGCTGGTTCGGTTTCAACGCCGGTTCGGCGCTCGAAGCCAACGGTTCGGCTGCTCTTGCCATGATCAACACCTTCGTCGCTACGGCTTCGGGCGGTCTGTTCTGGATGCTTGCGGAACGTATGGCTGGCCACAAGGGTTCGGCACTGGGCTTCTGCTCGGGCATCATCGCTGGCCTCGTCGCCGTCACGCCTGCCGCTGGTAACTCGGGTCCGTTCGGCGCGATCGTCCTTGGTGCCATCGCTTCGATCATCTGCTTCTACATGGTCACCGTGATCAAGCCGAAGCTGGGCTACGATGACTCCCTCGATGCTTTCGGTATCCACGGCGTGGGTGGCATCGTCGGCGCCATCGGCACCGCGGTTGTCTATGCTCCGTCGCTGGGTGGCCCTGGCGCTGAAGACTACGACATGGGTGCCAAGCTGGTGGTCCAGATCCTCGCGGTCGTCACCACCATCGGTTGGGCCGCTGTCGGCACCGCTGTGGCGATGTTTGTCGCCAAGGCTCTTACCGGCCTGCGTGTCACCGAAGAAGTCGAACGCGAAGGCCTCGACCTCGGCGAACACGGCGAGCGCGCCTACAACTACTGATTTTTCGAATTGGCGGGATGGGCGGAACCAGATCCTCTCCCTCTCATCTTCCCACCCCGCCAAACCTTGTTCCTCCTGCGAACAGACTAAGGCCGGAAGCGCTAGCCCGCTTCCGGCCCTTTTTTTGTTCGTGCCTTGCGGTTCGCTTGCCGGGAACTGCCGCAATCTCTAAGGCGCGGCCTCATGGAAAACGCGCCGCAGACCCCATCCGCCCCCCAACCGAAAAGCTGGATCACAGGCATTCACGCCTATGTCCCCGGCAAATCGACCGGCAAGGACGGGCAGGTGCTGACCAAGCTCTCCGCCAACGAGAACCCGCTCGGCACCAGCGCTTCAGCGCTGGAAGCGAGACTCCATGCAGGCGATCCGGCGCGCTACCCTGATCCTGACAGCAAGGATCTGCGCGCCGCTATCGCGCAGGTTCACGGCCTCGATCCTGCGCGCGTGGTGATGGGCACTGGCTCTGACGAACTGCTCAACCTTGCGGCGCAGGCCTATGCCGGGCCGGGCGATGAAGTGCTTTACGTCCGCTATGGCTTTTCGGTCTATGACATCGCTGCGCGGCGGTGCGGGGCCGTGCCGGTGATCGCGCCCGATGCCGATTTTGGCACCGATGTCGATGCGCTGCTGGCTTGCGTGACAGAGCGGACCCGCGTGGTCTTCCTCGCCAATCCCAACAACCCCACCGGCAGTTGGCTGCCCCGCGCAGAGATCGCGCGCCTTCATGCAGGGCTTCGGCCTGATATCCTGCTGGTGCTTGACGGTGCCTATGCGGAATACGTCGATCCCGCGCTGGACGATGGCGCGCTGGACCTTGCCACCACCGCGCAGAATGTGCTGGCCACGCGCACATTCTCGAAGATCTACGGCCTTGCCGGAGAGCGGATTGGCTGGGGCACAGCGCACCCCGCCGTGGTCGATATGCTCAACCGCATTCGCGGACCGTTCAACATTTCGCTGACCGGGCAGGCCGCTGGCCTTGCGGCAGTGCAGGATCAGGCCTTCGTCGAAGCCTCGCGCAGCCACAACGCAAAGCAACGCGCGCGCTTTGTTGAAAAGCTTGAAGCTCTGGGCAACCACGGCGTGCGCCCCTTGCCCACTCAGGCCAATTTCGTACTGATCCTGTTTGAGGGCAAGGTGACCGCCGAGGATGTTTACACGGGCCTGATGGACCACGGTTATATTACCCGCTGGCTGCCGGGGCAGGGCCTGCCGCAAGCGCTGCGGATCACTATCGGCACCGCAGAGCAGATGGATGAAATTGCCGAGGCCATCCGTTCGATGTGCGAGGCTGCGAAGTGAGCGCTGCGCCCTTCAGCCAAGTCACCATCGTTGGCTTGGGGCTGCTTGGCGGGTCGATCGGTCATGCGGTACAGGCCTGCCTGCCCGGCGTCACGGTGGTGGGTTACGATGCCGATCCTGCGGTGCGCGACGCCGCGCGCAACCTTGGCCTTGCTCACCGAATTGCAGATGACGCAGCCGATGCCGCTGTAGGATCGGACCTTGCGATCTTCTGCGTGCCCGTGGGTGCGATGGGCGATGCTGCGCGCGCAATCGCCCCCGGGCTTTCGCCTGATGCTCTGGTCAGCGATGTCGGCTCATCCAAGGCGACCGTTGCCGCAGCGCTGGCAGAGGCATTGCCCGGCCATCACGTGATCCCGGCCCACCCGGTTGCCGGGACCGAGCGCAGCGGCCCTGACGCGGGCTTCGCCACGCTGTTCCGCAACCGCTGGTGCATCGTCACGCCGCCTGCCGATGCCGATGCGGCCCTGACCGCCCGCCTCGTCGCCTTCTGGGAAGCGCTGGGTGCGCGTGTCGAGATGATGGACGCCGACCATCACGACAAGGTTCTGGCCGTCACCAGCCACCTGCCGCACCTGATCGCCTATACCATCGTCGGTACCGCGTCGGACCTTGAACAGGTCACGCAAAGCGAAGTCATCAAATATTCCGCAGGCGGCTTCCGCGATTTCACCCGCATCGCCGCATCAGACCCCACGATGTGGCGCGACGTGTTCCTGACCAACCGCGACGCCGTTCTGGAAATGCTCCAGCGCTTCACCGAAGACCTGACCGAACTGCAAAAAGCCATCCGCAAGGGCGACGGCGATGCGCTGCACGATCACTTCACCCGCACCCGCGCCATCCGCCGAGGCATCATTGAAATGGGGCAGGACGATGCGCGGCCCGATTTCGGACGGAGCGATCATTCGGGGCAGGGGTGAGGGGAAAAGGTGTAAGATATATGAATCTTGCCGCGCAATGCTATCGAGGCTACGCGCGGCGCGTGCTTGAGGCGGGATTTGACGAATTGCAATCTGGCACCTCCCGATTGTCTTTGCGGATAGTCGCACTGCTGCAAGGAAGCCGCTGATGACAAATGAAATTTTGACAATCGGATATGAAGGGGCTGATATTGATTCCTTCATATCGACGCTATCTTTAGCGGGGATAGAACACCTTCTGGATGTTCGCGACTTACCGATTTCACGAAAGCGCGGTTTTTCAAAATCGCAGCTGGCTCTCGCTCTGAAGGCTGTGGGAATTGATTACACTCACCTGAAAGCGCTAGGCGATCCAAAGCCCGGCCGCGAGGCAATGAAACGGGGCGACTACCAGAGTTTCTTGGCTATCTACTCCACTCACATTGCCACAGATGATGCGCAAAAAGCGCTTGATGAAGCAGCAAATATAGCAAGATCCGCGAAAGCCGTTCTCCTGTGTTATGAGCGGAGTCCGAAAGAATGCCATCGATCAATAATAGTCGACCATCTCCAAGGTCGTGAAACTTTTAACGTTCGTCATCTTGGAGTCCAGAAAAGCACCTCAGCGCCGGTAAAAGTGTCAATTATACATTCCATTACGGCGCAATCCACAGCTCAAGCTTGAGTTTCGGCTGCCTCAATGACACTTAAGTGTTCTGAAAATGGATTCAGGGGGTTGGAGCAGTGGCATCACGGCAAGCACGGATACTCATTCTGTGTAAGACTTATCCGTCCCCCAGCGCCAAGCACGTTGAGACGTCATGCGTTGCAGGCTTGGACGAGAGCGGCAAGTTCATTCGCCTTTTTCCGGTACCATTCCGTCTGGTTAGAGACGAGCAACAGTTCAAGAAATGGCAATGGATAGCTGCTCGGATAGAGAAAGCAAAAGGCGACCATCGGACTGAAAGCCACAAAATTTATGTCGACACCATCGATTGTAGCCAAAAGCCAATTTCGACCCACGCTAGATGGGCTGATCGTCGGGTGGCATTAAATGGAGTTTCAGTATTTAACGATTTTGCAGCTTTAGAGAGTGATCGGAAATCCAGCGGTACAACTATCGGACTATTGAAGCCAAGTAGTATTATTTCACTGGACATTACACCGGAGCGACCAGACTGGACTGATGAGGAGCGAAAGAAACTAGAAGCCAATGAGCGTCAAATCGGGCTTTTTGATGCTGCGGACGAGCAAAATCTAGCGCAACTACGCAAGATACCCTTCTCATTTCACTACCGCTACACGTGTACGATAGGCGGTACGACAAACGAGTATCGTCATAAAATTGTTGATTGGGAAGCGGGTGCTCTTTATTGGAAATGCGTCCGTCGGCATGGGGACAACTGGGAAATCCCGTTCCGGCAAAAGTTGGAGGAAGCCTTACCGGCTGCCGACTTGCACTTTCTGATGGGCACAATCCACCGGTTTCCGGATCAATGGCTTATAATCAGCCTAATCTACCCGCCTCGGATGCTTCCGAATCTTCAACCAACTTTATTTGACTAATTATCCAAAAGAAGAACCGGTTCTTTACATCAGATCGGTGACTGATAGCTCAACCCTCACCCATTCAGCGCATTGATCGCCGCCTCAACCCGCGCCTCGATCTCCTCACGCGGCAATCCGGCAGGGATTTCCTCGGCGAAGCGGTAGCGGATCGTGCCCGGTTGCTTCCATGTGCGGTGGTAGAGCGGGCCGCTGTCTACCGCCACGGGGATGACCGGCAGGCGCAGCAGCTTGTAGATGCCGGCAAAGCCCGCCTGCAGTTTGCCCGGCGTGCCGTGGGGCGTGCGGGTGCCTTCGGGGAAGATGATCAGCGGGCGGTCTTCGGCGATCAGCCGCTTTGCTTCGCTCAGCATCGTGCGCAGCGCCTTGGCCCCGGCCTCGCGCTCCACCCCGATCAGGCCGAAGTTGCGCCCGGCCAGCCCCCAGCCGGGAATGGCCAGCAGTTCGGCCTTGGCGAAGACCACGGGCAGGCGGAACAGCCAGGGCATGTCGATCGCTTCGAAGAAGGCCTCGTGCCGGATGGCGTAGAGTACGCCCGGTTTGAACACCGGGTTTTCCAGTTCCACGCGGATGCCCAGCAACCAGCGGCAGCACAGCCGATGCCATCCGCTCCAGCCGCGCACGAACATGCGGAATAGCGGTTTGGAGATCGACATGAACAGCACCGAGCCGCACACAAACACCACAGAGCCGACGTAAAACGCCACATAGAAAGCCAGGCTGCGGGGCACGGAAAGGACTTTGCGCAAGCTCACCAGCCGATCATCCATGCCACCAGTCGCGCTACCAGTTTGTTATATTCGATGAACAGAATGCGGAAACTGGGCTTTGATGGCACCGCGTCCTCAACGATGATCAGGCTGTCCGGTGCCTCTGCCGCCAGATCGAAGGCGGCACGGCGCATGTGCCAGTCTGTCGTCACCAACCGGATAGAGCGGAGCTTGTTCTCCCTGATCCAGCGCATTGTCTCGACCGCGTTGCTGCGGGTATCAACCGCGTCGTAACCCAGCGTGATGCAGCAGGCCATCAGGCGTTCTGGCACCTTGTATTCTACCGCAAATTCGCGTGGGCGCACTTCGCGATCGACGCCGGAAACCAGCAGGCGCTTCGCCCGGTTTTTCTGAACAACATCAAGCGCGTGAGGAATGCGCCCGCCGCCGCCGGTGAGCGCGACCACGCCATCGGTGCGCACAGGTTCGATCACCGGCTGCGGCAGGAACATGGCGAACCAGAAGAAGCCCAGCGCCCATGCAACCAGAAGGAGCGACAGCAGTCGGCGAAAGATGCCGCGCTTCGTCACAGCATCCCTTTCAGCGCGTTGAGCACCGAAAACCGGGCGGTCAGCACCGCCAGCAGCACACCGGCCACGGGGATGCAGCAGATGGCCAGCCAATCGGTCCAGCCAAGCCCGCCTGCGGTCATCATGCCAGATCCCAGTGCGGCGAACTGGCGGCCGAGCAGCCCTGTTGTCACCACACCCAGCAGCAGGCCACCGATACCGCCTGCAGCCGCATCCACCGCCATCGAGCGCTGAAATATCCGCGCGATCTGCGCGTCGGTGCCACCGAGCATGTGGACGATCTCGATGGTGGTGCGATGGTTGCTGAGTGCATTGCGCGTTGCCAGCAGCACGGTGGCGACCGTTGCGAAGGCCAGCAGCGCGATCAACCCGCCCGCCAGCCATTGCATTGCACCGATGGCTTCGAACACAGGCGCCAGCCAGCTTGCCTGCGCATCCACGCGCGCATCGGCGGCGCGCGGCGCGATCCGCGTGCGCAGTGCCGCAACGCTGGCCTTGCTTGCAGTGCCTGACAGGCGCACATCGATCAGAGCGGGCACGGGCAGGGCGTTGACATCATCGCCCGCCGTGGTGCCCAGCCAAGGCTCTACCAGCGCATCGAGCTCCTTTTGCGGCACCAGCCGCGCCGACGCTACGCCCGGCGCGGCCTGCAGCGCTTCGAGCGCGGCTTGCGCCTGCCGGTCACGCTCGCGCGGGGCGCCGTTGACGATCTGCACCGTAACGCCGCCAGCAACGTCGGCGCTGGCTACGCGGGCGGTGTTACGCAGCGCAAGTCCGCTGGCGCTGGCCACCACGGTCAGCCCGATCATGATCGCGATGACCCACGGCATCGGGCCGGACAGCTTGCCTTGTGGCAGCAGCCGACTTTCGGCGCTCGCGCGTTCCCGCCATTCGCCACGAAGCCCATCGGTGAAGTCTGCCCGCATCGTCATGCCCGCGTCAGATCGGGGCGTGGCGTGGGGGAAACGCGGCGCGGCGGATAGCGCAGGGCGCCAGTGGGGTCTGACAGGCGCCCCTTGTCCAGCCGCATGATCAGCGATTCCGGCACCTTGCGGATCAGATGAACGTCGTGAGTGGCGACCACCACGGTCGTGCCGAGCCGGTTGAGCGCTTCGAAGAGGCGCAGCAGCTTGATCGCCATGTCGGGATCGACGTTGCCGGTCGGCTCGTCGGCCACCAGCATGTCGGGCCTGCCGATGACGGCGCGGGCGATGGCCACGCGCTGCTGCTCTCCGCCCGAAAGCGTGGCGGGGCGCGCATGGCTGCGGTCGCCCAGTTCCACCCACTCCAGCATGTCGGTCACAGGCTTCACGATGTCACGCTCGGGCACGCCCGCCACGCGCAGCGGCAGGGCCACATTGTCGAAGGCGGAAAGGTGCGGGACCAGCCGGAAGTCCTGAAAGACCACGCCCAGACGGCGGCGGAAGCCGGGCAGCCGATCGCGCGGCAATGTAATCGCATCGGTGCCGAACATGCGGAT
Source organism: Novosphingobium sp. (assembly GCF_049240505.1). Taxonomy (GTDB): domain Bacteria; phylum Pseudomonadota; class Alphaproteobacteria; order Sphingomonadales; family Sphingomonadaceae; genus Novosphingobium. Next base: position 8,116 of record NZ_JBMLSM010000195.1, read on the forward strand.
CAGCCCGCGCGAAGGGCGCTGGGCGAGGTATAGCAGCTTCAGCATCGTCGTCTTCCCCGCGCCCGAAGCGCCGGTGAGGAAGTAGAAACGCCCGGAATAGAGGGTGAAGCTGATGTCCGTCAGGACTTCCTTGCCCGTGCCGTAGCGCAGGCCAACGTTGTCGAAATGGACAATCTCCGCGTCTTCGTTGTGGCTCATGAGGAGGAGACTGTACCCGTTTGCTGCGCGGTTATGATTACGCCAGATAGGCCATACGCGGCAATCCATGTGGAAAAAAGGCCGTTGAGGCGTTTCTTCGCGTGTGAAGCTATTGTTTCGACAGGCTTGGCCATGCTTAACCCACAGCCATGATCATCGCGTGCCCCGCCTGTTCGACGCGCTATGTCGTTCCCGACAGTGCCATTGGTGTTGACGGCAGGACCGTGCGTTGTGCGCGGTGCCGCCATGCGTGGTTCCAGAACGGCCCTGAACTGCCCGAACGCGAATCGGCAGAACTGGCTGTTGCGGCTCCGTCAGAAGCATCGGTTTCGGCATCGGCAGGTGCCATGCAGGCTGCGCCTGTTTCAGCGCCCGTAGCCGAAACCGTCGGCGCGGCTGCACCGATCCGTGACGAGCCGGTCGTGCCGCCTCCTTTGCCAGAAGCCGCGCGCCGCACCCCGGCACCGGTCTATGACGATACGGATACGTCGCCCTTCGATCACCAGCCACCGTTCCGTCCGCGCCGCAATCCGACGAAGATGTGGACGATCGCTGCGGTGGCCTTCGCGGTGACCGTGGCCGGGCTGGCTGGTGCTGCATGGTACTATGGTCTGCCCAAGTGGCTGCCCGGCGCGGCGCAAACATTTGGCGCGGATCGCCCGGATCTGATCCTGTCGTTCCCGGCCGAAAAGCAGGACCGCCGCCAGCTTCCCAACGGCACCGAATATTTCGGCGCAAGCGGCACGGTGACCAATACCGGCAAGGATGTGCGCGCACTTCCCGAAATCCTGATCGTGCTGCGCGATTCGAACGACAAGGTTGTGAAGACCTGGGACGTGCCGCCGCCGCAGGATGAGCTTGCCCCCGGTGAAAGCGTGACGATCAATGCGGCGGTAACCGATGTGCCCAAGGCCGCCAAAGTCGCCGAAATCGGCTGGAAGCCGGATTGATTTGAAAAAAGTCCTGATCGTTGTTGCGCGCACCAAATTGCTTTGCTAGGGGCGCGCTCCTACCCCACCACGGGGCGCTGGCCACAGGCCATTGCACCCCGTCTGATTTTGCGGTCGTGGCGGAATTGGTAGACGCGCAACGTTGAGGTCGTTGTGGGCGAAAGCCCGTGGAAGTTCGAGTCTTCTCGACCGCACCATCACCCTTTGAAAATGTGATCCTTGCCTTCGGGCGCCCGGTTTTGCGGGCCTTTTGACGTTTGTTCACGCTTTCCGGGAGCGAAAAACGCGAATCATGTGAATTCAGGGGTTTGGGCGGAGTTAGTTGATGAAGTCCAGGCGGCGTCGATTCATCGAGCGGCGCTGAACTGCGTATGGGATCGACGATGTCAAAAAGCCACCAAGGATGACGGGGGCGATCCGTGTAGGAAACCGGTTTTACATCGTGGGTATATTGGGGAATGATAGGCGGCGTTCCGGCGATTCAGGGGATGGGTGTGAGGCGGCAATTGGGGGTTATTGCACCTGTCACCGTAATTCCCCGAAGCTTGCTAGTGTTTATGGGCAAGAAGGTTCGTGGTTCGATCTTGTCGCCAATCAAATGGATTTCCCCTCGAATCTTCCCAGTCAAATAAAGGGTATCTGGGATACTGGGAAAGCCAATGCGGCACTACAAGGCGTTACAGTTAGCGCCGAAGAGTTTACCCAGCAGTTCGTGGACACCAACTTTCCAACTTAGATGTTGCCGCAGAGAGTGCAGAAATTACGGTGACGCTTTACTAAATCCCCAATCATCCCATTGGTCAAAGCCCTGCCCCGATCCTGATTGAACCTCATGACCACCGAGCGCCACACCACGCACGGAATCAACGATATTCCATGCACACCCTACACGGTGCCCGTGGATGTGGTTGGTGAATTACGGTGACACGTGCAATAACCCCCAAACTATTGACCTAAAACCTCCGCCCATATAGCCTCCCAGCATGGCCCGCCTTCCTCGCCTCGTCCTTCCCGGCATTCCGCACCACGTCACCCAGCGGGGCAACCGTCGCGAGCAGACGTTCTTCGAGGATGGCGATTATGCGCTCTACCTTGATCTGCTTGCCGAGGCGGCTGGGCGGGCAGGAGTGGAGATCTGGTCATACTGCCTGATGCCCAACCACGTGCACATCGTGGCGGTCCCTTCGGATGAGGACGGCCTGCGCCGCACGTTCCGCTACGTCCATCGCCACTACACCGGATACGTCAATGCGCGCCTGCGCGTGACAGGCCATCTGTGGCAGGGCCGCTTCAGTTCGGTGGCAATGGACGAGCCACACTTCGTCGCCGCGCTCCGCTACATCGCTTTCAACCCCGTCCGCGCCCGTCTGGTGGCGCGGTGCGAGGACTGGCCGTGGTCCAGCACCCGTGCGCTGATGGTGGGCGAGGATGACCGGTTCGTCACCGCAGGGCCTGCGCTGCAGAGGGTGGGCGACTTTGCCGCATTCCTTTCCGAAGATTTCGACGAAGCGCTGACCTATGCCGCTATCCGCAGGGCTGAAAGCACCGGACGGCCGGTTGGCTCACCGGAATGGCTGGCCGACATGGAAGAGCAGACAGGCCGTAGCCTCTCACCGCAGAAACGCGGTCCGAAACCTCGAAGCGTGGCGTATTCAGGGCCGGTGGCCGCAAACGGATAGTCACCGTAACGCCTGCGTCCGCCCGGCCAGAAGTTCAGAACATCGGATGCGGGTTGGCCGATTTTTCCGGGATGGGCTGGATCACGTCCCAGTGTTCAACGATCTTGCCGTCCTTGAGCCGGTAGAAGTCTGCCACGGCGGCTCCGCGTGCGGCGGGATCGGGGCGGGCGAAGATGTGGATCGCGGCAAGATCGCCATCGACGAGGATCTTGCGGACTTCGAAGTTGCGGGTTCTGTCAGAGAACATCGGCTGGAGCAGCGCGATGGCTGCGTCGCGGCCGTCGGGGACGCCGGGATTGTGCTGGATGTAATCGGGCGCGACATAGGTTTCGAACGCCTGCTTCACGTCGCGCTCGACATAGAAAAGGCGCGCGAAGTCTTCCACGATCTTGCGGTTGTCGGGCGCGGCGGGGCCATTGCCGAGCAGGGCAAGCGCGGCAGTGGCGGCTAAGGTGATGCGGGCGATGCGGGCGCGGCGCATCAGGCGGTGGCCGGTGCGGGCTGGCGCGGGGCCACGATGAACCATGTGACCAGTGCAATGACCACGCCGAGCAGGCCCGCGATGACGAAGGCACCCTGCATAGAACCGCTGTAGACCCGCGCTGCGCTGACCAGCAGGGGCGAGACGAACTGGCCGAAGAAGAAGGCCGATGTCCACACGCCCATGCCGCGTCCGCGATGTTCGAATGGCAGATAGCCCTGCGCCCATGCGATCAGCGTGGGCACGGCCATACCTGCGCCGGTCTGTTGCAGTGCCATGCCTGCAACCATGCCTGTCCAATCTTCAGCCATGCCGATCACGGCAAGTCCGGCGCCAAGCAGAAGCAGGAAGATGGTGAGCTGGACGCGCGGGCCGAAGCGGGTGGTTGCCCAGAAAATTCCGGCGCCGACGATCACGAACATGCTGGGGATGGTGGTGAGGCGGCCAATCTCGGCCGGGTCGGTCACGCCGAGTTCCTTCCACACCATGCCGCCATTGATGATGAAGACATAATAGAGTGCGCCGCCGAACAGGGTGACCACCCCGAACAGCAGCACGCCTGCCCACGGGAACGGCGTGCTGGTCTGCGCGCCGATGCCGAGCATCTTGCGCGCCGTCTCGTCGCTTTCCGGTTCGTAGATGAAGGCGAGCATGGCGAAGAAGACAAGGAAGCCTGCGCCGTAGATCAGGAAGACCGCGTTCCAGCTCATCGCGGCAAGATAACCTGAGGTGAAGATCACCGCGCTACCGAAGAACGGGCCGATCAGGCCCTGAAGCGTGAGCCAGCGGTTGCGCCCCTGCTGGTCCCAATAATCGCCGATCAGCGTGTTCACCGTGGTCAGAATCGCGGCTTCGGCCACGCCGAGCAGCAGGCGCGAGAGGTAGATCTGATCGAGGTCGGCCAGAAACATCGGCGCGATGCCGACGAAACCATAGAGCGCGGTGGAGACGAGCAGCAGGCGGCGGCGACCGAACCTGTCGACCATCAGGCCGGCGAAAAGCGCGAGCACGGCAACGGTCAGGCCCGGCGCGGATACCATCGCCGGAACTTTGGTCTGCGCCGCAGGATCGCTGACGAAATGCGCGATCATGGCGGGAACCGCAGGAAACATCGAGACGATCGCGATGATCGGCAGAAAGCCCGCAAGGACGATGGTCAGCCCTTGCGGTATGCCCGGTTGGCGCGGAGCCTTGGTTTGCGTGCCCATGTCTTCTCCCAAATGCACGGTAGGGCTAATTAGAACCCTTATTCTCAAAGGGTATTCCGCCACGGTCCACTCAAGTCAAGCTAAAGCCTTGGATGGTTTTTCATCAATTCCATGAATGAAGAGGCATAAAAATTACTTGCTTTGTGAATTGATGGGGGCGGCTTAAATCTGCGGCGCCAACCAACAGTGCCATTCGAGAGGGGCACATTCTGCGCTGCAGTGTGTGTGCAAAATTATGAAAAACCTGAATATTCTTGTTGTCGGTGCGGGAATCGGCGGCCTTTCCGCGGCGATTGCCCTGGGCCGTGATGGTCACGCCGTGACCGTGATCGAGCGTGACCCCAACTGGTCGGTCTATGGTGTGGGGATCATCCAGCAATCGAACGTGATCCGGGCAATGGATCAGCTTGGCGTGCTCGACAGTTTTCTTGATGCGGCCTGTGGTTTCGATGCGGTGGAGATTTTCCTGCCCGATGGCACCAAGGTGGCGCGCGTTCCTTCGCCCCGGTTGGTGGAAGGCAAGCCCGCCAATGTCGGGATTGGTCGGCGCGCCTTGCAAAAGGTGCTGGGCGATAGTGCCAAGGCGCTGGGTGCGGAAGTGCGCCTTGGCGTAACTGCCGAGAAGATCGATGATGATGGGGCAAAGGTTCAGGTGACCTTTTCCGACGGTTCGACCGGTAGCTATGATCTGGTGATCGGGGCGGACGGTGTTTATTCGCAGACCCGCGCAATGATCCTGCCCGATGCCGAAAAGCCCGAATTTACGGGGCAGGCGGTGTGGCGTTACAACTTCCCGCGTGCCGAAGGGCTGGATGCGCTGCAGGTCTATAACGGGCCGACCGGCGTGGGGCTGGTGCCGATGAGCGCAGACGTGATGTACATGTATGTCACCACGCCGGAGCCGGACAAGCCGTGGTATCCCAAGGACGGGATCGCCGCCGCGATGCGTGGCAAGCTGGCAAAGTGTTCGCCTCAGATTCGCGAACTGGGTGAGCAGATCACCGACGATGACGGTGTGGTCTATCGTCCGCTCGAAGGGATGCTGGTGCGGGGGGACTGGAGCCTTGGCCGCGTGGGCCTGCTGGGCGATGCCGTCCACGCCACCACCCCGCATCTGGGGCAGGGCGCTGGCATGGCGATCGAAGATGCGATCGTGCTGGCCGAGGAACTGGGCCGTGCCGACGACGTGGAAAGTGCTCTCAAGGCATACCGCGACCGACGGTTCGAGCGCTGCCGCTACATTGTCGAATCCAGCCTTGCGATCTGCATGGGCCAGTTGGGCAAGGGGCCTGCGGTCGACAATCACAAGGCTACGGCGGAGATGTTCGCAGTCGTCTCGCAGCCGATCTGATTTTACGTTTTCAAGGAAGATCACAAATGAGCCGTGTTACCGAAATCCGCTATGTCGGGTATGGCGTGAAGGAATTCGACGCTGAAAAGGCGTTTTACGCCGATGTGTGGGGGCTTGAGCCGGTAGGCGAGGCCGAAGGACAGGCCTGGTTCAAGGCGCAGGGCCACGACGAGCATCACGTTGTGCAACTGCGCAAGGCGGAAGAGAACCGCATCGATGTGATCGCGCTTGCGGCTGACAGCCGGGCCGATGTCGATGGCTTGCTGGCCAAGGTCGAAGCCGCCGGATGCAAGGTGGTGGCTGCGCCTGCCGAACTGACATCACCGGGCGGCGGATATGGGTTCCGCTTCTTCTCTCCCGATGGGCTGCTGTTCGAGATTTCGAGCGACGTGGCCAAGGGCGCTTCACGCGAACTGGCGCGCTGGGAAGGCGTGCCGGTGAAGATCAGCCATATCGTACTGCATTCGCCCAATCATCACGACACGGTGAAGTTCTTCACCGACGTGCTGGGCTTCAAGGTTTCGGACTGGCTGGGCGATTTCATGTGCTTCCTGCGCTGCAATTCGGCGCACCACCGCATCGCCATCCTGCCGGGGCCGCCGTGCCTGAACCACGTTGCCTATGACATGCTGAGCGTGGACGACATGATGCGCGGCGCACACCGGTTGAAGGTGAAGGGCGTGGACATGGGCTGGGGACCGGGACGCCACACGGCGGGCAACAACACCTTCAGCTATTTCGTGACGCCCGGCGGTTTCGTGACCGAATACACCTCTGAACTCGAAGAGGTCGATTTCGAAAGCCATCAGCACAAGGTCCACGTTCCGGCGCCGCTGGTCATGGACCAGTGGGGCATTGGCACAGGCGGGCCGCAGACGTTGCCGCATCCGCACGCCAATCCCGGCCTGTTTCAGGTTGTGGAGGTCTGATCGATGGCGCTTTACGAACCATTCCCGAACTACATCTGGAACCTGTCCGTCTCGATCGCGATGGAGAGCGGTGGGCAGATCGGCGAGATCGTCGACATGTGTCAGCCGATCATCGACGCGGCGGCCAATGGCGGCGATGCCGGCACGCCGCAGTTCATGAAGCAGTGGGCGTCCTATGGTGACAAGCTGATCGAACTGGCGGGTGAGGACGAGGCCAAGGGCCGCATGTTCTCAGCCTCCAACAAGCTGGAGCGTGCTTCGCTCTATCTGCTGGTGGCAGAGCGTATGCAGGGACACGGCGCGCCGGGCCGCAAGGAAACTTATGCCAAGGCGCTGGACGCTTTCGAGAAGTCTACCAGGCTGGGCAAGATCAACCGCGCGCGGGTGGAAATCCCTCTCGCTGATGGCACCATGCCAGCGCTCTATACCCGTGCCGAAGGGCCGGGGCCGCATCCGGTTGTTGTCTATTGCAACGGTCTGGATAGCTGCAAGGAACTGCTTTACTGGAGCCGCCTGCCCGAAGCGCTGGCGCGGCGCGGCATTTCCACGCTGTGCGTCGATCAGCCCGGATCGGGCGAGGCGCTGCGGTTGCAAGACTTGCCGGTCGATCCGCATTCGGAAAGCTGGGCAAGCAAGGCAGTGGACTGGCTGGAACAGCAGCCGGACGTGGACCCTGCGCGTATCGGCATGACGGGCATTTCGCTGGGCGGCCATTTTGCACCGCGTGCGGTGGCCTATGAGCCGCGCTTTGCCAGCGGAGCGGTGTGGGGTGCCAACCACAACTGGCGCGAAGTGCAGGACAAGCGCATGAAGCGCGAGGGCGAAA
>NZ_JBMLSM010000196.1:0-12878 GCF_049240505.1 Novosphingobium sp.
CTTCGATCGAAGGCAACAATCGGCATGTAGCCCTCCTGATCGCGGTATTGGCGCTGTTCCTGGCTTTTTCCGAAATGTTGGGCAAAAACGCCGAGAAGGCCTCGATGCAAGCCAATATCGAGGCGAACAATCTCTGGGCCTTCTTTCAGGCCAAGACCATCCGCCGAGCGATGGCACAAAACCTTGCCGAGATGATCCAGATCGATGGTGTCGGTACAGTAGACGATGCCAAGAAGGCCGCCATTGGCAAGCAGGTTGAAACGTGGACGAGGCTGGCCGCACGGCTTGAGTCGGAGCCAGACACGAACGAAGGTCGCAAAGAGCTGATGGCGCGGGCCAAGGCCGCCGAACTGTCACGCGACCGCAACAACCAGAAGAACGAGGGCTTCGAAATTGCCTCGGCCATTCTTCAGATTTCGATCGTGGTGGCTTCTGCCATGATCATCACCGGCATCGCGGCTTTAGCCTATCTGGCAGGCGGCCTTGGCATCGTCGCAGTCGTTCTGATGGCAGTGTCGCAGTTCGCGCCGACGATCCTGCCGTTTCACTGAAACGGTTGCCGGTATCTGAAATCAGAAGCGGCTACGGTTTTGGTGTATTGATGCCGACGGGCGAAACCCGAGACTTTTTTGGTTAGTCTGACAGCACCGTTCACTTCCCTGATGTTGCGCCAGACCCGAGAGGTTCCACGATGCAGCCCCCACTTCCCCTCTTGAACACCGTGTTTCTCACGCTTTTCCTGGGCTGCGTACCAGCGCTTGCCCAGCCGCGCGGCGCTGTCATCGCGTCCTGCGCCGCCTGCCATGGCGAGGACGGCATCGCACGCGAGGCAGACGTGCCTCACCTGGCGGGCCAGAACGAGGCCTATATGCTTAATCAGATGGCCAACTTCAGAAATGGCAGCCGCCGCCATCCTGAGATGCGCTTCATAGCCCGCGATTTGGGACCGCAGGATATCAAGGACATCATCACCTACTATGCAGCGCTGCCGGCCAGATAAGGCATTTGGGGCAAGGCACCACCTCGAAATGGTGCGTCCGCGCTGGTCGCACAAGCCGGAACTGATCCGGACCTATCAGGCAACTAAGTTGGGTTGGTTATGGATGGACCGCCTCGATACCATTGCAGCCGGCGGTAGGGACTGGATTACGACGACACCGGCGCGTGTGAACAAGCACCTAAGGGGTGTTCGGCGGGGGCACGCTTCGATGCCGATCTGGGGTCAAATTGCATACCGGTTCACACACTGTGCCCGTCCCTCCGTAGGGCCGGACTCTAACTCCGCGTGGAGGAAAATCTCAGTGGCAGGTCAACACCACCACACGCCTCACGCGGCAAGCCATCGCAACCCCTCCGGCAAACGCAGGGTGGTTCAGATGCATTCCGTGAACTCGTGTTCGAAAAATGAGTTGCCTGACCTTTATGGAACATGCGCCCTGCGCTACCTGTAGCCGGTGAAAATGTCCCGGGCGCAGCCAACTAGCAAGGCCCCCTCCTGCAAGCTTCAGTGATGACCAGAAAGGTGATTGATGACACGATTTATCATCCTGACATTTCTCGTCTGGGCGATCGCAGCTGCAAGCCCAGCGCAGGCTGAAGATGTGCCGCGCTTTGATATCGGGCTTTTCTGCCAGGCCAACGCCTCGGCACGCGGCGGAGCCACTTCTTGCCGCCGAGCAGAAGAAACCCAGAGGGTCATGCTGACCGAAAACTGGGAGACCTTTCCAAAACAGCGCAAGCATTTCTGTGTGCAATCGGTCAGCTTCAAGCCGCGCTCGGAGCGTTCCTACCAGATGCTGGCACAATGCATCGATGACAGAACGACGAGCTGATTGAGATTCTGGCCATCAGCCGCCGCTCAAGCCCATGACTTCGACATCAATGGCTGCTGAATTTGCCATGCGCGATGACCGGGCCCTGGGCCGTGCCGCCCTGGGCAACGGGCACTGGCTCCAAGGTGATCACCAGTCCAGCCATGAGATTGGCAAACCGCAACATATCGCCAGTCAGATCAAGGTTGACCGGCTTTAGCGGATCAAGCGGGCCAAGTCCGATCGGATCGCCGTCATCATTGGGCACAAGCCATAGAAACGGGACGCCTGCCCTCGAGGGCAGGGTCGAAGCCGGCACGATGATCAGCCTTCCGCGATCGCCATCATAGGTGGCGACATACTCCGGCGGGCCATCTCGCGGCATGATCTGGCTGACCAGCAGCACGCGTTGGGATGGGATTGTGGCAACTTCCTGCCGAGCGGGGGATGGCGGTGGTATGGACGGTTGGAGCAACACCGCAATCAGCACAGTGGCAGCCACTGCGAAGCCAGCCGCCGCCATGCCGCGCCAGAACACGACACTTTGCATCATGCCAGCAGGCCGTGTTGGCAAGTTCGGGGATGATTGCGCGACAGGCTGTCTGGTAGACGAAGCCAGGTCATTCACCAGCGCGGTTTGAAGCCGCTGGAGAACACGCGGATCGGGCGACACCGCTGGCGCCTCCAGCGCAAGCGTGGCGAAATCGTCGCTCCATTGCTGCACCTCGGCTGCGAGCAAAGGATCACGCGCCAGCTCTGCCTTGGCCTCGTCACCGGCCACGAGCCCAAGAGCAATCTCACCCGCCAGCGCGGTGCGCATCCTTTCGTCGTCGTGATCGGTTGCCTTGCTCATGTCCCGTCCATGCAGGCGCGCAGTTTCATCAAGCCGCGCCGGATCCTGCTCTTGACCGTCGAAAGCGGGAGTCCTTCGCGCGTTGCCAATTCATCATATGTAAACCCGTCAAAGAAAGCGGCACGTATCATGCGCTGTTGATCATGCTCGATAGACCCGAGGCAGCCATGCAGCTTGTCATGATCCTGCCCGGTGATGATCTGATCAAGGACAGGGGTCGAGCCGTCATCGACCTCGATGTCATCAAGGGGATCGAGCAGGCCCGACCGGGAGCGCTCGGAGCGCAGCCGGTCGATGGCGCGGTTGCGGGCTATGACCGCCAGCCAGGTCATAGGCGCGCTTTTGAGCGGATCATAGGATGACGCCTGCTTCCAGACATTCATATAAGTATCCTGCAAGACTTCTTCAGCTAGTGCCGCATGCCGCACAACGGCAATAATGACGCCGTTGAGTTTGCCGCTCGTCAGGGCATATAGCCGCTGCAAGGCCTGATCATCATGCTGGGCGACCCGCATCAGCAGATCGGCCAGCACGATGCGACCAGCATCACGGATGTCAGCGCTCTTGTCATGCCTTGATGTCATGCGGCTCTGCAGCGCTATCATCTGATCCTTTGCGCAGCTCACTTCGCTTACGCGCAGGTTTCCGGATTGGTTCAGCCTGCCCTTCAGCTATCGGTTCAACGCTTCCGCTGCCCAGGGATAAGGACGCGGTCGATGACGTGAATCACGCCATTGCTTGTGTTGATGTCAGCTTTTGTCACCCGCGCCCCATCGATATGGACAATCCCATTGCGGCGCACAGCGCGGATACTGTTGCTGCTATTGAGGGTCTGAACCAGAGTCGGACGGTGTGGCACATCCTTGGCCTCAATGCGTGATCCAACCACGTGATAGGTCAGGATAGCCTGCAGTTGCGCCTTGTTCTCTGGCTTCAGCAGGCTTTCTACCGTACCGGCAGGCAGGCGGCGGAAGGCACGATCAGTGGGCGCGAGCACGGTCAGTGGACCCGGCGCGCTCAGGGCCGGGACGAGACCGGCCGCTTTCGCTGCGGCGATCAGGGTCTGGAACTGACCGGCTGCCGCGGCTGTTTCAACGATGTTGCGGCTCTGCGCGACGGCCGGTGCCGCACCAATGAAGGCTGCGAATGTGGCGGCGAGGGCAAATCTCTTGGTCAGTGTCATCGGGGGGTCCTTTTGCGGTTCTGCAGGTTGCGGTGAAAGCTACGCAGAGACCTGCGAAAAAGACGCAGCCGTCCATCAGCAAAGGGCACCCCCTGGGTCTGTGTGAATCTGCTTCGGAGATTCACCCCTGTTGGCGTCCAGCGATGACCCCGGTGCCACCGCAGTTTGTTGCACAGCAACAAGTGCTTACCGGCATGTGGGTCGGGTCAGCTTTCGGAGCCGATCGGGGGTCAATTGGCGTGCCAATTCACAGTTGGACCGCTGGGGGATGGACTTTCCGGCCTGCTTCACCACTCAGCTAAAGTTTAAGCAGAATCTTGTTCAGAAAATCGCGTGTTCGCTCTGCGCGAGGCGTACTAAAGAACTCATCAACCGGAGCATGCTCTACGATCCGGCCCCGATCCATGAAGACAACCTCATCGGCCACCTCGCGGGCAAAGCCCATCTCATGAGTGACGACAAGCATGGTCATGCCGCCCCGCGCAAGATCGCGCATCACATACAGCACTTCCGCGATCATTTCTGGATCGAGCGCGGAGGTCGGCTCGTCAAAGAGCATGGCCTTCGGCTCCAGCGCCAGCGCACGCGCGATCGCCGCGCGCTGCTGCTGCCCGCCTGACAGCCGGCCGGGATGCTTCTGCGCCTGATCGACGATGCCGACACGATCAAGATAATGAAAGGCCAAGTCCTCCGCCTGTTTGCGCGACAGGCCCTTCGCCTTGATCGGCGCCAGCGTGATGTTCTCCAGCACAGTCATATGCGGGTAGAGCTCGAAATGCTGGAACACCATGCCCACGCCGCGGCGCAACTTCGGCAGGTCCTGGCAGCCGCGGACACTGACGCCGTCCACCCAGACATCGCCATTCTGGAAGCGTTCGAGCCCGTTGATGCAGCGCAGAAGCGTACTCTTGCCGGAGCCGCTCGGCCCGCAGATCACAATGCACTGGCCGGCATTGACCGAGAGCGATACGTCGTCAAGCGCGACAAAACTGTCGAAGCGCAGTCCGACATTCTCGACCCTGATGATCGGTTGGTTCATCACGCTGCCCCTTTTTCGAAATGGCGGGCGATCCGCGACGCGCTATAGCAGACGAGGAAATAGATGGCTGCGACCGTGACATAGAGCTCGACAGGGCGCACAGTCCGCTCTGCGATAGAAGCTGCGGTGTGCAACAATTCGCTGTAGCCGATCACATAGACGACCGTGGTGCCCTGGAAAACCACGATGCATTGCGTGATCAGCGCCGGCAGCATCGCGCGGATAGCCTGTGGCAGCACGATATGGCGCAAGGTCTGTGCATACGTCAGGCCGGACGACAGTCCTGCCTGAATCTGTCGCTCGCCAACGGATTGTATCCCAGATCGCACGATCTCCGCAAAGTAGGCCGCAAAGAACACGATGAAGGCCACGATAATCGAGGTGAGATCATTGACGTTGCGCCCGGTGATCAGCGGCACGAGAAAGTAGAACCAGAAGAGGATCAGGATGAGCGGATTGCTGCGTAGCACGTTGACGAAGGCAGTGCTTGCGCCGCTGAGCCATCGCCGGTGGCTGAGCCGGCCGATTGCGATGAGGCAGCCCAGCGGAAAGCTGAACAGGACCGACACAACAGTGAGCTGCAGGCTCTTGACGAGCCCGCTCATTAGCAGGGGGAAGTTCGCGATGATGACCTGCCAGTCCATTAGACCCTCGCTTCACCGCGCTTGATCAGACCGGGGATCTGATAGCGCCGTTCAAGCCAGGACATGAACAGGATCACCAGGATCGTGGTGGCGATATATGTGAGGGACGCTACCGTGTAAGCCTCGATGCCGCGGAACGACCATGCCTCGATCCGGCGCGTGGTGGCTGTAATCTCGATGACGCCGATTGTCAGCGCCAGCGCCGTGTTCTTGAAAACGGTCAGGAATTCCGAGGTCAGCGCAGGGATGATGATGCGTAGTGCATAGGGCACAATCACGTAGCGGTAGACCTGCACCTGCGTCAGGCCTGTCGAAAGTCCCGCCTTGAATTGCCCGGGCGGAATAGCGCGCAAGGCTGAGCGGATCTGCTCCGCCAGCCGCGCGGATGTGTAGAAAGAGATGCCGATCATGGCTGTCCAGTAGGGCACGTTGTCCAGCCGGTTCCACCAGAAGCTGAATTCACGTGGCAGCATTTGCGGCACCACGTAGAGCCAAAGGAACAATTGCACGATCAGCGGAATGTTGCGGAAAATCTCGACATAGGTTGTGCCGATTGCCCGCAGCACGCGTGAGTGCGTGACGCGCAGAACACCGATCACGATGCCAAGGCACAGCGCCAGAACCCAAGCCAGAAGAGCCAGGTGAAACGTCGTCAGGACGCCTTCGACTATCCAACCAAAATAGGGCTCGCGCCAGAGAAGTCCCCAATCGAATTCATAGCGCATCCCCGTTCGCTCCTAGGGCTCAGACCGATTTCAGGTAATGCTGAATCCGGCCGACCCCTTCCTCGATCTCGGGCAGCGGCGCATTGAACACGAACCGGATATGCCCTTCACCCATAGCGCCGAAAACTGAACCCGACAGGCCGTTGACTCTGGCATTTGCCAGCAGCCGGCTCGCGAACTCATCGGACGACAGACCGAACGAGCGAATATCGGGGAACGCGAAGTAGGCCCCGCCGGGCATGGTACAGCGGATGCCCGGGACGGCGCGAAGACCCTCGACAAGCACATTGCGCTGCGCCTCATAGTTCTTCGACACCTCCTCGATCGTCAGAGTGCCCTGCCCATATGGCCCATCGAGCGCGGCCGCCGCACCTGCCTGCACAAAGGAGGTTACACAGGTGAACAGGTGCGACAGCACCATGCGAATACGCTCGCTCACCGTTGGCGGGGCGACGATCCAGCCCACGCGCCAGCCGAACATGTTGTAGGTTTTGCTCGCGGTCTGGACTGAGATCGTGCGCTCGCGCATACCCTCCAGCGTGGCGATGCTGATGTGGCGGTTTCCGTCGAACAGGAAGTGCTCATACGCCTCGTCCATCACGACCCATAGGTCGTGCTCGATCGCGATGCGGGCGATAGCTGCCAAAGTCTCGTGAGAGAGCACAGCACCGGTTGGATTGTGCGGCGAGCATAAAACGATTGCGCGCGTCTTCGGCGTGACACGAGATGAAAGATCTGCCGGGTCGAGCTGAAATTCGTTCTCGGGCCGGATCGGGAACGGCACCGGCGTCGCCCCCGTCAACCGGATCATAGGGTCGAAGCTGAGCCAGCCGGGATCTTCCAGCAGAACCTCGTCGCCATCCTCGACAAGGGCGAGCAGCGTCGCCACCAGTCCGGCCTTGCCGCCTGGGCTGACCGTGATCTCGGTATCGGGGTCGATACTCATCCCGTTGACGCGCGCTTGCTTGCGCGTGATCGCGGCGCGGAACTCCGGAATGCCGCGCGGGTCCGCATAGAACGAGGCTAGCGGCTGGTCGAGGTAGCGGATCGCCGCTTCCTTGATGTGGGCGGGCGTGTCGAACTTCGAACCAAAGTCGATCACGCTGACGCCACTCGCCCGCAACTCCCTGATGCGTTGCATCGATGCCAAGGAGGACGAGAACCGTAGCCGGTCTAGGCGCCGCGCGAAGGTTCGATTGGACATCGTCAGAACTCCAGGAGTGGCCGACGCGCGCATCACTTGGCTTTCAGCCAGTCCTCGATGCCAAACGGGCACTGGCCATAGAGCACCGTCTTGGTCTGTTCGGAGATCGGCAGTGCGAAGCCGGCCTTCGGGCTGCTCTCGCCGAACCATTCATCCCAGAGCTTCGTGTAGCCCCCTGTGTGAATGAAATAGCACAGCGCGTGATCGACGGTGCGCTTCCACTTGGAATCGTTCTGCGGAAGGATGATCCCGTTGGGAGTGCACATCAGGTCGGGACCGGAAACCGCCCATTCGCCGGGGTTCTGTGCGCGCATCGCCAGTGACTTCAGCGCAACATCAAGCGTGACATGCGCATCGGTGCGACCCTGCTCCAGCGCGAGGAAGCCGACCGCATGCGTGGGGAAGACCACGAGTTGCGCGGGAGGGCTGATCTTGCCGGTCTGGCCCATCTCGGTGAGCAGTTTCTGCTCAACGCTGCCATTGGTGACGCCAAGGCGCTTGCCGGCGAGGTCGGAGACGGCGTTGACTGGCATGGACTTGCGGTGCAGCGTCTTCACGCAGACCGCATTGTTAATGAGCGAGAAATCGACGACCTGCTCGCGCTCGACAGTCTTCCCGGTCGAGCCGAGCACCCAGTCGAGCGAACCGTTGACGATGAGCGGGATACGGGTCTGCGGCGTGACCTTTCGGAACTCCAGTTCCAGCTTGGTTTCCATCTTCTTCTCGATCAGGACGTGCAGTGCCTTGCTGAGATCGACCGCCCAGCCAGCGAGCTCGCCCTTCTCATCGACATAGCCGAACGGAGGCGTGCCCTCCTGTGCACCGGCAATGATCTTCTTGTTCTGCAGCACCCGGTCGTACTTGCTCTGGACCTGAGCTTCCGCGCTCGCCAGTGCGAGCGGGAGAAGGCTGAGACCCACAGCAACGCGCAGGCCGGCAGAAAGAAAAAGTCGCAGGTTCATTTCAGTCCCTCCACAGGATGATCGCAAGTGCCATCAGGCACTTGCGCAGGGATAGGCTCCAGGGATTCCGCCGTGTCTTGTCGCTGCTGTCCGGATAGAACCGCGATCGCGTGGCCGGCTTAAAGTCCGCAGAAACCCGCGTTACCCGACCAATGTGCATGTGGCTGACGGGGGCTGTCCAATCCCCTGTTTGTATAGCCATCATCAGATTTATTTATCGGCTGCTTTACAGGTTTAAAGACGCGCGACAGGATGTTGCGCATGATCGATCTGCGAAACCTCGAGACCTTTGTCTGGGTGGCACGGCTAGGCGGCTTTCGCCTTGCCGCCGAAAAGCTCAATATGACCCAGCCGGCGATCTCGGCACGGATCGCACTGCTCGAAGAGGACCTGCGCCTACAATTGTTCGAAACGCGCCCGCGCCGCGGCGTGCTTACTCCGTCGGGGCAGGAATTGCTGCGCTACGCAGAGCGGATCCTGGCCTTGAAAGACGACATGGTGCGCGCGGTCGGGGGGAACACCTCCTACAAGGTCGCACTCAAGATCGGCGTTCCGGAAACCATCGTCCATACATGGCTTGCGATCCTCGTCGACACACTTTCGCGCAACCACCCAACGCTGACGCTCGATGTCGAGGTCGATTCGACCACCAATCTGCGAGAAGGGATTTCGACTGGCCGGCTCGATATCGCGATCACCAATGGCCCCTGCAACGACCCGAAGATTCGTTCGGAATTTCTCTGTGCCTTCCCGATGGCGTGGATGGCGAGCACATCGCTACCGATCGAACGGAACGGCGCAGATCTGGCGTCACTCACCGCCTATCCGGTCATCACCTTCCGGCGCGGTACCGCGCCCTATGGCACCATCCGCGAGTTTCTCGACCGAAACGGATTCGCAACTGCGCGCATGTTCGCCAGTTCGGCGATTGCCGGCATTGTTCGCATGGGGCTTGATGGCATTGGCACCTGCGTGCTGCCGCCGGCGGTCCTGCAGCAGGAACTGCTTGATGGGCGCATGGTCATCCTCGATGCCGGCATCAAGCTTCCCCCGCTCGACTTCTACGTTAACGCCTCGCGCGATGCCGATGTCTGGCTTACGCAGCAGATCACGGACACGACGATAAAGGTTGCGCGAGCCAGTCTTGAACGCCTCGCAGCGGATCAAAGAATTTGATCGGCGGAATCCAAATTCAGGATTAGACCGGTTCCCTGTCCTGGCGCAAAACGTCATTCGATTGCTCGTGCCGTTCTGGTGCCGGGCCGTTCGGGCGTTCATCATGGACATGCAATTCCAAAGATCGTACCGCGTCGGCATCGATGTGGGAGGAACCTTTACCGACGTCGTTGCCATCGGCGCGGACGGGCGGATCCTTGTGCGAAAGGTGGCCTCGACCCCCGGCGATCTCAGCCGTGGCAGCGCGCAAGGCGTAGCTGAACTCCTTGCAGCAAATGGCATTCGCGCCGAAGAGGTCGACGTCGTTGTACACGCCACAACCACTGCCACCAACGCCGTGCTCGAGGCCAAGGGCGCGCGGACGGCGCTCATCACCACGGCGGGCTTTCGCGATATCCTGGAATTCCGGCGCGTGCGTGTGCCGGAGCTTTACAATCTTGCCTATGTAAAGCCGGCTCCGCTTGTGCCGCGCCAACTGCGCTTCGAGGTAGCCGAGCGACTCGGCCCCTTGGGCCAGGTCTGGCGGCCGCTCGACGAGAACAGCGTGCGCACTGCAGCAGCACGCATCGCAGCCTCTGGTGCTGAGGCGGTAGCCATCTGTCTGCTGCATTCTTACGCCAATCCCGCGCATGAAAAGCGCGTGCGTGCCATCGTCGAAGAAGTGCTCGGCGACAAAGTGTTCGTGACATGCTCGCATGAGATTCTGCCGGAGATGCGTGAGTATGAGCGCACCAGCACCACGGTCATCAACGCATATCTCGGCCCGGTCATGAAGGCCTACCTCAAGCGCCTTGAGGAGAGACTGATCGAATTCGGTACGGGTCGTGCGCTGCACGTCATGACATCTGGCGGCGGCCAGATGAGCCTGAAGGCCGCCATGAACAAGCCGGCCTATCTGGTCGAATCCGGCCCGGCTGCCGGTGTCATCGCGGCTGCACGCATTGCCAAGCGCCTCGACCTGCCCAACATCATCACGCTCGACATGGGCGGCACGACCGCCAAGACCGCGATCATTGAGGATGCCGAACCGGCAAAGACCAGCGAGTTCGAAGTTGGTGCCGGCATCAACCTGTCAAGCAAGCTCGTGCGCGGCGCGGGCTACGCGATCAAGCTGCCTTTCATCGACGTGTCAGAGATCGGCGCGGGCGGTGGCAGCATGATCTGGTTCGACAAGGGAGGCGCTCTCAAGGTCGGCCCGGAAAGCGCAGGCTCCGAGCCAGGCCCGGTCTGCTATGGCAAGGGTGGGAAGGTGGCGACCCTGACCGACGCCTTCCTCACGCTGGGCTATGTCAACAGCAAGTATCTGGTCGGCGGCGCACTTGGTCTTCACGGAGAGATCGCGCGGCAGGCAATTCGCGAGCAGGTCGCAGACCCGGTCGGCATTGATCTGCACGATGGCGCCTATGGTGCCGTTACTGTCGCCGTCGCCAACATGGTCCGCGCGGTCAAATCGGTATCGACCTATCGTGGCCGCGATCCACGCGGCTACACGCTGATCGCCTTCGGCGGCAATGGCCCTCTTGTCGGAGCCATGATTGCGCACGAGCTCTCGATGGCGCGTGTGCTTGTGCCGCCGCATTCCGGAGTCCTGAGCGCCTGTGGTCTCCTGATGGCCGATCACGAGCAGGAACTTGTGCGCTCCTATCCCGCTCTCACCACCGAGTGCGATCCGGAGGAATTGCAGGCGGCATATGCGGAACTCTCGCGCAACGCCGTCGCCACGCTGACCTCCGAAGGCTTTCCACCGGAGGATATCGAGGTGCGCCGATTTGCCGACCTGCGATATGCCGGGCAGGCCTATGAACTGACCGTCCCAGTGCCGGGCACCGGCGTCCCCGTGATGACGGAGATCGATTCCGCCTTCCACAACGAACATCACAAGACCTATTCGCACATGTCCACGACCGAGCCAGTCGGGCTTGTCAGCATCCGCATCGTTGCCAGCGTGCGCACGCCCCAGCCTTCAGAGGAGTTGGGCGGGGCACCGGATACGATTGATGCAGAAGCGCAGCCGGTGACGCGTGAGGTCTACTTCGGCAAAGCACGCGGCCTGCATGTTGTGCCGGTGCTGCGCCGGGCCGACCTGCGCGCAGCCGAGCGCGCCGGGCCTCTGCTGATCGAGGAATACGATTCCACCTGCCTTGTGCCACCCGGAGCCTCCGCGCGCACGGATCGCTGGAACAATATCGTCATTACGTTGGAGCCGCGGGCATGAGCAAACGCTTCGACCCAATCACGCTGGACGTTATCCAGAACGCGCTCGGCTCGATCGCTGACGAACTCGCGCTTGTCATAATGCGCTCGGCTTATTCCAACATCGTCCGCGACGCGATGGATTACTCCACGGCTGTCTGCGACCGCGAGGGCCGAACCATCGCGCAGGGCCTGACAACACCCGTGCATCTCGGCTCGTTCCCTGACGCGATGCGTGCGCTCGTCTCACAGTTCAGCGGTCGCATGGCCGACGGGGACATCTTCATTTTCAATGACCCGTATGGCGCCGGCGGAATGCATTTGCCGGACTTCTACATCGTCAAGCCGGTCTTCGTTGGTGGCAATGTCGAAGGTTACATCGCCACGCTGGCCCACCAATGTGACGTCGGCGGGCTTGCACCTGGCGGCATGGCGGTCTTCGCAACAGAGATCTATCAGGAGGGGCTGCGGATCCCCATCCTGAAGTTGCATGATGCTGGTGTGCCCAGCGAAGTTATCTTCCAGATCATCGCGAAGAATTCCCGCCAGCCAGTCGAGGTTCTTGGGGATGTGCGCGCGCAAATTGCTGCCTGCGGCAATGGCGAGAAAGGCTTGCGGCAGCTCATCGAGCGCTACGGCGTGGAGGATTTCCGGCTCTACACCGGCGAACTGCACGACTACGCCGAGCGGCTCATCCGTGCCGAGATCAGCGCCCTGCCGGATGGCACATACGAGTTCGAGGACTTCCTGGACGGATTGGGGGAAAACCCGACACCTATCCGCTTCAAGTGCGCTCTCACCGTTGCCGGCGACCAGATCATCGTCGACTGGGAGGGGACATCCCCTCAGGTCAAGGCTGCGATCAACGGCCCAATGCCGACGACGCATGCCATGGCCTATCTCGCGGTGCGCTGCGCCATTGGCGTCGCGATCCCGAACTGTGAAGGTTACATGCGGGCCATCACGGTCAAGGCGCCGAAAGGGTCTATCGTCAACCCAAACGAACCGGCGGCCTGCGGCGCACGCGGCGTCATATGCTTCCGTATGTACGAGGCCATGCTTGGCGCATTTTCGCAGATCCTGCCAGA
>NZ_JBMLSM010000197.1:0-6478 GCF_049240505.1 Novosphingobium sp.
ATGCCGACAGCTACCTGCGCTATGTGAACACGCCGCTGAACTTCCTGCGCACGATTGATGACGAGCAGAACACCAAGTCCTACGCCGCCTTCGGCCAGTTGACCTATGACTTCACCGATGCGCTCGCGCTGACAGCAGGCCTGCGCTACACGCGCGAGACGAAGGAATACTTCCGCACCACCACGGCAACCACGTCCAGCCCGGTCTTCCCGGCTATCGTGATCCGCAGCACCTTCACCTTCCCGAACAACCTGCCCGCGCCGTTCAACACGGCTGACAGCGTGACCTACGAAGCGTGGACCCCATCCGCAACGCTTTCGTACAAGCCTTCGCAGAACACGATGGTCTATGCCTCGGCCAGCCGCGGCTTCAAATCGGGCGGCTTCAATGGCCGCGTCAACGGCATCGGCGATGTGACGCAGGTGGTGAACGGCGCAACCGTCGTCGTCCCCACGTTCAAGCCCGAAACTGTGTGGACCTATGAAGTCGGCGCGAAAGGCTCGTTCCTCGATGGCCGTGTGAACCTGTCGGCAGCCGCGTTCTATTCGGATTACGAAAACTTTCAGGCCCGCGTCGGCGGTGGCAACACCGGCATCACCGGCGGCAGCTTCCCCGTGCTCAATGCTGGCAAGCTGCGCATTCAGGGCTTCGAGTTCGACATGAACGTGCGCCCCGCCGATCCGGTCACCCTGTTCGCCTCGATCGGTTACCTCGATGCCGATTACAAGGAGTTCAACGACGGCCGCCGCGCACCGGCGTTCAGCTGCAACCCCACCGGTCAGGCCATCACCTGCCGCCCGGCCTTCGCCCCGCCGCTCACCCTGCGCCTTGGCGGTGAATACCGCGTGCCCTTGGGCGAAGCCTCGCTCACGCTGGGCGGCGACGCACGCTTTGTCGACAAGCACTTCCTCTCGGTAGACAACCGCCCCGGCCTTACCGAAGACGGCTACTGGCTGGGCAATCTCTATGCTCAGGTCGATTTCGACAAGTTCTACCTGCGCGGCACGCTGCGCAACGTCGGCAACACGCTCTACAAGACCGATGGGCAGGAATTCAGTTCGGTCGGCAACATCCAGACCGCCTACTACGGCGATCCGCGCACGTGGAACGTCACGCTGGGCGTGCGCTTCTGATCGCAAGATCACGATAAGGGCAGGCAGCGCTCCCTCTCCCTCAAGCTGCCTGTCCACACACGAAAGGCCCCGGTTCGCAAGGACCGGGGCTTTTCAATCCAGAACGGCGGGAACTGCGCTGTCTCCCGCGCTCGCTCTCCGCTTAACTGCCGTGATGGAGATCACTTTCGACTGCACGCAATGCGGGCGCTGCTGCCATGACCTGCGCCTCACGCTGTCGGTCGATGAAGCGCAGGTCTGGGCCGCCAACGGCCATCAGGTCGATCTGCTGGCCGAAGGCTGGGCATGGGCTGACGATGCCGACGAAACCGATCCCGCAATCCAGTGGCGCAAAGCCACCACGATCCCCGCAATGGTCGGCGAAGTGCCATTTCGGATCAATCTGCGCCTCGTCGCCCGGCACGAAGGCCCTTGCCCCCACCTGCTGCCAGACATGCGCTGCGGCAACTACAAAGCCCGCCCGCGCATCTGCCGCATCTATCCGCTGGAAAGCCGCCCGTTCGAAGCGATGACACCCGAAAAACGCCGCTGCCCGCCCGAAGCATGGGCCGCTAACCTTCCCGTCTTGGAACGCGATGGCGGAGCGGCTGCGCCCGAAATCCGCACCATCCTGACCGAGCACCGACGCGCGATGATCGATGACGTCAACACCAAGGCACGCCTCGCCGCAGCCCTCGATTTCACCGAAGCCGCGCTGGCCGGAGAAGGCCTCGCAACCTGCGCCCCCAGCCCAAGCGAATTCCTCGCCGCACTCGATCTGGCGCAAGCCGGCAAAGTCGCAGCCCACGAACGCTGGCGGATCATAACCAACCGCGAAACCACCCGCGCCATGCTGGCCGATCTGGACTGCCCCGTGCGGCTGGTGGCAACGGGCTATGGGTTCTTGTCGGCCTTTGCGGATGAGGGGTAGGTTTCGCCGGGTAAATCTAATCGTTTTTCTTGTTTGCTGATGCAAAAATGCGATCTTTCGTTCAGGTGTGAACTTTTGATCCCAAGTCGAAAACCATGCGGACGAGGCTACGGCAAAAATGCGGAAAGATAGGACCTCACACGAGGCAGCTCGCGGGAAGAAAATGCCTTCGATTCAGAGTTTAACCCGCGAAAAACCTGAAATGGGGAATGTGAAAGAGTATCTGAAAACGTTAATTGAGGTAGACGATCGAAGCTGCGCAATTATGGGAGCCGCATTAGTCGAAGAGTGTCTCGAAATCGCCATAAGATGCCGAATTGTTGATCCGGGGAAAGACATTGCTGACGGGTGGTTTCGAGGTCCAAATGCTCCATTCGGTTCTTTCTCTGCAAAAATCCAAATGGGTTTGGCTTTGGCCATATTCGGCCCTCAAAACCACGGCAGAATCCTTGCTATTAAAGATATCAGGAATGCATTTGCGCATCGCTTCTTGCCGCTGGACTTTGACCATCCTGCTCTAAAAGCGTCACTTCACAAATTTGCGCCTTTCCTCAAGGGAAGTGCAGAGGATGATATGAAGTTGATCTTCGCAACCGGGTGTATTGTGCAGGCCAAAAGTCTGATGGAAGACGCGCTGGAAAACGGTGGAAAAGTGATGACAACACGCTTTCCTTAATCCCCTCAAACCCCATGAAATTCTTTATACCACCGCACAAAGTTGGGCACGCCCACATCGATGCTGGTCGTAGGCCGATACCCCAGATCGCCTGAAATCGCGTCAATATCGGCAAAAGACTGGCGCACGTCGCCCGGTTGCATGGGGAGCATTTCCATCTCCGCCTTGCGGCCCAGTTCGCTTTCCAGAATGCCGATCACTTTCATCAGGTGTTCGGACTTGTGGTTGCCGATGTTGTAAAGCCGGTGCGGTTTTTCGCTGCCGCCTGCTTTCATCGCGCCATCATCGGGCGGCGGATTGTCGAGGCAGGCCATCACGCCTGAAACGATATCATCAACATAAGTAAAATCGCGGTACATGTCGCCGTGGTTGAACACCTTGATCGGCTCGCCCGCCAGAATAGCCTTGGTGAACAGCCACATCATCATGTCAGGCCGCCCCCAAGGGCCATAAACGGTGAAGAACCGCAGCCCCGTCAGTGGCAGACGATAGAGGTGCGCATATGTCTCGCTCATCAGCTCGTCCGCCTTCTTTGTGGCGGCATAGAGCGAGAGCGGGTGATCCACCCGGTCCTCCACCGAAAAGGGCAGTTTGGTATTCCCGCCATAGACCGACGATGACGAGGCATAGACCATGTGCTCCGCCCCGCGATGCCGCGCCACTTCCAGCAGGTTCAGATGGCCGACAAGGTTGGCCTGCACATAGGCGTGCGGGTTCTCGATCGAATAGCGGACGCCAGCCTGCGCGCCGAGGTGGACGATGCGTTCGAACTGCTTGTCCGCCAGTGCGGCGGTCAGCGCCGGATAATCGGCAAAGTCGGTGCGGCAAAAGCTGAAGCGCTTGCCCCCCTGCTCCACCAACCGCGCCAGCCGCGCTTCCTTCAACGCCGGGTCATAGTAATCGTTGACCACATCGACGCCGACAACCTCATCCCCGCGCGCCAGCAGGCGAGTGATGAGCGAATAGCCGATGAAGCCCGCGGCTCCGGTAACAAGGACTTTCATGCTGGCAACTTACCTTCAAAACTGGACCAAACTACGAAAACTGGTGCGCCCCCGCGAAGGCGGGGGCCTCAGGCCTTTTACGCGACCCTTGCGTAACACGTGGCGCTTTCAACCACCGCTCCATAACACCACCGAGGCCCCCGCCTTCGCGGGGGCGCAGGACATGACGGAAACGCTCAAAGCCGCCAGTCGGCCCGCTCACCCAGCACACCTTTAAGGTCCGCCAGCGTGCCCCCCGGCGCCACCAGTGCCGCAATCCGCTCGGCCCCGGCAGCCAGATAATACTTATGCGGCACGGCCAGAAACACCATGTCATAAGTCTGCTCAAAGGCATCGCCCGCCAGATGCAGTCCATATTCCAGCAACGCTTCGGCCCCATCGGCGTGCGGATCATGCACCGCCACCTGATGCCCCAGCGCCTGCAGTTCGGCGATCACATCTGCCACCTTGGAATTCCGCAGATCGGGAACGTTTTCCTTGAAGGTCAGCCCCAGCACCAGCACGCTGCCGGGCTTGCCGCCGCGCTGCGCGTGCAATTCGCCCGCAAGCCACTTGGCCATACCATCGTTCACCCCGCGCCCGGCAAGGATCACTTGCGGATCATGCCCCAGCGCCTCGGCCCGCGCCGAAAGGTAATAGGGGTCCACCCCGATACAGTGCCCGCCGACCAGACCCGGCGTGAACGGCAGGAAGTTCCACTTCGTCCCCGCCGCCGCCAGCACGTCCCAGACGGAGAGGTCCATCTTTGAAAAGATCTGCGTGATCTCGTTCATGAAGGCGATGTTGATATCGCGCTGCGCATTCTCGATCACCTTGGCCGCCTCAGCCGCCTTGATCGATGCCGCGCGGAACACCCCGCCGCTGGTGATGGCATTATAAAGATCGGCCACCCGCTCAAGCACGTCGGGCGTCTGGCCGGAAACCACCTTGGTGATACGGTCGATGGTATGTTCGCGGTCGCCCGGATTGATGCGTTCGGGGCTGTAGCCAAGGAAGAAATCCACCCCGCATTTCAGGCCCGAAACCTGCTCAAGGATCGGTCCGCAGATATCCTCGGTCACGCCCGGATAGACCGTGCTTTCATAGACCACCACCGGCGCGCGACCCTCGTCAACCGCAGCGCGCAGCATCTTGCCCACGGTGCGCGATGCCGCTTCCACCAGTCGCAGATCGGGCCGGTTCTGCCCGTCGATCGGCGTCGGCACGGTCACAATATAGAAGTCGCTCGGCGGACAGACATTGGCATCGCTCACCAGCCCAAGGCTCGATTTCGCCAGCCGCTCCGGCTCGATCTCGCGCGTGCGGTCATGCCCTTCGGACAGCTCACCGATTCGCTGCTGGTCGATGTCGAACCCGGTCACGAAGAATTGCTTGGCCAGCGCAACTGCCAGCGGCAGGCCGACATAGCCCAACCCCAGCACAACCACGCGGGTGTTGGCATTAACCAGCGGATCGAGGCCATGTGCAGAGGCAGGCGCAAGCGGCGGAAACTGTACGGTCACGGGGCAAATGGCCTTTCATGGTTGACGCTATGCGCGTCCAATCCCGGCCATGCTTAAATCGAGGCTCTTATTTCACGGTTAACACTCACGGATTATTGAGGCCGATATGGTCAAGACAATCCTTCTGATCTTCGGCACCCGCCCCGAAGCGATCAAGCTGTTCCCCGTGGTCCACGCCCTGCGCGATGACCCGCGCTTCCGCGTCGTCGCCTGCGTATCGGCACAGCATCGCGGCATTCTCGATCAGGTTCTGGAAATCTCAGGCATCGTGCCGGATCACGACCTTGACCTTATGCGCCCGGACCAGACGCTGGACGCGCTCACCGCCGCGCTGCTCACCGGCCTTGGCAAAGTGATGGACGAAGTGCAGCCCGATTGGGTCGTGGTTCAGGGCGATACCGCCACCGCCATGTCCGGCGCGCTGGCCGCCTATTACCGCAAGCTGCCCGTCGCCCATGTCGAAGCGGGCCTGCGCAGCCACAACATCTATCACCCCTGGCCCGAAGAGGTGAACCGCAAGATCATCGGCACCATCGCCAAGCTGCACTTCGCGCCGACAGACGTTTCCGCCGCCGCCCTGCTGGCCGAAAACGTCGATCCCGCCGCCGTCCATATCACCGGCAATACCGTGATCGACGCGCTGCACTGGGTCACCGCGAAAATCGCCGCCGAACCCGCCCTCGCCTCCGGTCTTGCAGAAATCGAAGCGCGATTTGCCGGCAAACGCATCATCGGCGTCACCAGCCATCGCCGCGAAAACTTCGGTGGCGGGCTTGAAAACATTGCCGAAGCCATTCGCCGCATTGCCGCGCGCGATGACGTGGCGCTGGTCTTCCCGGTTCACCCCAACCCCAACGTGCGCAAGGTGATGGACGCGGCGCTTTCGGGCCTTGCTAATGTGGCGATGATCGAACCGCTCGATTACCCGCATTTCGCCCGCCTGCTCTCCATTGCCGAGATCATGCTGACCGATTCGGGCGGCGTGCAGGAAGAAGCGCCCGCGCTTGGCAAACCCGTCCTCGTCATGCGCGAGACGACCGAGCGCCCCGAAGGCGTCACCGCAGGCACCGCAAAGCTCGTTGGCACCGATGTGGATCGCATCGTTTCCGAAATCTTCATCCTGCTCGACGATAAGGCTGCCTATTCGGCAATGGCGCGCGCGCACAACCCGTTCGGGGATGGGCAGACTTCGCGCCGAATCGTGGAGTTGCTGGCGAATGATGGGTGATGTGAAGCCGGACGTCTGTGTTGTC
>NZ_JBMLSM010000198.1:0-8000 GCF_049240505.1 Novosphingobium sp.
ACCTGCGCCTACCGCCGCCACGCTCGACATAAACTGCGACTGCAAAGAATATGTGATCGACTACCTCGCCAAAAGCTTTCCTGTCCGGCTGATGGCGGTCTTCACCGACGAAAACGGCAATCCCCGCTCCGAGCCGATGAGCGACGAGCACGGCGCGCCGGTGCTCTGCCGATCAGCACTGGCCGCGCGCGACCGGATGATAGAGCAGCTCTGCGCCTTGCCGCCGATCGCGACAGCACTTGATGCTATTATCGAAAGCTTCGGCGTCGAGCAGGTGGCGGAAGTGACTGGCCGGACGCGCCGGCTCATCGTCGGCCGCGATGGTCGTCAGAAGCTCCAATCCCGTTCGCCTCGCGCCAACGTCGCCGAAACCCAGGCTTTCATGGACGGCACCAAGCGCATCCTCGTCTTTTCCGATGCCGGAGGAACGGGGCGCAGCTACCATGCCGATCTCGCCGCCAGGAACCAGGCCCGCCGCGTGCACTTCCTGCTCGAACCGGGCTGGCGCGCTGACGCCGCGATTCAGGGTTTGGGGCGGACCAATCGCACCAATCAGGCATCGGCGCCGCTGTTCAGACCGGTAACGACCGATGTGCGCGGCGAGCGGCGCTTCATCTCGACGATCGCGCGGCGCCTCGACGGCCTCGGTGCATTGACGCGCGGGCAGCGCCAGACCGGCGGTCAGAACCTGTTCGATCCGGCCGACAATCTCGAGAGCATCTACGCCAAGGAAGCGCTCCACCGCTGGTTCGGCCTCTTGTTCACCGGCAAGCTCGAAGCGGTCTCGTTAGGGTGCTTCCAAGAGCTGACCGGCCTCAGGATTGAAGCACCCGACGGGTCGATGGTCGATGATCTTCCGTCGATCCAGCGCTGGCTCAATCGCATCCTCGCGTTACCGATTGCCCTGCAGAACGCGATCTTTGACGAGTTCATGGGGCTGGTCGAGGCGCGGATTGATGCCGCGCGTCAGGCCGGCACGCTCGATCTCGGCCTTGAGACCATCGCGGTCGAGGACTTCACGGTCCTGTCGGACACGCTGCTGCGCACGGATCCGGCGTCGGGCGCGACCACCCATCTGCTGGAACTGGAAATTGCCAGAGCTTTGAAGCCGCTTACACTGAAGCGGCTCGAGGAACTCCACGGCCTTGCTGTGCCACGGCAGCGGCCTGTTCGGAATGCCCGCTCAGGCCGCGTTGCCTTGCTCGTGCCCGCCCGCAGCATTCTTGCCGATGACGGCACGCGCGTGGCCCGCTTCGAATTGCTGCGCCCGCTGAAACGCAGCCACATCACCGAGGATCAGCTGGCTGAGAGCAGCTGGGAGGGAATCTCCGTCGATGCTTTCCGCGAAGCCTGGGCAGCCGAAGTCGAGGAAGCGCGGACCAACCACAAGCGCGAGCGCCTCTATCTTGCGACGGGCCTTCTGCTGCCGGTCTGGGACAAGCTTCCTTCGGATTTCGTGAGGGTCAGTCGCATATCGGCGGCGGATGGTCGGTCGCTCCTCGGCCGGGAGGTTCCGGTCCATTGCGTTCCGGAACTGTGCCGAGCGCTGGGTCTGGAACGCGAGCAATCGCTCTCCGCCGACGACATCGTACAGGCCGTTCTCGCGACCGGTCGACCGATGGAATTCACTGGCCGCGAGCAGCTCATGGTCAAGCGGAGCCTGGTCAATAGCTCACAGCGAATTGAACTTACCGGATGGAGTGCGGCTCACCTCGACTGGTACAAGGCCCAAGGCTGCTTTACGGAAATCATCCGCTACCAGACGCGGCTGTTCGTGCCGATCGAGGGCGCGGCGAACGTGATTGCCAGATTGGCATCATCCACATAGATCATTGCCAGATGGCATTGATTGACGCATATGATGCCATATGGAGATTTGCCATGCTGGCCCTGCAACCCGTTGATACTGCCGTTACCGCATTCCGTGCCGATCCGATTACCCAGGACGAAGCAGCTGCCATGTTTCGGGCAGTCCTCAATCTGTTCGGCAAATGGGAGCTGACCGACGAGCAGGCGGCAACGCTGCTCGACATGCCGGTGCGATCCTATCGCCGCTGGAAAGCCGAAGGCCCCGGGCGCGTTTCGCGCGATGGCCGCGCTCGGCTGTCCAACCTGATGGGCATTCATAAGGCGCTTCGGATCATCTTCTCGGAGGCAACCCGCAGCTATGCCTGGATCAGGTCGGCCAACGATGCGTTTGGCGGATCCAGTGCGCTCGACGCGATGCTCGGGGGCGAACTCACCGATATCATGCGGGTGCGTCGCTACCTCGACGCCGAGCGTGGTGGCTGGTGAACGAAACGGCGGATATCCCCGTTTCTCGAGTTGAGTGGAAGGGCGCTGTCAGGATCATCCGCAGCGCCTTTCCGCCGATCGACCTGTTCGAAGACATCGCAGATCCAGCCGACTGGCCGCTGCTGATCTCGGCAGAGCAGAAGACCAATCCGCGCATCATGGCGACTATTGGCAATCTCGACCTAATTCCGGTCGAACGCCGCGTCGGCGGTAATGGCGCGTCCTACCTCATGGCGCCGTTCACCCACGTCAGCACGGATCGGCCAAGCCGCTTTACCGATGGCAGTTACGGCGTGCTCTACTTGGGCGACCGGTTCGAGACCGCACTGTTCGAGACGATCCACCACCATGCCCGCTTCATGGCCCGGACGAAGGAAGCACCTGGCTGGACCTCGCAGTTCCGGGAGATCGTCATGTCAGTCGATGCTGACTTGCATGATCTCCGAACTCTGGCGGGGGAGCCGGTTCCGGCGCTCGATCCCCACAGCTATGCCGCATCCCAAGCGGTCGCGCGGCACCTCAAGGCCGCGGGATCAAACGGCATTGCCTACCCGAGCATCCGGCACACCGGCGGGGAATGCGTCGCGCTCTTCTACCCGGACTGCGCGTCAAATCCTCTCCAGGGGCGGCACCTTGACTACCACTGGGATGGCGCGCGCGTCGACCTCGTGCGTGATGCCGGATCAGGGGCTGTTTTCCGTATCGTCGACCTGCCTAGCAATGACTGACAGCAATTGCCGATTAAGAGCAGGCGTCCAAGGAAGCCGGATAGGCCTTCCAAACTGGACATCGGTTCAGAGGGCCGGGTCATAGCTTCATCACTAAGCGGCAAGAACTTGGTCTATCCCGCACAGATCTTCCGGGGAATATTGGACGTCGGAGGCAAACGAGTAAACCGTGCGGACGCGACTGCCATCCCAAACGAACTTGAAATGATCGCGTTGAACGGCGCGCTCCAGCACGTCGCCTCTAAGCACGCTCACGCAGAGGCCTGATGGTCGCTCGGCAGGCCTGAAAAGCAGACCATCGAAGCCCGCTTCCGCAATCAGAAGACCGCGCCGACGCCGTTCTGTAAGATCAAGCTCGGGATCCCAGTCACGCCCATCGACAAATCGTCCCTTCACCTGCCGCGAGAGTTCGCGCATTTCCAGGCCAATCGGCGCTTCACCAGTCTTGCTGAGGAACGTCTCGCGCTTTCGGATCGAGATGGCCAATGCCGTTTGCATATCCGCGGCCAGCTCGAGCGCGGGGCGATCCGCGTCGAAGAAACGCGTGCCGTCCGGGTTCGGGTAGGTGAATGGCGCGTGGTTCCAGTTTTGCAGAAGCGGACCATTTCCATCCACGACTTTCGCCCCGTTCATCAGACGATTCCGTTCGCGCAAGCGCGGATTGGTCAGCGATTCAATCTCGGCCAGCGCTTCGCTGCGATCATTTGCCACACGGGCGAACACGTCGATGGTGGGGAAACGCGATGGAATGAGCGTGAAGAAGGGCTGCTCGATATCTACCGCAATGAATTCATCCGCCACGTTGCGCATCCACATATTGTCTCACGCGATAGATATCCATCACCTGACCGCCGCGCATGACATCAAGGGCACTTTGCCCGTTGAACTGGGCATTGTGCCGGCGAATCCAACCATCGGCAGCGCGAGTGTCGGGCAACAGAATCTCGAGCGCTTTATGAATCGCCAGTAGGTGGGAAACGCGTTCGACCGTGTCGCGCGGGAGCGATCCGCCATCCTTCTTCCATTTGAAAAAGGTCGATCGGCCGGGTGACCCGAGCAGTAGCAACTGGTCCTCGGTCGACAGCTGCCATAATTCCGCCAGCCCTTGGAATGCCTCCATTGCCGCTGGAATCGCGGGCCTCCCCTCGCCCGATTGGGCGGTGGGTTCGAGCTTAACCACGCATAATTCTCCCTCTCATCCAGATTTGGACTTGAAACGCAAATCAGTCCCGATGTAGATAGTCCGCATCGGGACTCGATGCTGATCCTAGTCCATGGTGGATTCGGGATCAAGAGTCGGCAGAATATGGAGCACCGTTATGGCCAAGGGCCACGACAAATTTCAGTTTAGCGTCAACGGTGTCCTTCATGGCACCGGAGACAAGTTTCTGGACGGTAGCCAGATCCGCGAGATTGCGGGGCTTGAACCTGCCAGCGATTTCGTTCTGATCCAGATCGAAGGCGGCCTCGCCCGTTCGATCAGCATCGAGGAGGAGGTCAAGTTCGCAACCGGCGAGATCG
The DNA here is from genome assembly GCF_049240505.1 of Novosphingobium sp. GTDB lineage: Bacteria > Pseudomonadota > Alphaproteobacteria > Sphingomonadales > Sphingomonadaceae > Novosphingobium. Next base: position 4,545 of record NZ_JBMLSM010000198.1, read on the forward strand.
CGGTCTTTCTCTCATTCGCCGGCGACCGCACCTACAACTTCACCGTCAATGAGCGGGGCTGGGAATGGGGTTCCCCGACGATCCTCGCCGCCGACATCTATCGCTATGGCAAGATCGACGAAGAGCTTGAGCTCATCCTCGACAGCGCTGGCGATGCCGTCATCCCCAGCGATGGGGAGGTGACGCTGGATGGCGCCGGGGTCGAGCGGATCCGCAGCCGTGAACCCAAGACGGTAACCATTAAGGTCAACGGGCGGCCCCGGAGCGTGGAAAAGCGCCCGCACAGCTACCGCGAGATCGCGGCGATCGCTTACCCCAACCCTGACTTTGAGAACTTCAACTACACGATCACCTATCTCCACGGTGTCCATGGCGCCGAGGGCGATCTCGTCGAAGGCGAGACCATTCAGGTGAAGAAAGGGATGGTCTTCAATGTCCGCCGCTCTGATAAGTCGTGATCCCCATCTCAAGCGCCTCGTTGAGGAGGGCTTCGAGATCGAGGTGCGCAACAGCCACTTGATCGTGCGGAGTATTCCGCACGTCACGGTTGACGGAAATTTGGCAAGGGGCGTGCTCACCTGCGCCCTGTCGCTAGACGGCACGGGCCTCACGGCAACGCCGCAAGGCGATCACACGATGTATTTCGCAGGGGGGACGCCGTGCCATCGCAACGGCGCCCCCATGGGGAACATCATCAACAATTCCCAGAAACAGCGCTGCGGCGAGATGGACGTGGATCACTATCTCTCGTCCAAGCCCGAGGTCACCCACCGGTACGAAAATATCTATGACAAGGTGGTCGCCTATGAGCGACTGATCGGCGGCGCTGCCCGGTCTCTCGATCGGACCGCCAACGCCCGGACCCATGCCAAGGCGATGATCGCCAATGACGATAGCCCGTTCGCCATTCCCGATTCCGCCTCGGCCCGCTATCGAATTGGCGGCGTGAACCGCAAGCTGAAGGGACGGGTCGCGATCATCGGTCTTGGCGGAACCGGATCGTTTCTGCTCGATCTGCTGGCGAAGACCTGGGTTACCGAAATCCATCTTTATGATGGCGACCAGCTCTTGAACCACAATCTGTTCCGGTCGCCTGGCTCACCGGAGCCGGAACTGCTCAAGGGTTTCCCCTACAAGGTCGACTATTACGCACAGGTCTATGCCCGGATGCACACGGGCATCACCGCGCATCCTGTTCGGGTGACAGCGGCTAATGTGGACGAGCTGGCAGGCTTCGATTTCGTATTCGTCTGCGTCGATAAGGGGTCTTCACGCCGCGAGATAGCCGAGGGATTGCTTCGGCTGGAGATCCCCTTCGTCGATACCGGGATCGGAGTAGGCCTGGAAGAGGATTGTCTTGATGGCTGCGCCCGAGCAACCTTCATCCGCCCCGGCATGGCCTGGTCCGAAGTCGAACGGTTGCTGCCGTTGGGCGATGACAAGGAGGAGGACGACCTTTACCGGACAGATATTCAGATCGCCGCTGTCAATTCGCTCAACGCCATCATGGCGATCATGCGATGGAAGCGCTGGTCGAACTATTTTCGCGACGAGCGGAACGAGGTGAACTCGGTCTACATGATCGAGGGCAACAACATCTCGAATAGGGCCGCATAATGGCCCGGGTCGACAGGCTCAAAACCGTCTTCGTGGATGAAATACCCGAGATTCTCGAAGACGGCATCCTGTATGTCTCGGAGGAATGCCGCGTCGCGTTGCATAATTGCGCATGCGGGTGCGGGGAAGAAGTGTCCACACCCCTCGTTCGTACCGAGTATCGACTGACGATAGAAGGGGATGCTGCATCGATCTGGCCTTCGATCGGCAATCACGACTTCGCTTGCGCTTCACATTATGTGATCAAGCAGGGCGAAATTCTCTGGGCAGGAAAGATGTCTCGCGGTGCGATCGAGGCAGGGCGGGAGCGAGACCGGAGGCTCAAGCGGCCCCCTGCTCCAAAACCGTTGCCTTCGCGCATACCGGCACCCAAACCGGGGCAGCCGTTCGCGAACGCATTGGTCAAACGCACGCTTGATTGGATCGTGGATGTCTGGCGCAAACTTTTCGGATGATAGGGAAGTCCGTACCGCGGCTTTCGTGGCTGCAATCCAACTGCCGCGATCAAGTCAGCTCAGCAACCCATTCTCCTGGAGTGTCCGCATCTCTGCTCAATCGCGTTTGACCGAAGCCATCGGGCAATTTGCTGCGGATGCACCAGAGAAGAGTGGGCTTTGCCCTGATTGAGCCATTTGGGCGTCGATGGTCGATGCGCCGGGCTCACAATCAGGAGTGTGTCCCATGATCAAGTCGATCCCGCTGAACAAACTCGTTCAGTCGCCCCGTAATGTTCGTCGTCACAGCGATCCGACTGCAGATGGTGAGCTTAAGGCCAGTATCGCAGCCTTTGGTCTGCTGCAGAATCTCATCGTCAAGCCTGCCGCCAAGGGCAAGTTTGAGGTGGAAGCCGGCGAGCGCCGCCGCCGCGCCATGCTTGAACTCGCAGACGAAAAGATCCTCGACCGCGATCACGAAGTTACCTGCCTCGTCCTCGAAGACAGTACCGAAGCCGCGGTCGAGACCAGCTTGGCAGAAAACTTCCACCGCCTCGCCATGAACCCAGCGGACGAAGCCCAGGCTTTTGCGGCGCTCGTCTCAAGCGGTGCAACTGTCGAGGATGTTGCGCGCCGCTTCGGCCTGACGGTCCGCTTCGTCGAGGGCCGTCTGCGTCTCGCGACGCTTGCGCCGGTTGTGTTCGAGGCCCTTGCATCCGGTCAAATCACTCTCGACATCGCCAAGGCCTTCGGTGCGACCTCGGACCAGGAGATCCAGGCTCGCGTCTTCGAACAGGTTTCCTCGGCCTACTATGCGCCCAATCCCGACAGCATCCGACGCATGGTTCTCTCGGGGACCGTCCGGGGCAGCGATCCGCGCGCCCGGCTCGTTGGTCGCGATGCCTACATCGCCGCCGGCGGCCGGATCGAACGCGAACTGTTCGATGATGACAACAGCGAATCCTGGGTCGATGTAGCGTTGCTCGAGAGCCTCGCGGCGGCAAAGATGGAAGAGCAGGCCAAAGCTCTCGCCGCCGAGCAGGGTCTCGCCTGGGTCAAGCCCACGCTAGATCCCTATGCCAGCCACGATCTGGTCGAAGGGCTGGTCCGGCTTCCCGCCGAACCGGCACTACTGACCGAAGCGGAACTGGCGAGGCTCGACGAACTCGATGCCTCCTATGACGAACATGCGGCGATCCTCGAAGACGAGGACAGTGCCGAGGAGGCTGTCGCTGCGGCCGAAGCCGCCATCGAGGCCATCGAACGCGAATGTCAGGAAATCCGGGCACGGCCGCCCGTCATCGCGGCCGAACTCAAGGCCGAGGCAGGGATGGTGCTGGTGCTCTCCCGCGATGGCACGCCGGTTCTCCAGCCGGTGTTCTACGGCGAGCGTCAGGCTGAACCC